>DASRCB010000331.1:0-25716 GCA_035653295.1 Bryobacteraceae bacterium
GAACTGTTGCGTGCAGGACTGCTGTCGCCGGTCTATCACGGGGAGTGCGGAGTACGGACGCTGCGGGAACTGGCGCACAGTTATCTGACCGTGAGCAAAGATCTCACGCGCACGATGAATCGCCTGAAAGGGTTATACCGAAGCTGGGCCATTGCCTGCGGCGGCAGGAGAGTCTATTCCCGCCGGCACCGCGGCAGCTGGCTGGAGCAACTGTCGGAGGCGGGTGTGCGCCGGCGCGCGGAGTGGTTGTATCAACAGTTCGACAGTTTGACCATATTGCATCGAGAAGTCCGGCGGGAGCTGGTGGCCGAAAGCCACAGGCATCCGGCGAGCGCGCTGCTGCGGCAGATACCGCGGCTGGGGCCGATTCGCGTTGCGTTGCTCATTGCGTTGCTGCAAACGCCGCACCGTTTCCGAACGAAGCGGCAGCTGTGGGCCTACTGCGGTCTGGCTCTGCAGACGCGCACGAGCGCGGAATACTGCTTCAGCGGAGGCCAGTTACAGCGTTCCCGGAAGACCCCGTTAATCCGCGGGCTGAACGTGAACCATAATCATGAGCTGAAGAGCATTTTCAAGAGCGCGGCTACGTTTGGGGGTGTGAGCGCTTCCGATCCACTCTCGGTTTTCTATCAGCAACTGCTGGCCAAAGGCGCCCAACCGGCGCTGGCGCGGCTGACCGTGGCGCGTAAGCTGGCGGCGATTGTTTTGAGAGTTTGGAAGAAAGGAGAAAATTTCGATCCGGAACGATTGAAACAGCAGGCCGCCTGATGCCAGCGGGTCAAGCCAGTGCGGGCTCATCGCTGCCGCTGCTCATTCGATTCTGGAAGCGCTCGAGTTCGAGGGAAGTATCCACCTCTCCGGTAGGCGAGTAAGACGCATGAAAGCGCAAAGTCTCTTCTGTAACCCTATGCCCCCTCGGATAACCGAATAAAGCTATAGGCCACGAGTCTCAGATAGAACCATGGTTGACGGCACCTGTCGCCACCTCCGCTTAGAAGCGCTTCCGGCTCCGAATCGGCTTACGTTTCCCTCCTTTCCCCGCCTGCGAATCATCTCGAAACGGCCCCAAGCCGTCAAGGGTGTCGCTCCGCCGGCGCCTGTCGGCCCGCCCTTGACGGCTTGGGGCCGTTTCGAAAAACTTTCCTCATAGGAGGGAAAGGAGGTTTGGAAAGCAGCGATGTCTCCATGCTCAGTGGCTGTGACAGTCCCGAGGACGCGGAAGAAGTAGAACCATTGTGTCTGTTGAGAACTGTCCGCTTCTTCCCGGCCCTTCGTCATTAAGCGCGCCTTTGCCCACACCTGCGCAATGGGGCTGGATGTCGACCAACATTCGCTCGGGTCCAGCTCCTCGGGGATATCTTTTTCTCTTGACATCCCCTCTTATAGAACCGGAGAGGCCGTCAGTTTTCTTTACAATCACGACTCGGCCGTCAGCCTGGCTTAGCAAGTCATTCAATCGAGATGGGGTGCAGCGGTCCAGAGAGCCTGTCGCTCGTTGTTTGGCTCCATTCGGGTCCCCGAATCGCGAACGAAACTGAAGCTCTTCGGTTACGGTACGGGTTCGTGGCCCATTGACGTTCTTGCCCGGGTGCCGAAAAGACGCCGGAGGCGCGGGGCGGAACTCTTTTCGAAAATCAAGAGTTGGTGTATGATCTCCGCCGGGGTATTGGCGCGGGGTGATGATGGTCAGCAGTATGGAATACTGTGCGCCACGAGTTCCGGCGAGTGTGACGCAGGGATTCCGCTCGTTGTCCGGAAGACCCTCTCAGGGCCTTCGCATTTGGGCCAGTATCAGGCCGCCTGAATCTCTAGAGGACCAGACACCAAACCAAACTGGCTCCGTGGCATCGCTTTACGATGCCCCTGGGTTGTACTACACGAAACAAACGGGCAGCATAATACAGGCTGTTTGGCTCTTCAGCGCCACTCTCATGACCTCGGTTTCGGCCGGCGGCCAAACTGCGGAGTGCCCCACGGTCCAATGGGAAGCGTATGAATTCTGGAGCAATGGCAAGGCCACCGGCGCCGTCTCGGTCGGCTCGGCATGGTAACCTTCTTCGCGCTGCCCATCAGAGGGATCTGCAACTATCATTCCCGGCCGATGTTGTTGAGGAACTCGGCTCCGGCATCCGCGGCAATGTCAATGGCCGCAGAGTCGCTGCATCCATGTGGCTGAAACAGCGGAGGTACGCGGAAGCCCAGACCGAGTTGCGTCAGACTCTCGATTGGTATCAAAAGGCGAATTCCGAAGATTGGAATCGATACAACTGCGAGAGCATGCTGGGGCAGTCTCTTTTCGCCGTAAAGAAGTACGCCGAAGCCGAGCCACTCGTTATCTCGGGCTACGAAGGCATGATGCAGCGTCGGCAGGCAATCCCGCACGGCGATCAGGCTTGGTTGCAGGAAGCTGGACAGCGCCTTGTGGCACTGTACGGCAACTGGAACAAACCCGAGCGGGCTGCAGAATGGCAGCGGAAGATCCGAGCGATCGAGTAAACAGTTCGCAGCGCCTCACACTCCGGGTGCACAGCTATCGGGGCAACTGTCGGAAATGAGCTCGGCGCGAGTAGTCAGGGTGGATTCCGTTCTCGCCTGGGCGCGGCGGCGCGGTCGCGAGCCGCCGTGCGCCAACTCCCCGGCGAAAGCGGCCCATTAGCCGACAGAAACACGGCGGGTTTCGCCGACGCACGCGCGTTGCAAGGGCTCTGGTTCACGGCAGCCACGGCGGTGCCGGGTGGGTCCACGCGCCGTTAGCGCGCGCCGATGATCGTGCTGAGACCGACGATCCTACGGCATCCGTCACTTCCTGGAAAGGATGGACGCTCTTGAGAATGATCGTCGGAGTCGTAGCCGTAAACCGCGATGCTTGACCTGCGTGACGACGGGTGATACAACCAACTCGGCAGATAAACTATTCCGTACCGTGACAGCCGCCACGCCTGTTGCGGTAACATCCGGGACGTAACGTCCGCGATTGATACCGGAATCCCTGATGGAGGTAATGTGAAACTGATTCCCGTCTGTTTGAGCGTAATCTGTATGTCCTCCGTGTCGGCGCAGAGTATCACTGGTAGTGGCACTCCCAACACAATTCCGCAGTTCACGTCGGCGACCGTAGTTGGAGACTCGCCTATTATCCAGTCCAATGGACGAGTGGCGATCGGCTCGGTCAATCCGCAGGCTCTGTTCGAGGTTTTCGACGCGACTGGAGATAGACCTGCACCGTACGCTGTACTCGGACACTCCATCTGCCCGCACGACAATTTCTGCGGAGGCATCCGTGGAGATGCCGACAATTACGGCATAGGCGTGATAGGGATCGGCAATGGTGAAACAACCGGTGGTGGTGTTTACGGTGCCACTTTCTCGAAAACGGGATTCGCGTTCGGCGCCCGTGGAGACGCGGTGGGCACAACAGGCAATGCCGTCGGCGTGTTCGGCAGAGCAGCGAGCAGGGACGGCACGGGCGGGCAGTTCGTCAATCTCGCTCGGGGCAACATAATTGTCGGCTCGTCTGGCCCGGAGGGCGCGAGCAAGAACGTATTCCGCGTCGATGGCCAGGGAAGGGTATTTGCGGATGGCGGTTTCAGGCCGTTTGGTGCGGATTTCGCGGAATCGATGCAAGTAACCGGGGACCGCGGCTATTATGAGCCGGGCGATCTGCTGGCCATTGACCGCAGCGGCGCGCGCCGGCTCGCCCGGTCGCACTCGGCTTATTCCACTCTGGTTGCCGGAATCTACTCCACCAGGCCCGGGGTACTGGGAAGCTTATATAGCGCTGATGAGACGGAGTCTTCGGGAGAAGTGCCAGTGGCTATTACCGGTATAGTTCCGTGCAAGGTCAGCGCCGAGAATGGCCCGATTGAACCCGGTGATCTCTTGGTGAGTTCCACAACACCCGGCCACGCGATGAAGGGCACGGACCGAAGCAAAATGCTCGGGGCGGTGGTGGCGAAGGCACTTGAACCCCTAAGGGGAGGCAAGGGCCTGATTCAGGTGCTCATTACTCTGCAGTAGCCGTCATACGCAGTTTGGCGAGCTTCGATGAACGTGAGCTCTGATCAACGCACTCGAGTATCGGTGCCGGGCGGCGCTGTTTTCAGGGTCCGGCGCCGCCGCGAGCCGACAGCGCCTCGGATCCTCGCACGGCACGTTCACCAGTTCCGACTTCTGAAGAATACCGCGAACCACGAGCTGACGATTTGTTGCACCCGACCGAAGACGCGATCCCGTATGGCCCGATAATCGGATCTGCCCCATGGCCACTGTGAAATCAGTGGCTTGCGAGTCCGGATGTCACATGCGCTGATCACCGGTTACGCCATGTTAAACCAGGGTGCACGTCTCGCAACCGGCTTACGGGCCGTGTAACACTCAATCGCAAATGACTGATTCCACATGGCCATGAGGCCAGATCCGATTATCGGGCCATACGAGGTCCCGTTTCTCGCCGCACCCCACACCCTTTGACTCGCGCCGCACGCGAGCTGGACATCGCATTACCGTTACGAGTCCGATAACGTGCGCAATCAGGCTGAATGCTCGTCGGTCTTTTCCTACTTGGGTTTCTGGCCCTGCGCTCGCTGTTTCGCACCTTCGCGCTTGTCGTCGCAGACAGTGCATAGCGTGCGCCATCGTGCGCATGCGACATCAGCCAAATTGACAACAGTGTCGCGGTGATGTTCAGAGCCGGCAGGCTCCGCAGGTGTCGTTGAGTTTCTGTGCAATGTTGCCGCAGCCGTAATCCTGCGCTTAGCAACTCATTGAAACGAGATCGGATGCAGCGGTCCAGAGGGCCTGTCGCTCGTTGTTTGGCTCCATTCGGGTCCCCGAACGGCTGGAGCAGACTGCAGCGCTCCGGTTATATCGCGGTTTCAGTACGAACCCGCTGCGGCATGTGCATCCGAACGGACATGCCATGTGAGGATAGTATCGCTCGCGATATAACCGATTCATGGCATCACACGTTTCGCGCCGCGCCATGCTGAGAGTCGGTGTGAGCGCGCTCGCCGCACCGGGCGAGTCGTCCGACAAGAAGCTTCGCGTGGTGGTCGCCGGCGGGCACCCCGACGATCCGGAATCCGGCGCGGGAGGCACGATGGCCCGGTACGCCGCCCAGGGACACCACGTGGTATCCCTGTATCTCACGCGCGGCGAGGCGGGAATCCCAGGCAAATCGCACGACGAGGCCGCGCGCATTCGCACCGTCGAATGCCAGGCCGCCTGCCGCATTCTCGGCGCCAGTCCTGTTTTCGCCGGCCAGATCGACGGGGCGACAGAAGTGACCCCGGCCCGCTACGACGAGTTTCACACACTACTGGACGGCCTGAACCCCGATATCGTCTTTACGCATTTTCCAGTGGACACGCACCGCGATCATCGCGCGGTCTCGCTGCTGGTGTACGACGCCTGGCAGCACGCGAAACAGAAATTCGAGCTGTATTACTTCGAGGTAATGACCGGCGAGCAGACGCAGAACTTCCATCCCACCGATTTCGTCGACATCACGGCGTTCGAACCGGCCAAGCGCCGCGCCTGCTTCGCCCACGGCAGCCAGGAGCCGGCCGATTTCTATGGCTATCACGAGAAGATGAGCCGTTTTCGAGGCATGGAGTGCGGCGCACAACACGCGGAGGCGTTCATCAGCTATGCCATCAATGAGCGGGCCGGGGCGACACTGCGCGGACTGTGACCTTTACCCGAACCGAGCTATCCTTGCTGACTCGCGCGAGAACGATCCTATGTTTGCGGCCAAGGCACCGGCCCTCGCCAGACGCGACCGAACGAAACTGAGGGTCAATGCCCAGTGAGCCGCCGCCGCAGCTTTCTCCTGCGATTCAGGAGCGCGATAAGCCGAATCGGCAATTGATGCGCTTCAGGGGACCAGGCGCCGCGGCCGGCGGCCGAAGAATCCGCTGGGCTCTGCTGATGACCGTTCGGGCCCCCGAATGAGAGCGCAAAGTGCAGCTATTCGGTTTCCGCAGCGGTTACGACGCACATGACGTTCGCAGCAAACAAGCATGCAGCAGCATTCATTTGCTGGAAGCACGGATGACTGATAACAACCGAAACTGCGAAAACTCTTCGCTCGCCTCTACTCGAAGCGCAGCGCGGTCACCGGATCCACCCGCAGCGCGCGACGCGCCGGCAGCCAACTCGCCACGAATGCCACGGCGACGAACAACGCTGTCACCGATCCGAATACCAGCGGGTCGTTCGGCTTCGTCTGGAACAGCAGACTCACCATGACCCGGGTAAGCGCCCACGCCGCCGCAAGGCCGCCCATGATACCGACCGAGGCCAGGATCATGGCCTGGCGAACCACCATGTTCCGCAGCCGCGACGTGTCCGCGCCCAGCGCCAGACGGATACCGAATTCCAGCGTCCGCTGCTCCACCGAATAAGCCATGAGTCCATACAGTCCGATCGCCGAGAGCACCACCGCCACCGCGGCGAAAATGCTCAGCAGCAGACTATTGAACTGGTCACGCGCGGTGGACAGGCTGACGATCTGCTCCATGCTGCGCATATGTGCCACGGGCAGGTCCGCGGCATCCTGGAACGCTTTCTGGATCGAAGCGGAGACAGAGAAAGGCGCCACTCTGGTGCGTACCACCCAGCTCAGCGGCATGAAGCGATTATTCAGCTCCATATAAGCATCTCCCACCTGGGCGAGCGGCACGAAGGTGGCCGGAAACGGATCGTTGTTGAGGCCGCCATCGCGCGCGTCCCCGACCACGCCGATAATCTCTCGCGGCGGCTGGACAAGGCCCGGGCCCATTCCCCCGCCGATGATCAGCCGCTGCCCAATCGGATTCGCGTTCTTCCAGTAGCGCCGCGCCATCGCTTCATTGATGATCACCACCGGCGGCGCGGCGGCGTCGTCTCGGTCCGTGAAGCGCCGGCCGCGCTTCAGCGGAATCCGGAACACATCGAAGAAACCCGAGGTGACGTAATTCCAGGAAGCGCCCCCATGCGCCGGGCCATTGGTGAGCGGCCGGCCTTCAATGACGAATCCCAGTCCCAGACCGCCCTGCAGTGGCAAATAGGAGGTCGCCGCCGCGGTCTCCACGCCGGGAATCGCGTAAATTCGGTCCAGCGCTTCGCGGGTCATGGTGGTCATGGCGGCGGTCTTGTTGAAATGCGTTCCGTTAAGAGAGGTGTCCATGGTCAGGACATTGTGCGCATTGAAGCCGGGCGCTACGCTGCGCAATGCGGCAAAGGTCCGAATCAGCAGACCGGCCCCGATCAGCAGCATGATCGCCAGCGCCATCTCCACCACCACGAGCACGCCGCGCGTTTTGTTCTGACGGAAACCTGAGCTGGCGCGCGAACCCGCTTCGCGCAGCGCGAGGTTCAGATCGGCGCGCGAGCCGTGCAGGGCGGGCGCCAATCCGAACAGAATTCCGGTAAGCAGCGTCAAAACCAGGCTGAAAACCAGGATCCGCCAGTCCAAAGTGATTGCGGCCCCTTCCGGGCCAATGCGAGGAATATTGCCGGGATTGACCGCCAGCAGCGCGCGCACGCCCACCGCGCCCAGCAACAGGCCCAGAATGCCGCCGATAATCGCGAGAAAGACGCTTTCGGTGAGAAGCTGGCGCAGAATCCGGCCGCGGCCCGCGCCGACGGCGGCACGAATCGCGATCTCGCGGGTGCGCCCGGTCGCGCGCGCCAGCAGCAGGCTGGCCACGTTCGCGCAGGCGATCAGCAGCACGCAGGCAACCGCGCCCACCAGCACGTAAAGCGCGGTGCGGACGTTGCGCACCATTAACGCCTGCATCGGCTCGGCCGTAAAGCTCATGTTCTTGTCCATGATGCCCGGATAACGCCGCTTGAATTCCTGGCCGGCCAGATCGAGAGCGGCCCTGGCCTGGCTCAGTGACACTCCCGGCTTCAGTCGGGCCGCAGCCTGGAAGAAGTGTGCCTGACTCGTGCTGTTCGGATCCGCCTGGAAGGGCAGATAAACATCGGCCGGCGGATCGAAGGTGAAATCGGGGGCCAGCACTCCGATGACGGTGTACGCTTCGCCGCCGAGAGTCAGCATTCTGCCCACGACGCCTGGATCGGATCCGAAACGGCGCTGCCATAGCCCATGAGACAGCAGGACCACGTTGCCACCGCGGGGACGATCTTCCTCGGCCCTGAAGGTGCGGCCCAGCGATACCTGCGCGCCGAACAGGTTGAAAAACTCATAAGAGACGTGAATCCCCTTCAATTGTTCGGGATGATCGCCGCCGCTGAGGTTCAGACCCGGTCCGCCGGCATCGTACGCCGCGACATCTTCCAACACTCTGGTCTGCCGGCGCCAGGTGTTGTACTTCGGCACCGACGCGCCGGGGAACCCGCCCTGTGGAGTTTTGGTCAACAGAGTGACAATCCGCTCCGGCCGGGGAAAGGCCAGCGGTCTGAGCAGGACCGCGTCAACCACGGTGAAAATCGCGGTATTAGCGCCGATTCCCATCGCCAGCGCGGCGATCGCCGTGATCGTGAAGCCCGGACTGTGCCGCAGCAGCCGAAGTGAATGCCGGATGTCCATCCACAGGGTTTCCATGGATGGTTTAGACGAAGAAATCCTTCCAATGTTCCGCGCGTTTGTCGTCCGTCACCATGGCAGCAACTTCGAAGACGGCCGACAGCGGACACGATGGACAGATGACCCTGAGCGACTGCGGCGCGCGCGACGTCATTGAACGATGGTGTACGGGCCGTCGGGGTGGCGCTCGCCGGCTCGCGCACGTAGCGCCGCATACGCGAGAGAAGAGCACCACGCGTATCGTGCGGCGCACGCGAGCCAGTGCACTTCTTCGTACTTGAGAACCTGGGAAGGTACAATGCCTCCGGCCTTCGCGCCCTGTGGTAACCCGCGCTGTAACGCATTATAAGAGGGCGCCCCTTTCAGCGTAGGCTGAAACGTCGGGTCGAGACCGACAGAAAGGAGCACCCTGGTGGACTGCAGAAAGTATATTGGCCTGGATACCCATCAGGCAAGCATTTCCATTGCGGTCATGGATGGCCGCGGCAAGCTGATGCTGGAAGCCACTATAGAGACAAAGGCGGCCAGCATTCTGGCGTTTATGGAAGGTCTGCGGGGAAGCCTGTGGGTCGCATTCGAGGAAGGTACGTGCGCAGCCTGGTTGTATGACCTGCTCAAGGCGCGCGTCGAGAAGGTGATCGTTTGCGACCCGCGCCGGAATGCTTTGCTGAAGGTGGGCAACAAGAATGATCGAGTGGACGCGCGGAAGCTGGCCCAACTGTTGCGTGCAGGACTGCTGTCGCCGGTGTATCACGGGGAGTGCGGAGTACGGACGCTGCGGGAACTGGCGCACAGTTATCTGACCGTGAGCAAAGATCTCACGCGCGATGAATCGCCTGAAAGGGTTATATCGAAGCTGGGCCATTGCCTGCGGCGGCCGGAGAGTCTATTCCCGCCGGCACCGCGGCAGCTGGCTGGAGCAACTGTCGGAGGCGGGTGTGCGCCGGCGCGCGGAGTGGCTGTATCAACAGTTCGACAGTTTGACCTTGCATCGAGAAGTGCGGCGGGAGCTGGTGGCCGAAAGCCAGAGGCATCCGGCGAGCGCGCTGCTGCAGCAGATACCGCGGCTGGGGCCGATTCGCGTTGCGTTGCTCATTGCGTTGCTGCAAACGCCGCACCGTTTCCGAACGAAGCGGCAGCTGTGGGCCTACTGCGGTCTGGCCCTGCAGACGCGCACGAGCGCTGAATATTGCTTCAGCGGAGGCCAGTTACAGCGCTCCCGGAAGACGCCATTAATCCGCGGGCTGAACGTGAACCATAATCATGAGCTTAAGAGCATTTTCAAGAGCGCAGCTACGTTTGGGGGTGTGAGCGCTGCCGATCCACTCTCGATTTTGTATCAGCAACTGCTCACCAAAGGCGCCAAACCGGCGCTGGCGCGGTTGACGGTCGCGCGTAAGCTGGCGGCGATTGTTTTGAGAGTTTGGAAGAAAGGAGAAAATTTCGATCCGGAACGATTGAAACAGCAGGCCGCCTGATGCCAGCGGGGTCAACCCACGTGCGGGCTCATCGCTGCCGCTGCTCATTCGATTCTGGAAGCGCTCGAGTTCGAGGGAGAGTATCCAGCTGTTGGATAGGCAGGCAACACGCATCAATGCGCAAAGTCTCTTCTGTAACCCTATGCCCCCTCGGATAACCGAATAAAGCTATAGGCCACGAGTCTCAGATAGAACCATGGTTGACGGCACATATCGCCACCTCCGCTTAGAAGCGCTTCCGGCTCCGAATCGGCCTTACGTTTCCGTCCTTTCCCCGCCTGCGAATCATTTCGAAACGGCCCGAAGCCGTCAAGGGTGTCGCTCCGCCGGCGCCTGTTCGGCCCGCCCTTGACGGCTTCGGGCCGTTTCGAAAAACTTTTCCTCATAGGAGGCAAAGGAGGTTTGGAAAGCAGCGATGTCTCCATGCTCAGTGGCTGTGACAGTCCCGAGGACGCGGAAGAAGTAGAACCCATTGTGTCTGTTGAGAATTGTCCGCTTCTTCCCGGCCCTTCGTCATTAAGCGCGCCTTTGCCCACACCTGCGGCAATGGGGCTGGATGTCGACACACATTCGCTCGGGTCCAACTCCTCGGGGATATCTTTTTCTCTTGACATCCCCTCTTATAGAACCCAACGGCTTCAGTTTTCACTTCCCGACCGGGGAGCCGAATGGAGCCAACGCGGCACACTACCGCAATTCTGCGCCATCGCGCTACGCTAAGAGGCTAAGATGCTCCGCCTCATGGTCTTCGGGCTGCTTCTTGAGGTAGGACTCGCAACGGCGCAGACAAAGTTGGAAGACGGGGGTTCTTGCGCCGCTTTCGGCGCGTTCGGGCCTAAGGACTCGCTGAATATCGCTGACTTGCGGGTGATGAGAAAAGACCTGCGCGTGAGGGTCAGCCCAAAAGGTCCGGAGCTGCACCTGCGGTTAGACCCGGACACCGGGACAGCGAACAACGGCTCCGAAGACAGTCTTCGACGGGTAGGTTGGATTCGTGTTTTTTCCTGCGAAACAGAGGCTCTGATCCAGTCGTTGAAGGTCAAGAGCCACTGCGGCCCCGAATGCTTTCTGAGGTGGTTCGAGGTGGACGACGCGAATTTTGATGGCTATCTTGATATCGCCGTCTTACGCGACCGCGGGGCGCTGTGGGGCAGGCAAACCTGGTGGGTATACTCTCCGACTTCAGGAAGGTTCATTTCAAACGATTTCACACAAGCCCTGTCTACGATCAGCAGCAATGGGCTGGAACTCGACGCAGCTGGCCACAATATCATCGTGTCGATTCTGTTGGGTCCGGGTCGCTGCAGCCGCGCCCAGAATATGTATCACGTGGCACACGGCAATCGTTTGGTGCTCATGCATGAGGAGAAGCTAACGCCCACATGGAACTCTGAGCACACCCAATCAGTTGGTTGTACGCTGACAACGCTCGAGCGGGTGAACGGCAAGATGCAGGTCTCCAATGTGCAACACTACGACGGCCGTGAAAACTGATGGTGCGGATCGGCCAAAGACGAACCGGGCAGCGCCTGTCCAACCCCGCGCGAAAACCAAGCTCGTAACCGAACGGCCGCAGGTGGCGTTCCATCTGGGGAGGCGAATGGAGCCTAACAACCGAGTACACTTGTCGATGAACTCTCCGGGCGCCCGCTGGTTATGCACATGCTGATGCCGTTCACAGGGCTCGCTCCCTTCATGCATTCAACATGAATTCTACTCGTGCCGGAGCGCCACCGCCGGATCGATGCGCACCGCGCGGCGGCCCGGAATGACAATCGCGACCAGCGCCACGCTAATGAGGAATGCGCAAACTCCGCCGAGCGCGATAGGGTCGAACGGCGCGAGCCCGTACAGGATCTTCCGCATGAGCGTGCCGAGTCCGACGGCGAGCGGCAGCCCCATGCCGAGGCCAATCAGCACCGGCCGCAATGATTGTGCAACGGTGCTGCGCAGAACGTGCCGCGCATCGGCGCCGAGGGCCATACGGATGCCAATCTCTTTCGTGCGCTGCGCTACGGCGAACGCGGTCACGCCATAAATGCCGATCGCAGCGAGCACCATGGCCAGCAGCCCCAGTGAACCGGCAAGCGCGGCGCCGACCCGCGAAGGAATCAGCCACAAGGCCATGTTGTCCTGCAGAAGCGCCGCCGACCCGTTCAGCGCTCCATCCACCGACTTCACGATTGCCGGCAGCGCCGCGGCAAGCTGCCGCACGGAGCCGGAGGTGCGAATCACGATTCGGGCGTCGGCCAGAGCCCGCGATGCAGGCGCCAGCGGGAAATAAATGAACGGCGATCCTTCGCTCCACAGTTCGTCGTTGCGCGCGTCCGCTGCAACGCCAACGATCTCGAAGTCGCGGTCGCTAAAAAGTGCTTGCCAACGGGGTTCTGACCCGGCCAGAACGTGCGCGCGGTCGATGCGCTGATTACCGCGACCTGCCGGTCTGCCCGGACTTCCGCATCGGTGAAACTACGGCCGCTGACGATCGGGATCTGTAGTGTCTCAAAATACAAAGCCGACACTTCATTGAAGCCTGCGATGGGAAAACCGGGCCCGTCGGGCTTCCGCCGGGGATCGGTACTGAAGCCGCCCATCCATGTGTTCGAGCTCAGCGGAACCATGACCACCTGGGCCACCGATTGCACGCCGTGGAGGCTTCGCACGCGCTCGGCGATTGCATCATTCACGATTAGCAGCCGCTTCGCATCGTAGTTGTGCAGCCGCGCGTCGGTGGAAAGCGTCACCACGTCTTTCGTGTTGAAGCCGACGTTCACAGTTTGCGCCCTGCCCAGCGCCCGCGTGAGCAGACCTGCTCCGGCCAGAAGGGCGAGGCAGACGGCAACCTGCACCGTGACCAAAGCTCCACGAACGAAGGTGTGACGGACACGAAGGGAGCGGTTGATTTCGCCTCGTGTGGCGTGCAGCGCGGGCATGAGACCAAACGCGACCGCTGCAATCACCACCAGAGCAGCGGTATACGTAATCACGCGCACGTCCGGGCTGAAGTCGAACCCTACCGGGGCCTGCGGGATCATCATCCATAACAGGCGCGGAACTTTACCAAAGAACGCGTAGCTGAGGACTGCGCCCATGGCGGCGAGCAATGAGCTTTCGGTGAGAAGTTGTCTGATCAGCCGCGCCCGTCCCGCACCGAGTGATAAGCGGACAGCGATCTCGCGTTGCCGTGCCGAAGCCCGCGCCAGCAGAAGATTGGCCACATTGGCGCAGGCGATCAGCAGGACCATGGAGGTGGCCACCAGCACGAGGATGCCCATCGGCATTACCACTGGCCGTCCGTTCGGCGGCAGGAAGGTGGCGCGCGAGATACTCATCCGCTCGCCTGGTTCGCTGCGCCGCCCGCGCTTCATCTGCGACCACAGCACGTCCATTTCCGCCTGTGCCTCGCGGATCGGTGTACCCGCCTTCAGCAGACCGATGACATGCAGCCACGACCCATCGCTGTCACTCAGCAAATCGCGGTGCATGAACATTTGCTGCATCATGACTGTGAGCCACATGTCCGATGGCATCGGGTCAGGACCGACGAAGCTCTCCGGTGCGATCCCGATGATTGTGAACGGCTGCAGGTTGATCAGGACCGTGCGCCCGACGACGGACTTGTCGCCGCCGAACCGGCGCCGCCAGTACCCCTCGCTGAGCACCACCACGCGGCTTGCTCCGGGCGTGCGCCCCTCTTCGGGTATGAAGAAGCGGCCGAGCACCGGCTGGATGCCGAACACCCGAAAATAGTTGTCGGTGACCATCATGCCGCGCGCGTCCTCGGCGATGGCGTTGGGCGCGATCGAAGGGCCGAAGGTGAGTGGCGCGTGCGTCCATGCGGCGACTTCCTCGAACATTCTGCCGCTGTCGCGTATGTCGCGATAATCGGGCCACGACAAGACGGTAAACCCATGCTGCACCTGCCGATCGACCGTGACCAGGCGCTCCGGGTGCGCGGCGGCAAGCGGCCGCAGCGCCACGGCATTGAAGATGGAGAAGATGGCCGCATTCACGCCGATGCCCAGAGCAAGGGTAACTACGGCGATCGCGGTGAATCCGGGGCTTTTGCGCAGCGTACGCGCGCCGAACCGGAGGTCCTGGAGAAACGAGTCGAGCGCTTGTGGCAGCATTGCTAATCCTTACGAAAAAGCATGCGTAAAGTTCACAGCAACCGGCTCAGGACAAGATAAAGCAAGACCCTTTCTGTAAATTCGCTACTCCTCATTTGGCGGACCGCTGCTTTCCATCCTGAGATACACCTTCTCGGTCTCCCACTCGTCGCTGATCTCGGCCAGCACCGCACCGACGAGCCGCAGTAGCGCGGCCTCGTTCGGAAAGAGTGTGGCCACCCGGGTCCTGCGTCGCAGTTCCTTGTTGATGCGCTCCAGCAGATTGGAAGTGCGCAGGCGCTTGCGATGGATGGCCGGTAAAGCCAGCACGGTTAGCGCCTCGGGCACATTGGCCTCGAGCCAGGCACTGAGCTGCGGAGCTCGTTACTGATTTCTGTCGACGACCAGGCGGAGACGGCGCTCAGCTTCCGCCCGATCCTGAGAATCGAATACGGTACGCAGGTCGGCGCTGACCTCGGCGCGCATGGACACCCGCGGCACGTGATGAACGGCGTTGCGCTGCAGATGAAACTGGCAGCGCTGCCAGGGTACGTCGGGAAAACGCGCTTCGCGGGCGGCGCGCAGGCCGGCATGATCGTCGCTGACAATGAGCACCACGCCATGCAGGCCACGGCCCTGCAGTCCTTCCATGAACGTGCGCCAGTGCACCTCCGCCTCGCTGAGCGACACGCTGACGCCCAGCACGCAGCGCTTGCCGTCCTCACCGACGCCCACCGCAATCAACACTGCACAGGAGACGACCGCACCACCATGGCGCACCTTCTCGTAGCGGGCGTCGAAGAATAAGTAGGGAAAACGGCCCAGCGGCCGGTTCCGCCAGGTGGCCAGCTCCTCATCCAGCAGCTGGCTGGCGCGGCTCACCTGCGTGCTGCTGACCTCCAGCCCGCAGAGCTCTTCCATCACCTGGGTCACCTTGCGGGTGGAGACGCCGTGCACGTACATCTCAGCGATGGCCAGCTTCAGCGCGCGCTCGCTGCGCACGCCCCGCTCCAGCGCCGAAGGGTAAAACTCCACCGCCGCGCACCTGCGGAATCTGCACGGTCATCGAGCCGAGCCGGGTGTTGATGGTTTTCGGCTTGAGCCATTGGCGTATCCGCGGCGCTTGTCGCTGCGCTCGTAAGCGCCGGCGCCGAGGGACTGGGAACGCTCCGCCTTCATGGCGTCGTTCAGCAGAATGCGTACGGCTTCGGCCATGCTCTCCAATCGTTCTCACAAAGTAGTTGAACAACCGCCTCGACCACGGTAGAGTCGGGCTGGTGGGCCATGTCGTCCTCCTTCGTTTGAAATTCGCCATTTCTAAGAAGGAAAACAGATCTGGCCCGCCAAAACAAGGTCGCCCTGTTCTGTTCCGGCCCTCCGCTGCGGCGCGCAAACCCGGCGCGCCTTCGCTCCGGCCCGCAACAGAACAGCTTCGGATCGACCGCCTAAGGCCTCATCGACCCGAACCGAATTTACAGAAAGGATGTTACACCAGCGACCCGGGCGAGCGACCCGGCGGATCTCGGCGGTTCCATACAGACGATAACGCAGATCAAGAGCGTCACTGTTGATGACATCTCTTTGGTAAGGACTGAGCTTCCCGAATCTCGTTACACGCCGCCCGACGCAGATGAATACACGAGGCCCGACGGCAGCGCTGTCAAGATATCCTGTACTGCCACCGTCCGAATTGAGGCCGTCGTGGAGACACGTTCGTTAGCAGCTCTTTTTTCGGCCTTCGTCGCCGGCACCCTGCAAGCCGAGCGGCCGCCTGAAACCTCAGAGACAGTTCCGTATGGACGCTTACAGCTGTCGATCACCGGCACTGTTCATAACCGCGCGATCAACGACTTCCAAGTCACAGCAGTGCAACGGGAGCGCCGATAATAGGGGCTAGAGTGCCCGTCAAAGCCGCATTTCGGCTGCATCCCATGTTGGGCTGTATTGGCGTCGCTCCTCCCGCACACCAATCGTTTCGGTCCGGCTATCTCGGTGGTTTTGGCGGCAACATGGACTACAACCAGTTGCGCGAGGGCACGACAGTCTACCTACCTGTATTCCAGCCCGGAGCACTGCTCTTCGTTGGCGATGGATATGCGGCGCAGGGTGATGGCGAGCTAACCGGCAACGCCTTGGAAACCTCCACGGACTTGAGTTCACAGTGGAACTGGTGCGAGGCAAATCGCTGGGGCAGCCGTGGTTTGAGAACACCGACTGGGTGATGGTATCCGGTGTAGCTGGGTCGCTGAACGACGCCCTGCAGGCGGCGACCACTGGGATGTCCCAGTGGCTGGAAGACCGCTATAAGCTTAATCCCGGCGAGATCGCGATGGTGCTCGGCAGCTCGATGCACTACGACATTGCCGAAGTAGTTGACCTACAGGTGCATGTCGTGGCGAGGCTGTCGAAGAAGACTCTGGACATGATCACGACCGCCAAGTAGCGTAAACGGAGCCCTCCAGGGATCACGGCGGCGACGCGGGATTCTCTCGGTCCGTTCTGCCCGCCCATCGGGCGCACCAAAGGCGCGAAAAGAAATGTTGTTCTGGTGAGCTCCGCCGACGCGCTTTCTCGCCATGGGTTTTTGAAAGCGGATGAAGGCCGCTGTACCACAAGGAGAATATATGAAAAACCACCTGATTACCCTGATTCCCGCGCTGGTTGCGATCGCAGCTACGGCGCTTCCTGTCCACGGCCAGTCCATGCCGAACTTCGGAGCCGGTATCAACGCGATGGTGCGCAACCAGATCATGATGCAGAAGCAGGGCGACGCCATGGCTCGTGCCGCAGCCATGCGCTATTACCGCTATGCTCTGGCGCTCCGGCGCATGGGCTACAAGGGCGACATCCCTACGGGCGTCACCACAGAATCGCTGAACGCTGCTAACTCCGCTTTGCAAAACGCGGGCGCCAACTACGTGCGGAACTCGCAAATCAACATGCAAAAGACCTGGAACTCAATCGACGACACCAACGCGGCCATCACCCGGGGTTGCCAGACGACACCCAACCCCGCGCTCAATATCCGCGTCCGCGTGTGCCCGTAAACAACCGCGATCACGACCCCGGGCCGGGATCCAAGGTTCCCGGCCCCCCCTTTCGTGCTGTGACGACGAGCCGCCGTTTTGAGTTTCTCTTTGCTCGCCGAATCGAGAGCGGAAACTGCATTCCCTGGGTTTCGTTAGGACGCTTTCGGTTGGATTGGAAACGAGCCGCGCAACGTTTGCCGAAACCGCGCCGTAACCGAACAGCCGCGCGTGCGTTTACGAGTTGGCGACCCGGTCGGTGCTGAACAACGAGCTGCAGGCCTCCGGAGTTGTCGGAGGCCATAAGCATCAGTCGGTTGACCAGAACACGGTAACGGCTGGTAATTCTGGATCTCGTTTCGCCGTGATGACGGCCTCGGCGTCATCCGGTTCGCTCGCCCGGGAGTGTTTGTCCATTTTCAATTTGTCCCTGTAGGAGACCTGATCTGCCGGGGCCATGTTTTTTCGCCATGAGTTGACCTTTCGAATCGGCACAGTCCGGAAAGGAGATTCCGATGAAAACTTACAATCAGAGTGCACGAAAGATGAAGATCGCTGGCTCGGCCTTGCTCGTAACCGGCGCTATTTTCGATTTACTCTTTATGCTTGCAAAGGTTGGAGGCGTGTTCGTCTCCCCAACCGCCTTCGTCATCGCCTCGGCGTTCCTGATCTCTGGCGTCAGGGCCTTGGCGCTTGTCAAAGCGGCACAAACAAAGCTCGCTGCCGGATCGCGCCCTCAGGAAGCCGGGGCGGCTTCCGCCGAAACGGGGGCCAGCATCCCCATGCCGCCGCAGATGACTGCGCTCATCGACGCCGAGCTCGCACGCCAGCGGCGGGTGATTCTCTGGATTGGCGGCGGTTTCGTGGCCGTCTTTCTGCTGGGTGGCGTCAGCGTCCACGCTGCATTGCCCGGCCCGGATGGAGCGGTCGCCTCCGAGCTGGTGTCCTCCATTGGTCTGTTTGGGGCGGCGTTAATTGGCGTTTTGTGGATGGTGTTCGGCCAGAGAACTCTGCGCCGCGACCGTTCCTCAGGGAGCTACTGCCGCTCCGCCGGAGCGATCACAGTCGCCGCTGTACCGGGCGGATACCTGCTGCGCGTCGGCGAACAGGTCCTGCTTACGAACAATCACCGGGCAATGAAGGTGCTGCGTTCGATGCCCGCCGCCACTGTCGACTATAGCCCGCATGCACATATCATCTTTCAGGTTTACGACGCCTTCGGTCATTCGGTTTACCGCTTTGGCGATTCGTAGCGTCCGGTCTCTGCCGGGCGCCGGGATCGGGAGCTGAAGGGCCGCAACATTCCGGGCCAAGATTCGTGTCGCCGCACCCGCCCTGCAACCCCCGCAGCTTCCATGCACGATGACCGTCATGAGCTGCTGGCGATGGCTGTAGGCCTGCCCGACGTAATCCCGCAGCGCCGTCGACCGCGGCTGGTCTCTCCCGCGCAGCGTGATGATGCGGTTCACGTGCCCCTTCCTGTGACGCACGACTTTGACGCGGCCCGCATGCTTCGAGTCGCTCCGCGCTTCAGCGTGATGTGATCGATTAACGCCTCGCAAGACTCGGTGGTCCATCCATTTCGCCGGGCGCCTCCGGGGTCGCGGCGATGTTCTCGACTGCGGGTGCAAGGCTCTGACCATTGCCAAAGCACCACGAAAAAGGTGCCGCAGGTGTACAAACAGCTCGCAACCAGCGCGGCGGTTCGCGGAAACAACCAGCATGCTCATGTCTCCGCAGCCGACCGCGCTCATTCACAGTGAACTCGCGCGTCGGCGCCGCGTGAATCTCTACGTCGCAGGCGGTTTCACGGCTTTGTTTCTGTTGGGCGGCGCTGCGCTGAACGCCTCCCTGCCGGGTTCCGACGGAGCCTTTGCTTTCGAGCTGCTGGCCGGGTTGGGTCTGGTCGGCGCGGCGTTGATCGCCGGCTTCTGGCTTGTTTTTGGTGAGCGCGCTCTGCCCTTGAATGCGCCTCGCACGCATTCTGCTGATCGACGGGACCGGTCGCCATACCACGGTGGCCGGCGGCTGTTTGCTCCTCGTGGCGAGCAGGTGCTCCTGGTGGACAACCGTCGGACCATTAAGGCGTTGCGTTCTCTTCCGGCGGCCACCATAGACAACAGCCCGCGCGCACACATCCTGTTTGACATCCGCGACCCGTTCGGCAACTCGGTTTACCGGTTCGCGACAGCGATGCGCGCGTGGCGGCGGCCGCCGAAATCGCGCGCTGATCAGTCGCTCGTTTTCTGTGATCCCTCACGCCGGTTTTTCTCGCCAGAGTTACTGAAAGCGGATGACGCCCGCTGAACTGTACGGGAGGACTCTATGAAAGACTACACGCTCGCACCCGTCGCCACGCTCGCCCTGGCGATGTCAATGGTTACCACTCACGCCCGACCGCTTCCGAATATCGGAGCCGGCATGAAGGCGCTGCTGCGTAAAGAGGCCAGGTTGCAGAAAAAAGGCGACGCCATGGCCCGCGCAGCGGCGGTCCGGACGCATCGATATGTGCAGATCCTGGAGAAAGAAAGCCTTCGCGCGCAGGCGCCCGTCAACGCCGGTGCACCGATCGGCATGCCGAGTGGTGCGGTTCCGGCGGTTATGCCCCCGATGCCCGTCGATGGCGGCGCGAATGTGCAGCCGCTGAACGCAGCCAACACCAGGCTGCAGAACACCGGAGCCACTTATATCCGGAATTCAGGAGTCAATGCTGTACGAAACGCCAATGCCATCGACGACACCAACGCGGCGATTACGCAGGGCTGCCAGACTACGCCCGGCCCGTATCGAACCCGGGTTTGCCCGTAATCGGCACATTTCTGTCGCCGCGTTTGCCCTGACGGAGCGGATATGAAAAGCAGCATGCACGCAACGAAGACCGGCCAGGATCTGACCGTAACAGCCTTTGGGCTCGCCACGAGCGCTTTCACAGCCACAACCCTGGCTCTCCTCGAAACAAAGTGCGGAATCGCCGTTTATTCGTTTATGTGCTGGTCTGTTATACCCGCCGGCGCGCTTTGCGCGGGCTTCGCTGCCTCGAGCGGGTATTACCTGGGCGCGAAACTCTTCCATCACCGGCCGACCCGCCTGATGCTCTTCAACACCATCAGCGTTGCGCTGTCCACCTGGGTGGTTCTGAATTTCCTAAGATACTGCTGGACCGAGGTCAACGGGCAGCACATATCCCAGCTCGCTTCCTTTGGGCAGTTCATGCGACTTTCTATTACCAACCAGTCTATTGGCTGGGTGGGAAGCCGGCCCGACGACGCCGTGGGCGTGGGACAGTTCGGGTACCTCATCGCCGCCCTTCAGGTTCTGGGATTTGCCGCTGGTGGATTCTTCGTGCACTGGTATTTGCGTGCTGCGCCGTACTGCGCAGCGTGCGGAAAGTATCTGCGCAGGTATTCATCAACTACGCGCTATACCGCTGATCCCGGCCAGCTTGCGGCAATGCACTCCGATCTGGCTGCTGCCCTGCACAGTGGCGATAGCTCTGCGGCGGTGCAGCTTGTATCCAGTTTTGGCGAGGCGAAGGAGAAGAAAGGCATGCACCTGAGCGCAACGCTGAAGCTGTGGAAGTGCGAAACCTGCCCGCGCCAATTCTTCGAATCGTCCGTCCGGAAATGGAACGGCAGGGATTGGAAGGCTGTTGCCGGCCTGCACATGCGCGATTACATCGGGAGCGCCGGACCACCTCCCGCCGCGGCCGGCATCAGCGCTGTTTCCCAGCCGCCCGGAACTTCGCCAGTTGCGCATTGATCCGCCGCCGCGCCGCTGAACCGGAGCCATCGGCCGGCAGGGCCCGGAGCGCCTGTTCCGCTGCCACGATGGCGTGTGGACGGTCGCCTTCTTCGTAGTACGCGCGCCCGAGAAGCTCGAGGATTTCAGGGTCCCTGGGCGATTTTTCGACGGCCCGCCTGGCGTACTCAACCGCGGTCGCCGGATCCCGCATCTCTTCGGGCGTGCAGTCCAGAAAGGTGAGGGCATAGGCGTACAGATCGTCTGCCGTTGCGTCCTCGCGGCTCGCCAGTCTTCTCGTGATGGCCTGGGCCTCAGCCGTTTTCTGTCGCGCCTCCGGTTTGTTTCCGCGCCGCTGCAGGATGTCGGCGATATAGAGCAATTGTTCGGTGCGCCGCCCCTGCACCAGCACGTTCCCTGGTTGCTCGGCGGAAAGCTGGTTGAGAATATTCAGCACCTTCTCATAGTTCGACAGGGCCGAGGCAGTATCGCCCATCCGGGAGAGCAAGTCCCCGGAATATCGCAGCGTGATCGCCAGAGCCATGGCGAACTGAGCGTTGCCGGGATCGGAACGCAGCAGTACTTCGTTTATCGACGCAGCCCTTTCGTAGCTTCGCAGCGCATTCCTGGTATCGCCGGATTCCTCCTGCGCGGCGCCGATCTTCCTGTAGCCCAAAGCCACCAGACGCAGCGCCTCGGCATTGGCCGGATCGGCCGCGGAGAGTTCGCCGAGCGAGTCCAGGGCACGATGGTACTCGCTCATGCCCTGCTTCAGATCGCCGTGCGATAGCGCCAGATCCCCGATCTTGACGCGCAACATGGCTTCGCCATAACGAGCATCGCGGTTCTTCGGATTTGCGGAGGCCTGACGCTCATAGATAGCCAGGGCCTGGTGATAACTGCGGAGCGCCGAAACGGCGTCGTCCATATTAGGAAGACCGGAATGTCCCTGCAGGTCGCCGCGAACCTGGTAACAATTGGCCAGCTCGCCCTCGATCGCGGAATTGCCTGCGTCGGAGGCGCTGAGCCTCGCGAACAACTCGCACGCGGTGCGCAGATCTGATAGTCCTTCGGTTGGACTCCCGTTGCTGGGGAGCACCTGCCCCAGGGATTTCAGCGAGCGGGCCAGATCCAACTGCGCGGCTGGATCGCGCGCGTTGGCTTGCACGAGAGTTCGACTAATACGAAGCGCCTGATTGTAACTCCACACCGCGCCTTTGTTGTCGCCGAGGTTGGACCCGTAGGGATTCCCCTGAACGTCGCCAACCTTGATGTACGCGGAGGCAAGTTCGCTCTCGAGCGCGAGATTTCCGTGTGACTCGCTCTCCAGCCTCCTTAGATATTCGAGCGCCCGCTGTACCAGCAGCTTCCGCGCTGGCGTCGAGCCCCGAAGATTGCGAATCGCCCCATCGAACTCGAACAGGAACGAGGTCGCCAGCCGGCGCACGTCATTAAACTGGCGTTGGGCATTGGCACGCTCCCTTTCAGCGATTCGCGCCTGCGACAGAGCAATCAGAATGCCTGCTGCAAGCGAAATCGCCACCAGAACCGCGGCGGCGACGAAAAGGGCGTGACGACGGACAAACTTCCCGGCGCGATACGTCCACGTATCACGGTGGGCCGAGACCGGCAGTCCCTCCAGATAGCGGCGCAGGTCATCGGCAAACTGCCCCACGGAGGCGTAGCGGCGGTGCGGCTCCTTCCGTAGCGCCTTCAGAGTGATATTGTCGAGGTCGCCTTTCAAGTGCCGGCGCAGCTTCTCCGGAGACGTGCCTCGCTCGCCGGCAATTGCCGCCGCCGTTACAGCAGCGGGAACTTCGGCGTCAGATGGGCTGCCGATAACCGCGCTCGGCGGATCGGGCTGCTGTTCGCAGATGGCGATCATCGCCTCCTGCGGTGAATCGGTCTTCGGACGGCAGGGCAGGTGTGACGTAAGCAGCTCGTAGAGAATAACGCCCAGAGAGTAGACATCACTGGCTGTGGTGACCGGCTCGCCGCGAACTTGCTCGGGGCTGGCATAGGCCGGCGTCAGCGGCCGGGACTCGGCCCGCGTCAGATCGGCCAATACATCCGGCTTGAGCAGTTTGGCGATCCCGAAATCGAGCAGTTTGGGAACGCCCTCCGCCGTTACCAGAATATTGCTCGGTTTCAGGTCGCGGTGGACTACAAGGTTTTGATGTACATACTGGACCGCGGAGCAAACCTGACAGAAAAGCCGCACGCGATCGTTTACCGAGAGCCTGTGCTGCGCGCTGTAATCGTCGATACGTACGCCCTCAATGAAATCCATGGCGAAGAAGGGCAGACCTTCGCCGGTGATGCCGCCGTCCAGAAGCTTCGCGATGTTAGGGTGATCGAGTGTGGCCAGAATCTGACGCTCGTGGCGAAATCGTTCGAGAATCTCCTCGGTTCCGATGGACGCCTGAACAACTTTGATGGCGACACTCTTTCTGAATGTATCGTCGGCGCGCACGGCCAGATAGACCGCGCCCATGCCGCCGATACCGATCCGCCGGATGATCTGATAAGGTCCGATGCGCTTCCCCGCTGCCAGCTCATCCAGCGCGGCCGCGTTGGGCTGCGTCGCTTTCGTTACGTTCTGCTCGGACTCATACGCGGCCACGAGCGATTTCAGTTCAGCCCGCAGATGCTCGTCGTCACCGCAGGCGTGCGCCAGCCAGGCGTCGCGTTCGCCGGGCGGCAGTTCGAGCGCGGCGCCGAACAGCTCTTTCACACGGCTCCAGTCGAGCTGTGTCACGGAGCCCCGCTGTTGCCGATCTCCCGCCACAGCCAGGCTTTGGCCAGTGCCCAGTCACGCTTGACCGTGGAAGTGGAAATGCCCAGAACGGCGGCGATTTCCTCGACACCTAGTCCTCCAAAGACACGTAGTTCCACGATCCGGCCCTGCTGTTCGTCGAGGGCGCTGAGCTTTTCCAGCGCTTCGTTCAGCACGACCATCTGACCGGGCTGTTCCTGGCACATGACCACGGCCTCGGTCAGCGCCACTTTCGCCGCTCCGCTGCCGCGCTTGGTCGCGATCCGGGCGCGTGCATGGTCTACGAGGATACGGCGCATGACCTGTGCTGCCGCGCCGAAGAAATGGCGGCGATTTTCCCAGTTCACGCTCTGCTGGTCCACCAGCCGCAGGTATGCTTCGTGCACAAGTGCGGTGGCCTGCAGGGTGTGATCGCTGCGCTCGCGCCGCAGGTACGAGGAGGCAAGGCCCCGCAGTTCATTGTAGACCAGCGGGATCAGCTCCTCCCGTGCGTGAAGATCTCCCCGGCCCCAGTTCGCCAGCAACTGAGTAACTTCTCTGGAAGGATTCTCCCGTCCCATACCGCCGCTGAACCGGACAGCCCGGTTGTCCTGCCATTCTAGTCCATCTATGCTACCGCGGAAGCACTGGCGGGAGGCGCGCGGCCAATCCTGGCCGAAAGCGCCGAATTCAGGAATCCTTGCTCAGATGCCCGACAACGTCGGCCGGAAGCGTTCTATCTCTCCCTCATCACTCGATGGTGAGGCCGACGCTCAATCCATCACAAGCGGCGATGTTGCCTCTGGGACGGCTATCGACTTACTTCGATCCGATCGTGGAAGGCCTGCAACTGAAGGCCTCGGAACTGCTTTGCAAACAGAAGAGCACCTTCGCTTCCGCTTCTTCACGACTGAAACCGGGCAGGTCCGTGAACCCGGCAGGACAGCTTTTCCGCACCGCGGCAACCAATGCGAGCTGTGTTCGCGCGCGGTTCGCTCCCGGTCGAATTATCGCAAAATCACCGTGATGCCGACAAGGATCGCGACCGCCGTTACCAAGCCAAGCAGTCCGAAGCGGTGCATGAACGGAATCGATGGACGCACGCTCGGCACACCCTCGCCCGCCTTCAGACGCCAGCCCTGCCCGCAGAAGGTACAGAGCAGCAGGTCGTGTTTCGAAGTCACGACTCCAAAAATGAAGTACAGCCGGAAGCATGTGTATTGCAGCGCGTAACGAAACAGGTGTTCCTGTGCGCACCGCGGACAAAAACGGGTCTCATGACCACCCAGATCGATCAGGCGTCTCTGCCAGCCCCAGATAATCATAACGGCCTCCCTTTCAAATCTGCTTTCACCAGTTCATTGCGAGAAATCAGCGGGGGAAGGCTCAGAACGTATGGCGTTTTTTGGGGAGAAATGAACAGGTGCGCAGGAACGGTCTTGTGTGGAGTGCAGGCTGCACGGGGTGCTTCGAACAGGCTGCGGGGGTCGGAGTGAGAGGAACTGCGGCATGTCTGTTCCACTTGAGCTTACCCTCAGGCACGCACGCGACCCGCTTGGGGGCCGCCTGCCGGTATTCTGTCGTGGCGGTGACGGTGAAAGCCGCGATTGGTGCCTTCCCCGAACAGCGTTACTGACACATCCATTGGAAGGCGTTCCAGACATAGCCGTTCGAGCAGCCGTGGGTGTTGGCGTTGACTTGGTCGTGCATGCGATTGAAGCCGTTCTGCGTGCTCTGCACGCGCCAGGATCACTATACACACACCGTCGGCCTCGCGAGTCGGGCAACGTAAGGTGCGAACCGATGTTAACCCGGTGCGAACCGGATATTAACCAAAGAGGCTCAGTTTCCCGATACCATTTGGGGACCCGAATGGAGCTGAATACCGAGGCCCAGGCTCTCTGGACCGCTGCACCCCGTCTCGATTGAATGACTTGCTAAGCCAGGCTGACGGCCGAGTCGTGATTGTAAAGAAAACTGACGGCCTCTCCGGTTAGAGGCCGGGAGAACAAACGCAAACGCTTTCGGCCTGAGAGGCCACCGCGCGGACCATGCTCGAGTTCCCATGATTCACCCG
>DASRCB010000332.1:0-2912 GCA_035653295.1 Bryobacteraceae bacterium
CTCGGAGGCTCCGACCCTGGAGCTAAGCGACGCTGAGGTGGACGCGCTCGTCTCCGGCCTCGCGCCCCGCGTCCGCAAAGAGAATGAGCGGGTCAACCAGGAGCTGACTCTACTCGCGGAGCGCGCCCAGATTGCCGCAAGTGCCAGCGGGGCTGCCATCGCGCTACTCAGCGGAGACGCCCTCGTTTGTCGCGGCCGTGCCGGGACGACAGCGCCAGTGCAGGGAGCGCGGCTCGACCTCGCGTCCGGGCTGTCGGGAGAATGTGCCCGGACAGGCGGGCTCATGCTGTGCGACGACACGGAAACCGACGACCGCGTGGATGTAAACAGTTGCCGCGCGCTAGGGATCCGCTCCATTTTGGTAGTCCCCCTCTATGACAAGGGAGAGGTGATCGGGATCTTTGAGGTGTTTTCTCCCGCGCGGCAGGCGTTCGGGCACGAAGACATCGCCGTGCTGCAAACGATGGCCGAGATGGCGGTCACGGCCATGCATGCGCCGATGCCACAGCCGGCGGGGAAGGAGCCGCGCCCGGCTGCGGAAGCGAAACCTGAGATCATCGCTGCCGCACCACCGAGGCCGCTCCCCGACGAGGATCGGCCACGCGACGTGAGCATCGACCTCTCGAAGCTCATCATTGAAGATGCGTCAGAAGCGACACCGCAGCAGCCACCGCCCGCGCTGATCCAGTTTCCGCCAGCGGCAAAGAAGAGTCACGCGGAGGAGTTTGCGCCGTTTCATGATCCTGACGACGATTTAGTCTGCGAGCTGGGGCCGGAAAGAATTGCGGATCTGCTGGAGCAACCGGAAATCGACGAGCCGGGCAAGCCGGCGCTGAAACTGTTTCGGACCGCGCAGGAAGATGAGCAGAAGGCCCCCACCATTTCGAAAAAGCTCTTGCTGGCGGCGGGCGCAGTCTTGCTGATTGCAGTTGTGTGGCTGAAGTTCTGCAACCGGGAACAAGCACCAGCGCCGGAAGGACAGAGCTCGGAGGCGCCGGTGGTCGAGCCGATCGCTCCCGCCGCCGTTACTGAGGTCCCCGCGCCACAGATCGCGCTGCCGAGGACAAAGGCAGCGGGAGTCAAGGCGAAACCAAAGAGCGCTCCAGCAAAAAAGCATGCACCACGTCCCGCGGAGGAGCCGACCGGGGCCGCGCTGCCTTTGCCAGAAACGAAGGGTATTGAGGAGGCACTCCAGGCGGCGCAGGTTGCGGGTCCAGACGTGCTTCCAGCCGTGCTGGCGGTGCCGAGTGCCGCGGTTCCAAGCCCTCCTGAACGGGCCAACGTCAAGACTCAGCAAAATCCGGGGACCGGACCGTCGCGATCGATCAATGTGGCTCGAATGGAAGCTACTGAGGTCAGCGATGTATCCCGGCCACGATCCAAGGCGGAAGAACTGGCGACTGTGGAGCGCGCCGCGGCGGGAAGGGATCCTCAGGCCGAACTTTCTCTGGCGGTACGTTACGCGTTTGGCGATGGCGTTCGGCAGGACTATTTCGAGGCTGTGAAGTGGTTCACTCAGGCAGCGGCGCAAGGGGTGACGCCCACGCGAGGGCGGACTGCCGATGCCTGGAGACGAACGAATCGGTGGCTGGCGGAGCATGAAAAAGAGCTGGCCCAGAACCACTGAAACCGAAATAAAGCACCCGTAACCCATTGATTTCCTTGTACCTGGTTTAAAATTGTTCTACTGCCTGAGACGTTGGAGTGGCACGGGTTACCATCGGGCGAGTCCAATATCGCGGTCTTTAGAACCTTGACAACCCCCGCGCGTACAGAGGAAACTCCGGTCATTGCCCGGCAAGCGCAGAAAGGCCTCCCTACGCTCGTTTGAGCTGGGAAAATCCGCAAATTCGCGCCAGGAAGGCCAGGCGGTTACAAGCGTCTGAGGCGCATCGATCAGAGTCTTACCGTGAACAACTCCCCCACAGCGGCGAAGCAATCAAAGGTTTTGGGCGGAGTTCCGACCCAGGCGGGAGCTTCGGGTGTTCATCAAAACGTAAACCCTTGGCCCAAGGTTGCGGCCCTCACGAAATCCGAACTGGATTCCATCCTCAGCCGGCTGGTTGAGCGGGTGCAGTACATCACGGGAGCGACGGGAGCGGCCATAGGCCTTCTCGAAGGCACCGACATGGTGTGCCGTGCGACCTCGGGCACTACGGCCCCCGACCTCGGCGTCCATCTAGAAACATGGAAGGGATTGTCCGGCGAGTGTATCCGAAGCGGCGAGACACTGCGCTGCGAAAACGTCGAATTCGACAAGCGGGTAGAGGTTGAAAGCTGCCAGCGCATGGGCGTGCAGTCCATCGTTGTGACTCCCGTGCGGCGAAACAATGTGGTGGTGGGAATTTTTGAGCTGTTCTCGTCGCAACCGTACGCGTTCCAGGACCGGGATGTTGCAACACTGCAGCGGACGGCTGAGCTGGTAAAGAAAGAACTGGAACGGCGTCCGCTCGTCGTGGACGCCGCATACGTCAGGCTGCCGGATTCGACGAATCAGGATCTGTTTGAGACGGAAGATCGTGGGAACGGGAATCACAGGTCGACGCAGTCACCCGCTCGCAACGAAATCGAGACTTCGGCCGAAGCCAGTGCAGCCGCGGGTTCCGACGCCGAGGTTGCTGAAGCTTCACGCCAGGCGACAGTGCCCTGCCGGAACTGTGGCGCGGGCGTCGAGGTTGGAAGGTTGCTGTGTCCGCAATGTGGATTGCTGCAGGCGGACCCTGAGGCGCTGCCGGTCACGGTCGAAGAAGATGTTCCTCTGGCCGCACCTCAGGCGAAGGAAGACAAAGATCCGTTCGACTTCAGGCAGCGGATTCACATCCCGAAATACACAGTAGGCGCGGTGCTGGCGATGCTCGCGCTGTTTGTCGCGTTCGTGCCAATTCATACGACTCAGGTGGACGCGCAATCAC
>DASRCB010000333.1:0-2072 GCA_035653295.1 Bryobacteraceae bacterium
TCGCGCGCGCGCCGACGTACGTCCCAAGAAAAATCAAAAGCATCCCACAGGCGACCGCCCACGCGGGTACGCGCCGCCTGACGCCGACAGTCGATAAGCCCAGCGCGCCTTCGGCCGGACACGCCGCCACGCAGTGCAGGCACGCCGTGCACTCGGCCGATCTGATGGTGATCAACTGATCGACGGGCAGGGTCGAGGGACACGCCCTGGCGCACTTGGCGCAATCGATACACAACTCCGGCGTGCGACGAATGCGAACCGGGCTCAGCAGCGAAGCCAGCCCCATAAGCGCGCCGTACGGGCACAAATAGCGGCACCACAGGTTCTGCACGAAAAGCGACCCGGCGACGAGCCCCGTCAGGACCACGGCCGACGTCGCGCTCAGGAACCGGAACAGGTTCAGCATCTTCACGTCGGCAACGATCCCGTACGGGCCATCCATAAAGGCCTGCAGGTCGGTGGCGGACATCGAGACGACAACATAAACAAACAAGGCCAGCAGCAGATACTTGATCCCCCGCAGCCCGACATCGAGCCACCGCGGCAGCCGCAGGTTTCGCCGGAACAACCGCCGCCCCGCTTCCCACAGGTACTCGGAGATCGTCCCCACCGGGCACATCCACGAACAGAAGGTCTTTCGCAGCAGGAGGCAAATCGCCATGAAAGAGATGAGCAGGAACATGCCGGCGGGATGGATGGCGGGAACCTGACCGGTGGCGATCCAGATCTTGAGGTTCATCAGCGACGCGATCGGCAGCCAGCCGTCGACGCCCGCGGGCCGCTCCGGCGCAACGCTGCCTGCGCCCGCCTCATAGAAGCGCACGAAACGCCAGAACTCAATGCCGATCCATACGTTAAGCGCCAGAAACGCGGCCTGCATGGTGCGGCGCAGGCGCTGGGTCGTGTCCGGCGCGGCGCGGCGATACTTGGGATTCTTCTTCAAGGGCCCAGGTAGTGCAATGCGCGTGCCACCGGAACTGGCGGCCCCCCGGCTCCGATTCCTGAATCCGTGGGGCAAATCCCGCACGTATCACCTAACAGGAGATCGCCTGGGTGAAATCGCGCAGCGGCCCGTAACTTCCTGAGCCGCGGCGGCGAAGTACCATACGAAGACAGGCACACCGCCCCGTGAAACGCATCGAACGCAAGCACCCCCGCGCCATCCGCTGGATGCACTGGATCAACTTTCCGCTCCTCAGCCTCATGATCTGGAGCGGCGCGCTGATCTACTGGGCCTACGATCCCTATCGCATCGGTTTCGGCAACTTCACCCTGTTTCACTTCTTTCCGGACTGGTTCTACCGCTCGCTCGGCCTGACGCACAAGCTGGCGCTGGGCATGGCCTGGCACTTCTGGCTCATGTGGCTCTTCGCCATCAACGGAGTTGTTTACGTCGCCTACACCATCGTTTCCGGCGAGTGGCGCCTGCTGGTTCCCGGCAGGCATGCGCTCCGGGACGCGATCGACGTCGTCCTGTTCGATTTGGGCATCCGCAAAGAGCCGCTCCCGGTGCGCAAGTACAACGCCGCGCAGCAGATCGCGTATACCTCCATCATCGTAATGGGAGCCGGATCGGTGATTACCGGCCTGGCCATCTGGAAGTCAGTGCAGTTTGCGTGGATTACGGCGCTCTGCGGCGGATACCAGGCGGCGCGGCTGGAACACTTCCTTCTGGCCATCGGCTACGTGCTTTTCTTTGCCATTCACATCGCGCAGGTGATCCGGGCCGGCTGGAACAATTTCCGGGGCATGGTCACCGGTTACGAGATCGTTCACACCGAGGACGTCAATGACGGACGAGAAACCGCAGCCCACGCCTGAAGCCGGCGACCGCGCCATCTCCGCCGAAATGGCGCGCCGCACGCGCCGGAGTTTCATCACCGGCGGCATTGCAGCGCTGGCCGGACTCGGTGTGTGGGAGTTTGTTCGGACCAGCCATCGGGAAGGGCAGACGCCCTGGCCTTTGCGCCAGGCCCTCGAAACCAACGAGCAGCTTTCCCGCGGTTATTTCCGGCCCGCGCGGCTGGCGCCGCAGTTTCCGGTCAGCGCCGCCGAGCCCGTGAAGGTGAACG
>DASRCB010000334.1:0-23001 GCA_035653295.1 Bryobacteraceae bacterium
ACGATGAGCTGGAGCCGTTCTACGAAAAGGCGGAATGGGAGATCGGAGTTTCGGGAGACGATTCGGCCAATCCCTTCAAAGGCCCGCGGCGGCGTGCGCTGCCCATGCCACCGCTTCCGCCAAATCGTGAGTACGCGCTCCTGCATCCGGCGGCGAAGCGCCTCGGCCTGCACCCGTTCGATATCCCGATGCTGCGCAATACCGTCCCTTTCAACGGACGCGGGGCCTGCATGCGCTGCCGCTGGTGCGTGGGCTTCGCGTGCGAGGTGGACGCCAAGTGCGGCACGCACAATACCGTTATTCCCCGCGCGCTGAAAACCGGCAACTGCGAGCTCCGCACCGAATGCGTGGTAAAGCAGATCCTGACCGATTCGCGAGGCCGCGCCACGGGCGTGGAATACTTCGATGCGCACGATCATCTGCAGCGGCAGGACGCGGATGTGGTCATTGTCTCCGCGGCGGCGATCGAATCGGCGCGCCTGCTGCTGAACTCCAAAAGCGCGCTGTTCCCGAATGGCCTCGGCAATCGATACGACTGGGTGGGCCGCAATCTTCAGGGCCACACCTACACCGGGGCGGTCGGTCTTATGCCTTTCGATACATACGATGACCTCGGGCCGGGCGCGCAAATCGCGATCAGCGATTACAACCACGGCAACGCGGGCCTGGTAGGCGGCGCGATGCTGGCGAACGAATTCATCCGCCTCCCGTACCATATGGTGGCCATGGGTCCGCCTGGCACACCCCGCTGGGGTCAGGCGCACAAGGATTTCATGCGGACAGCCTACCGCCGCACCGTCATGATTCAGGGCCCCACACAGGAGATGCCGGTGTTCGCCGCGCGCGTGGAAGCTGACCCGGAGGTCCGCGACTACTGGAACATCCCCGTCGCGCGATTATCCGGCGGCCGACACCCGCACTCGCTCGAAGTCGGGATGGCAATGTCACGCAAGGCGGAAGCATGGCTGAAGGAAGCGGGCGCCGTCCAGACCTGGCTGAAGCAGCCGTCCCAGGGCCTCAGCGCCGGGCAGCACCAGGCCGGGACCTGCCGCATGGGCAACGATCCGAAAACCTCGGTAGTGAACCGCTGCTGCCAGCTTCACGAGGTGGATAACGTTTTCGTGATCGATGGCAGCGTGCACCCCAATAACGGCGGTTTCAACCCCGCGCTGACGATCATGGCGGTGGCCTACTGGGCCTCGCATCATCTGGTGCGTAACTGGAAAGGCACGCGCTTCGCATGATCGGGAGCCGCGCGCTGTTTGCCTCCGGAGGACTCGCCGTCGCGATGCTCGCGGCCCTGCTGTTCGTGCCGGCTTCGAGCATGTACTATCGCGCTACCGCTGGCGAAGGCTGCACAAACTGCCACGAGATGCGACCCAACTGGGAAACGTGGAAGCAGTCCACGCATCGTTCCGTGAGCTGCCTCGCGTGCCACGCCAATGACGAACTGGCGAATGCGCGCCGCGCCGAGCGGCACGTCCGCGGCAATGTGCCGGAACAGATCCGGGTCAGGGGTCTCGACGTTGTCCGGCTGATGCAGCGCTGCAAAACCTGCCACCGGCAGGAGTTCGCGGATTGGCAGGCCGGACCGCACGGCTCTGCGTTCGCGAAGGTTTTCCTGGACTCCAAACACAACAGCCAGCGCCTGCTCATGGACGACTGCCTGCGCTGCCATGGCAGTTATTACGAAGGCGGCATCCGGTCGCTCGTCAGGCCTGTCGACACCAAAGGCCCGTGGACCTTCGCGGACGCCAGGTGGGCCGATGCGCCGGTGGCGCCGTGTTACGCGTGCCACCAGATCCACCGCCGGGGTGAGCCGCTGAAAGCGGACCGCGCGCCTCGTCCGCATCCGGCAGCGGCTCAGGAGATCCAGCGGCCTTCACTCGCGCATTTCGATCGCCGCGAGCTGGCTCACGTCGCTCTCGCCGATCTTCCTTTGCCCGCCGTGCAGGACCACGGGCGGCCAGTGAAGATGAGCCCGGACCAGCGCCAGGCGCTCTGTTACCAGTGCCACGCTCCGCTGAACACGGGCGAGGTTCGCTCCGGCGATGACCGCACTCCGTTGGGCGTCCACGAAGGCATCAGCTGTATGGCCTGTCACTCACAGCACGGCGAAGCGACTCGTGCCTCCTGCGCCACCTGTCATCCGAAAATGTCGAACTGCGGGCTCGATGTCGAGAGGATGGATACCAGCTTTGCCTCCGCCGCCACCCGCCATGATATTCATTTTGTAAAGTGCGGCGACTGCCATGAGCACGGCGTTCCCCAGCGGCGCGCCACCGTTACATCCGGCGAGTAACCTGAGGTGGGCAAAATCTTGCTCTGGAGTGCCCGTGCGAGCGGTGTTGTGTGTGTGCCTGTGCGGCTGCGCTTTGGCCCGCGCAGATACGCTGGAGTTCAAAGACGGTCGTGTTATACACGGCACTTTTGAGAGCGCCGACCGGACGCATATCCGCTTCCGGCAGGATCATTCCCGCCACACCGACGTTATTGCAAGATCGCGCGTTGCTCATGTGAGTTTCGAGGTCGATTCCGGCAAATCGACGCCGGTGGGCACCGTCGCCGCGACGCCGCCGCCGCCCATGGCTGTGGTGACCCCGCAGCCGAGCTCATCGTCGGCCAGCATCCGGGCGAGCGGAAATATCGTTCCCGCCGGCACTGCGATCATGGTTCGCGTCGCAGATCCGCTGCAGCTCAACGCATCACAGATCGGGAACACTATTCAGGGCACGCTGGAACAGCCGATCGTGGTGAACGGGACCACCATTGCTCCGGCCGGTTCCACGGCCACGCTGCAGGTAACGGGGATCGCCGGAGGAAACCGGCTCACAGAAACCGGCGATATCATGCTTCAGCTGATGAACTTCACGGGATCGACGGGCCAGACCTACAATACCGTCACCAGCGAAGCGGTTGTCGCCGATCCCTCGCATACAGTGCTTCGCGGACAGCACATTCAGGTCCGTCCGGGGGCCCTCCTTTCCTTTACTCTGCAGCAAAACGTCGTTCTCTAAGAGCCATCCGGCTCACGACGCCCCGTACGCCGCGCATCGTGTCAGCCCCGAGTCTCGGGTTGAACTCTGTCGGCATCCGCGGCGGCATCCAGAACGATGTCGAAGAACTGTTTGCTTTGATTCTTAGGCAGGAGATTGCTGGCCATGAAGGCGCGAATCGTTGCCATGGCGCCGCCGTTCTGGGTCAGTGTCGGCCGGATGATCGACACCGGAGGAAACGCCGGATCCAGGAACTGACATGGCTCGGGCTGGATCAGATTGGTCTGAAACATCTGCGCGCCGGCGGCGTTGTCGCTGGCCGAGAGCCCTGCGTTGTGCTGGTTGGCTGCATCGTTGAAATCCGGAAAGGACAGACCCGTTTCGGGATCGCTGATGCCGGCCAGCGGCTGAGCGACTGCATTCCCCGCTTTGTCGTGCCACAAAGAGAAATGATCGACTTCGACTCCGCCGATGCTCAGCAGTACGCGCATGACCTCGCGATTCGTGGACTTAAGGACCAGGATTGGGTACAGGCTGGAGCCACCCTGCTCAATGGCCGCGAAGTGAAAGCCCGCGGTGTTGGCGATGGCCTGCATTCTGTTTGGCCCCGGGCTGGTCGGTGGAATGGCCACGATGGCGTTGGGATCGGTGTCCTGATCGCTGACGGGAATCGCCGGTTCATTACGAATGTTTAGCAGCTGCGGAAATCTCGCGCCGAGATCCGGGTTCTGGGTGCTGCGGTACCGAAAATACCAGCTGGTGTCGACGTTGAGGCTGAGGAGGTTCGTAATGCGGCCGGTGCGCAAAGACCCCGTGGCCGTGCTGCCAGGCAATGTCGCGAATTTCGTGAGATCAATCGGCGCGACGCCTTTCGATTTCAGATAGGCCGCCAGAAAGGCGACATGGCTGATCTCATCGTCGGTGTTGTCGGAAATGTACTGCGGCATATCCCCGTCCAGATTCTGCAGCGCCGCGATGTAAGCGGGGTTCCCGGTCTTGGGATTGTCGTTGTGATCGACAGCGCCGCCGAGCTCGTTATATTGCTGCCACAGGTCGGCCTCGATCTGTTCGATTACGAGAGCGATTTGCAGCAGCGCCGCATCTCCCCTGCTGATGCTGCCGTGAGGTTCGCCTAAGACCGGCATACTCGAGCCGCCCGCGACCGCGGCAGCTCCGAGCGCCTGCAGGAATCCGCGCCGCCGCGTGACGCGGCCCCACGCCGATTCGAGGTCCTGTCTGGATACTTCACTGGATGATTTGGTCATGTGTTCCTTTCTGCGAAGCGGTACAGCCTTCCAGACTGGCGATTTACGACGAATATTCCCGATGCGCGCCGCATTTACGATTGTTTTACGGGATGAGGGTATTACGATGGGGTTACTGCGGCGCGTAGGGCTTTGCGCCCGCGGGACAAGCGCGACATCACCGTGCCCAGTGGTGCGTCGATTTCCTTCGCGATTTCGCGATAAGACATCCCGGACAATGCCCGGAGTTCTATCACTTCCCGCAATTCAGGCGGAAGCTTGCGCAGCGCCGCCGAGAGCGTGTTCACGTCCGACTGATGCTCCGAAGACACATCCGGCCCTGCCGCCGATTCGGCGACTTCCGTCAGCCGCAGATGCCGCCGATTGCGGCGAAGCCAGTCGCAGGATGCATTGCGGACGATGGCCAACAACCATGCTCGGGCGTCGCCTGCCGGCCGGAGCGCATCGAGGGCCCGAAAGGCGCGCAGACACGCTTCCTGCACCACGTCCTCGGCATCGTCCCGGTTGCCCGTAACCCATCGCGCCAGGCTGAACGCGGCGCTGAGCCAGGGCACGATGTCGTCTTCGAATTGCTTTGCGGTTTGCTCGCGGCTTCGCCGGGGGGCGGCCTCCATAGATCCCCCTCAGAGAGTACGGTGCGCGGGTCCGGGAGCGTGAACGTTCTGTAAAGTGTTCGCGCAACTCGAAATGTTACCGACTCCCCGCTTCCGGCATCCCATCACTTGGCCGACGAACACGACATCAACCCCTGGCTGATCGCCCTCTCCGTGGTCCTTCCAACGTTCATGGAGGTGGTGGACACCTCCATCGCTTCCGTGGCGCTTCCGCACATCGCAGGCAGCCTTTCGGCTTCAACCGACGAAGCAACCTGGGTGCTTACCAGCTATCTGGCGGCAAACGCAGTGGTGCTCCCGGCAAGCAGCTGGTTTTCGCTGCGCTTCGGGCGCAAGCGCTTTCTGCTGTCCTGTATCGTCCTGTTCACGATTGCCTCCTTCGCCTGCGGAGCGGCCACGACCATGGGCATGATCCTGATCTCGCGTGCGATTCAGGGAGCAGCCGGAGGCGCACTGCAGCCGCTTTCACAGTCGATTCTGCTGGAGAGCTTCCCGCCGGAGAAGCGCGGCGCGGCAATGGCCATGTTCGGGCTGGGCGTGGTGGTCGCGCCGATTGTCGGTCCGACGCTGGGCGGCTGGCTCACGGATCAGTACTCGTGGCGCTGGGCGTTCTACATCAACATTCCGGTCGGCGCGCTGGCGTTCTTCATGATCTCGCGCTTTGTGTTCGACCCACACTACATCCGCGAGGCGAAGCCGGGACGGCTCGACTCGATCGGCCTCGGTCTGCTGGCTCTGGGCCTCGGTCTGATGCAGATCATCCTCGACAAAGGCCAGGAAGACGACTGGTTCGGGGCAGTCTGGATTCGCTGGGGCACGCTCATCATGACCGTCGCGCTGGTCGCGTTCGTCATCCGGCAGCTGACGCATCGCCATCCGCTGGTGGACCTGCGGGTTCTCGAAAATCGCAATTTCGCGCTCGGCTGCGTGCTGATCGCGCTGTTCGGCGGCGCGGTGTACGGCATTGTCACACTCTTGCCGCTGTTCTATCAGACGCTGATGGGCTACACGGCCGCCACCGCCGGCATCGCGGTCAGCCCCAGGGGAGTCGGCGCGGTCCTGATCATGCCTGTTATTGGGGCGCTCACGGCTCGTATCGACAATCGCTGGTTCATCGCCACCGGCTTCGGGATGTTCGGGCTGATGAGCCTGTGGTTCGGGCATCTGAATCTCGGCATGTCGGAATGGACCCTGACCTGGCCGATCATTCTGAGTGGCGTGGCGTCGGGCATGGTCTTCGTACCGCTGTCGACGACCTCCGTCGCGACCCTGACGAATCAGCAGATGGGCAACGCAAGCGGGCTCTATAATTTGATGCGTAATGTCGGCGGCAGCGTCGGCATTTCGCTCGTGAACACCATGATCGCTCGGCATACACAGATCCGGACCAGCGAGCTGTCACAGAACATCACGCCCCTGAACACGCGATTCGAGAGCTTACTGCACGGGTTGCAGGCGCTGGCCGGTTCCACGGCAGCGGGCCTGTCGCCGCAGCGCGCGCTCGCCATGGTGCAACAGATGGTCGATCAGCAGGCGGCGATGCTGGCCTACGTGGACGATTTCCGCTGGCTGGCGCTGGCATGCTTTCTGTGCGTACCGGTGGTCTTTCTCCTGCGCGGCGCCCGGGCGCGGAAGGGCGCCACCGCCGCGGCTCATTGAAGTTTTCATTTCAACGGAGGCTGTCAGGGTTCGACCTACGCCTCAATCCCCATTTGCGTCAGCCGATACCGCAAAGCATTGCGCGTTAATCCCAGCAACCGCGCAGCCTGGCTTTTATTCCCGCCTGCTTTGTTCAGTGCCTCGCGGATGATCGCCTGCTCGTACGAATCGAGCGTCATTCCCTCCGGCAGATTGAAGCTCCCGCCGGCGACCGGTTCGCGGGGGGCCCGCGGCGCGGTGTCGAGATGAATATCCGCGGCATGCAGCACCGGCCCGGAGGCCAGCACGAGGCTGCGCTCCAGCACGTTCTCCAGTTCGCGCACATTCCCTGGCCAGTGATACTCCATCAGCCGCGCGATGCCGTCCTCGGCAATCGACTGCGCCTGGGTGCCGAGGTCCTTCGACAACCGCCGCACGAAGCTCTCCGCCAGATACGGAATATCTTCTTTGCGCTCGCGCAGCGGCGGGATGTTCATGGGCATGACGTTCAGTCGATAATACAGGTCCTCGCGAAACGTGCCCTGCTCCAGCGCGGCCCGGAGATCCACGTTGGTGGCCGCCAGCACGCGCACGTCGATGTGCCGCGTTTTATTGCTCCCCAGCCTCTCGAACTCGCGCTCCTGCAGGATGCGCAGCAGCTTCACCTGGATCGACGCCGGCACATCGCCGATCTCATCGAGAAATACCGTACCCGTGTCGGCCTGCTCGAACTTCCCCGGCTTGGTGGTGTTCGCGCCGGTAAAAGCGCCCTTCTCGTACCCGAACAACTCGCTCTCCATCAGGTTCTCGGGCAGGGCAGTGCAGTTGATCTTCACGAACGGCTTGTCCCGTCGCGGCGAATGGTGATGAATGGCGCGCGCGATCAGGTCCTTGCCGACTCCGCTTTCACCGGCGAGAAGCACCGTGGCTCGGGTGGGTGCAACGCGTTCGATGGTCGCGAAAATCTCGCGCATCGCCGGACTCCGGCCGACAATATTGTCGAACTGATAGCGATGATCCAACTCCTGCCGCAGTTGCCGATTCTCGTCGCGCAGCTTGCTGACCTCCAGCGCGCGCGTCACCACCGCCATCAGGTGATCCAGCGAGAAGGGTTTCGGCAGAAAATCGACCGCGCCGGCCTTCATCGCCTGCACCGCGGTCTCGATGCTGCCGAATGCCGTCATCACGATCACCGGCACGTTCGAATTCTGCGCGCGCAGGCGATTCAGTAATTCCAGCCCGTCGATCCCCGGCAGCCGCAGATCGGTAAGGATCAGGCCCGCATTGTCGGCGCGCCGCAGTCCCTCCTCGGCGCTGCCCGCGGCCTCCACGTCGAATCCCGAACCACGGAGCTGCAGTTCGATCACGCGCCGCAGTTTCTCCTCGTCCTCCACCACCAGAATGCGAGCGCTCACACCGTCCTCCTGTCCTCGGCGCTGTCGCGGGCCGGCAGGAACACGCGAAAAACCGCGCCCGCCCCCGGTTCGGTCTCCACCGTTATTTTCCCGCCATGCTCGTCCACGATCCTCGAAACCACCGCGAGCCCCAGCCCCACGCCATGGCTCTTGGTCGTGAAGAATGGGTTGAAAATGCTTTCCAGCGCCTTAGGGTCGATTCCGGCGCCCGTGTCGATGACGTCGATCTCCACCACGTCGCCGCTCTGCCGCGTCTTCACCGTTACCGTGCTGCGCGGCGGGCTGGCCTCCGCGGCGTTCAGCAGCAGATTGTAGAACACGCGTTCCATCAGCATGGGATCGAAGAAGAAGGGCCGGATGTCGGGTGAATAGTTCCGGTACACGGAGACCTCAAGCGGCGGCTTCCGTTGCTCTACATCTCGCGCCGCGCGATCGATCGTCTCAGTGATGTCGCCGCGCTCAGGCTGCAGCGCCAGCGGCCGGGCGAAATCGAGGAACCGTGACACCAGGGTATTGGTCCGGTCGACCTCGCTGGAGATAAACTCCGCCATCTCGCGCGCCACCTCGTTCTCGGAAACTACGTTGCGCTCCAGTAACTCGGCCGACGTTTTGATAGTGCCCAGTGGATTGCGAAGCTCATGCGCCAGCCCGGCCGAGAGCTGTCCGAGCGCCGCCAGCCGTTCCGACCGCCGCACCGCCGCTTCCGCTTCCTGCAGGTGGCGGTTGGCCTCACTGAGCTGTTCGGCGGTCACCTGGTGCCGGCGAGCCGCGACGCGGTTCGCTTCCGCAAGGCGATTCGTCAGGTAGGCCACGAGCGGAAAATTCAGCAGCCGCAGCGCCAATTCCTTCTTTTGCTCGGCGTCAATATACACGTCGGGCGTGAGAAACAGTACAAATGAGAGATACACGGCGCACGCCAGCGCCGTAGCAACCAGCGTGCCGATGGGACCGAACAGCATGGCGGCGGAGATCACCGGGATCAGCAGAATCCAGTAATAGCTGCTGACGATCGCGCCCGTGTAGCCGATCAGCACGTAACACAGCCCCAGTTTGAGCGCAAGCGCGGCGACGCTGCCCCATCGTGACGCCAGCCAGGAAACACGCGGCTCGGCGATCTGCACCAGCGCGAGCCCGGACAGGCAGAAGATGGTCACCGGTTTGCGGTCCGGCCCGAATACCGCTGTGAGAATGATGAACAGCATCCACACCGCGTCCTGATGGGCCCCAGGCCGCCGCAGCGTCGCCCCATGCTCTTTTTCCTGCGCCGGGTTCAACCCGTCATTGTCGTACAGCAGCCAGGAGTTCCCGACATCACTGTGCCGCCGGACCGGCTGAAGCTGCTGCCCGAGCGGCTGGCGCCGTAGCGCGCACCGGATAAGCCCGGGTAAACAGATAGAACAGCGCTGCGAGAACAACGAACACCAGCACGCTGGCTTCTGTCCCGCGCGGACCGCCGGTCAGCCAGTCGGGCCCGTGGAAGCGCACGTCCAACAGGTGCCCCGCTACCGGCTTGCCGTTATTGCCCGTGTTTGGCTCGGCAAAGACGACCATGTCCGCATAGTCGGATGCCGCATGAAATCCAACCGCGAACCACAGACTCCCCGTTCGGCGAAGCGTCAGACACCAGAACAGGCCGTACAGAGATACGCTGATTGGATCGATCCAGCCTTCCTGCGGTTTGAAGATCAGGTGAACCAATCCGAAAATCGACGAGAGAATCGCCGCCGTCGGCCAGAACCCGATCGCCTGGCCCAGCGTTGTTTGCGCGTATCCGCGAAACAGGAACTCTTCGCTGAAGCCGACAGCAAGGAAGGCGAGCGCCCAAACCCCGGCATAGAACACCAACTCGCGGCCGCCGAGCGCGACGCCATGGAAGGAGCACCCGCCTGCCAGCCAGATCGGAATGAGAATGACCGCGGACGGGACGAATCCCCAGATCGCGCCCTTGAGCATCAAATTGCCGGAGTTGCTCACCAGCGGAAGACCATACGATGAGAAGCGTTCGCGCCAGATCAGCGCCATCGCCCACGCGATCGCAGCCACGAATGCGAAATCGACCAAATCGTTCAACAGCAGTCCGGACCACGTCAGCGACCGATCCGGAAAATGAAGCCGCGACAGGATACCATCCAGCGTGTAGCCGCCCAGGATGTAAATGGCCAAAAAGAGCAGAAAGCGTCCTACAGCCCGTATCCGCATTCAGGCCATTGTCGCTGATTTTCTGCGCGCCGCTCCCAGCCCGCCTACAACCCCCTCAGCACCGACATCGGGTCGATCCGCGAGGCGCGCCGGGCCGGGATATGGCCGGCCAGCAGGGCCACCAGCGCAAGGAGACACACCATACCGCCGAAAATGATCGGATCAATCGGCCGCGTTCCAAACAGAAGCGATGCAATCCCCTTTGCAACGAGAAACGATGCCGCCGCCCCGATGGAGATGCCGATCGCCGCCAGGCGTATGGTTTCCTTTAGCACTCCAAGCTGGACGCGGCCTGCACTGGCCCCCAGCGCCATGCGAATCCCGATCTCCTGTGCCTGCCGGCTCACCGAATACGAGATCACGCCGTAAATACCCAAACTTGCCAGCATCAGACCGAACGCCGCAAAACAGGTAACCAGCAGCATAAGGAAACGGCGCGGCGAGACAGCATGGTCCACGATCTCCGCAACCGGGCGGAACTCGGTTCGGGGCTGGCCAGGGTTCAGGCTGCGCAGCGTCGATAGGACCACCGGCTGCAGACTCGCCAGCGGCGTGTGCGTGCGCACAACCAGCTCCGTGCCTTCGGGCTCGGCCTGGGTCAACGGAATGTAGACCTGAGCGTCGGCCCGCTCCTCAACACTGCTTTGGCGCACATCGGCAATCACTCCGATCACGCGCGCTTCCTTTTGACATGTGCCGTATGTGGGACGTCCAATGGGATCCTCGCCGCCGGGCCATTCGCGGCGGGCCGCCGCTGCGTTAATCACCACCACGCACCCGGAATCGGCACGGTCGTGCCACGAGATATCGCGGCCGCGTCGCAGGCGCATGCCCATGGTCTCCAGATAACCCGGCGTTACGACATAAACGAACGCCCCGTGCACCCGATTGTCGTTCGCATTCTCCTTCGCCACGAGCCCCCAGCTCCGGTTCCGATCCAACGGGAGCATATCCGTCATTCCCGCTGACTCGATCCCCGGAATCGCCCGGATTCGCTCCAGAATCTGCTGGGCCGCCGCGCCACGCTTCGCTCCATCGCCGCCGTCGTTCAATTCAATTTTGATTGCGGCCACATGCCCGGGCGCGAAGCCCAGATCGACATCGAGCAGCCGCAGGAAGCTCCGCAGCAGCAGGCCGGCGCCGATGAGCAGCACGCAGGCCAGACCGATTTCCGAGATCACCAGCGTCGATCGCAGCCGTTCGTGTCCGCGCCCCTGGCTCATGCCCGCTCCGCCGTCCTTCAGGGCGTCCTGCAGGTTGCCGCCGGACACTCGCAGCGCCGGCGCAAGCCCGAAGATCACGGCCACACCGGCCGCGATGAGCACGGTCCAGCCGAGCGCGGCGCCATCCACGCGCACCGTGGAGAGCAGCGGAAGCGTGATCTGGCTTTGCCTCGACAGAGCGAACGTGATCGCCCATGCCGCAGCAAGCCCGAGCGCCGATCCGGCCCCGGACAGCACCAGCGCTTCGGTGAGCAGTTGCCCGATGAGACGGCCACGACCCGCGCCAAGCGCCGTCCGTAACGCAAGCTCCTTCCCCCGCGAAATTCCCCGCGCCAGCAGCAGGTTCGATACGTTGATACAAACGATGAGCAGCATCAGTCCCACCGCGCACCAAAGCACCAACAGCGATCGGCGGAGCCGTCCGGTGACGCGATCCTGCAGGCTGGAGAGCAGCGACTTGTAATCCTCAAACCAGTCTTTGTGCAGCGCCCGCAGCTGAGGAAACAGCACATTCGCTTCCGCCTGGGCCTGCGCCACGGAGACGCCGGGCCGCAGGCGGCCGATCACCGCCACCGTATTTCCCCACGTCCTCCAGAAGTCCATGTACGCCGGAACGAACACGTCCACGTGCATGCCCGGAGAGAAAACCGATCCGAAGTCGAAGGACGCCGGCATCACACCGATCACCGTCACCGGGCCGGTAAGGTCGTTCGGTGCGGCGTCAATGTCGATCGTCCGCCCGAGAATGTTTGGATCTCCGGCGAACTGCCGCTGCCAGAAACCGTGGCTCAGCAGCGCCACCGCCCGGCTGCCTTTTCGGCACTCCTCCGGCGTAAAGAGCCGTCCCAGCGAGGGCTGTACGCCGAGCATTGGAAAGAAGTTGCCGGCCACTTCGACAGCCACGATCGGCAGTGCATCGCCGTGACCAGTCAGCTTGTACTGAATCGAGTTGAAGAAGGTCTGATACGCGGTGACATCCTGGAACGAACGATTGTGCCGCCGAAACTCCTCGAATGCGTCAACCGTGTAGGTCTGAGCCGAGAGGCCGCCCTGCCCCTCGTTCGATGCAAACCACACCAGCTGTCCGGGGTCGCGAAAAGCCAGCGGCCGGAGCAGAATCGTGTTGACGATGCTGAAAACGGCGATGTTCGCTCCGATGCCGAGCGCCAGGACGAGGATCACGACGGCGGCAAACCCATGATCGCGTCGCAGCGTCCGCAGGGCGTAACGCACGTCCTGCCGCAATGCGTCAAACGCCGGGATCGCGCGGGCGTCGCGCTGCTGCTCCATCGCCTGCGCCACCCCGCCAAAACGGATCAGCGCCTGTCGCCGGGCTTCCTCCGCCGGCATGCCCCGGGCGAGGTTCTCGGCAATCGCAGTCTCCAGGTGCAATGCGATTTCCGATTCGAGATCGGCATCGAGCGGAGCGCGGCGGAACACGGCGACGAGGCGGCCCCATGCGCGACGGATCGTATCCATCATGACTCGCTCCCTTCGCTCTCCGGCGCAAACATGCGGCCCATGAGGTCCGTCAGGCGTCGCCAGTGAGCGGCGTCGCGCGCCAGCTGCCGCCGGCCCGGCGCGGTGATGCTGTAGAACCGCGCCTTTCGGTTGTTTTCCGAAACGCCCCACTCGGCGCGGATCCAGCCGCGCTGCTGCAGCCGCACCAGGGACGCATAAATGGTGCCCTGGTTCAGCAGCACCTGATCACCGCTGACCTGCTCGATCCGCCGGGCGATCCCGTAGCCGTGCAGCGGACCCATGCCGGCCAGCGTCTGGAGCACCATCAGGTCCAGGGTGCCCTGCAGAAGTTCCAGTCGTTCCCTGCTCATCCCCGCCTCCTCGTGTGGCGTCACCACATGAGTAATACGGGCCTGCCCGCCAGGGGTTCCAGAACGTTCGCCAAAAAATCAGTGCGGCACGTCGGGATCGGTCGGTTCCTGCCACGAACAGCGGGCCTGCAACTCCATGCCTCACAATCACCGAGTAATTTGTGGGGCAGGCTCTCAGCCAGCGGCGGGCACTATGCCCGCCCATCAAATCCTAATTCCCCTGCTCTAATTCTTTATGCTGCCGCGAAATCTCCCGCGGATCGTCCATTCTCGGCGCCGGCGCGGGATCCCGTGGATCCTTCGCCTTCGCCGGATCGAAAATCGCGAGATCGACCGGCCTCACGCGAAACGGCGTGTAATCCGGTTCGGCCTGAAAGCAGTCGCTCAAATCCGCCGCCGACGCGTCGAACAGATTCAGCGGCGGCAGATGCAGAATCCGAAACACCGTCTTCAGCATCCCGGTGAAACTGCTGTTCGTATGCGAAATGTACCCGCGCTTCGCATACGGACTTGCCACCAGCATCACCGTGCGATGCGCGTCCACATGATCCACGCCGCTCTGCGCATCGTCCTCGGTCACGAACACGGCCATGTCCCGCCACCACGGCGACTTGGTCAGATACTCCATGATCCGGCCCAGCGCGTAGTCGTTGTCCACCACGTAGGAGGTCTCGCTCGGATAACCGTCCTTCGGCCGCGCCTTCATGGTGTGATCGTTCGGCAGATGAATGTAAATGAGCTGCGGCAAATCCTTCCCTGGCCTGCGATACATCCGCTCGATTTCGGCGATGAACTGCGTGGCGCGAAACTGGTCGGGAATATTCAGATTGAAATTCGGATACTCGCGTGAGGTATTCCGAAACAGCGGCTCCGGCATGGGGACATTCACGAAATATCGAGCTCCGGTCGGCTTCTCGCCCTCGTTCTCCATCACGCTGTAAAGCTCGAACCCCTCACCGAAATTGCGGAACCGGATACCGTTGCGCTCCAGATGATGCCACAGCGTGCCCGCCTCGAGCAGGTCCTCGGGCTCGACCGAAGAGTTCCCCTCCGCGATCGACAATCGGCCCGGCGCGGTCGTCGGAACGCGGAACGAGCGCCCGCCGGCATACGACGCGTTAAACGACGATTCCGTGAACGCGTTCGGATAGGACCCGACCAGCCAGTGGTGCCCATCCACGCTCACCTCTGAATCGGCGTAGAAGTTGTCGCTCATGGCCCACTGATCGGCCATGGCATGATGATTCGGCGTGACATGTCGGCCGTAGCGCGCCAGCTTCGGCGCTCCGTCCATATCACCGAACACCTCGTCGAACGTTCGATTCTCCTTCACGATGATCACGACATGCCGGATCGGCGGCAGCGCGGGCGCCGCCTCCGCCCCACCAAATCCGGCGTTCTCCATCACCTGCCTGGTCAGCCCCGCAAGCTCATCATCGGAGGGCATCTTAAAGCGCCCCAGACTTCCGCGCCGCCGCACCGCCTGAAAGCTGTCCGGCAGCGCGTGCTCCAACGTAGCGTTCGGCCCGATGCCGCCCCCCTTGCAGTTGGCCACGTAAACGGTATCGCCATCGATGCCCACCTGCGTCGGGAACCAGCCCGTCGGGATGTGCCCCAGCACCGCCCCGCGCGCCGGATCGATCACGCCCACGGCATTGATGCCCGCTTCCGCCACCAGCAGCCTCTCGCGCCGCGCATCCCATGCCAAACCGATCGGCAGCACACCCCGCAGCGACTCCAGCCCAGGGATACGACTCGGTATCTCGCGCACCACTGCCAGAGATCCCGCGTCGATGACCGAAATGGAATCGTTCGCCCCGTTGCTGACGTAAAGGCGATCTCCCACCGCCAGCACCGCCGAAGGACTGCTCCCACCATCGCTCTTCTTACCGAACGGCCGGCCGGTGCGAATGAACTTCAGCACGCGCGCATGCGGCGGATCACTGACATCCAGCACCGCCACGCTGTTCGACTCGGCGACGTTCGGATCGCCCAGGCCCGGCACGTCGATCTCGCCCCGCGCCGTCCGTGCACGGACGCCGTCGCGCGCCTCCTTCGAAGGGAACCCGAAAGCGGGAAACGGCAGACCCGTCGCCTGTCCATCCTTCGGATCGATGCCGGGCAGCGCCTTATATTCGAACATCCCGATGTTGGTCACGTACAGCCGCCGCGCATCCGGCGAGAGCGTCATCGCGAACGGCAGCCGTCCCACGCGCACGGACGCGATTCGCTCGCGCGTGCCCAGATCGAAAACCACTACGCGAAAATTTGTCTGATCGACGACGTAGAGAATGCGCCGCGCCTTGTCCAGCGCAAGATCGCCGGAAAAGCTGTCCCCGAACCCGCCGCCATTGAGACGCATGACGTGCAGCGTCCGGCCGGCCTGCGGATCGATGGCCCGCACGCGCCCCGATTCGCCATCCGCGGCATACAGCACGTCCGGGCTTTCAAACGCCAGCCCCATGAAACTGCTGTGCCAGTCATCGTCGTCGCCCTTATCGTTGTCGTCACGCTTCACCGCGCTGACGTTGCGAATGCCATTGGCTTCGAGAAAGCTGAGCGAAAAATAATCAGGTCCGCTGTTGGCCGTAACCACGCGCTTCCCGTCGGGACTGATCGCCAGTCCGAACGGACCCGGCCCGGTGGTGAACTGCTCCCCGTACGGCGACAGCAACCTTCCCCCCGGCAGCACCTTCCCCACCTCGGCGACCCGCTCTCCCGCGGACGCGCAGATGAGGAGCACGAGAATCAGAAATGTGGGGCAGGCTCCCAGCCTGCGGCGGGCTCTCAGCCCGCCTGGTCGGCCATCGCTCAACACTGAGCCCGATTATCCCGCATGTCCTTTTCAGTTGCGTGACACCGCCGCGCCGCCGTACAGCCTTCTGTATATATCCGCGTTTCGGAAAATACTCTGCACGTACTCGCGCGTCTGGGTGATCGGAATGTTCTCCACGAACTCCGCCGATTCCTGATACTGCGCGCGATGCAGCCAGTCCACCGCCCGGCTCCGCCCCGCGTTGTACGAGGCCAGCGCAGCATCCCAGCGCCCGCCCACGCTGTCCAGCAGCGACTTCAGGTAATACGTCCCGATCTTCAAATTGATCTCGGGCTGGAACAACATCCCCGGGGAGAAGTGTCCCACCCGCACTTTGCGGCTGAGCATGCGCGCGGTCGGTGGCAACACCTGCGACAAGCCATATGCATTCGCCGGCGACACCGCATGGGTATCAAACTCCGATTCCTGCCGCACCAGAGCCGCGAACATATACGGATCGAGTCCCTGCGCCCGCGCCGAACGCTGCAGCGCATCCCAGTACGGCAGCGGAAATGCCAGCCGCCACACCCGCTGCGTCCCCGGATCCATCGGCAGAAACAAATAGTCCGGCAGGTAATGCTTGATGTAGCGAATGCCCTGCGCGGGCGCCTGATCCTTCTCCGCAAGGTCCGCCATGGCCAGGCCAATCACCTCCGGCTGCCCTTCCGTGCTCGCCGCGAACTTCAGTTCGTTCTGCGCAAGGTCGTCCATACCCGCCGACGCCAGCAGATTTGCGCGCTCCAGCCTGATTCTTGCCGCGCTCTCCGGCTCCAGGTTCTTCGCCTTCACCACCGGCCGCAGGTTCAGCGCATGCACGAATTCCACCGCATAGGCCGGCGGTGCCGCGTGCCCTACAGACGCATCCTGCAGCCGCAGCCGCGCCACGGTCTCGTAATAGTGATTGGGAAAATCGCGCTCGATCGCCTCGTAGTAAACGCGCGCCGCGCCCGTATCCTGCTTCGCCTCCGCTGTACGCCCCAGGAAATATAACGCCGCGGGGGTCTTCTCCGACTCGGGCCAGCGCCGCGCGTGCTCCTCCAGCAACGCTTTGGCCCCGCCGCGGTCCTGCATATACTTCAACCACGTGTATTTCCAGTGGCAGTCCGGCGCCTGCTTGTCATCCGGGAACTGTTCGTAACACACCTGATACAGCGGTTCCGCGGCCCCCGTGTCGCCCGAGTAAACGTACCTGCCTGCCGCCGCTACCAGCGCCTGCACGCGCCACGTCGATTTCGGATACCAGCGTTCCAGCCGCTCCAGCCCATCCTGCAGGTAATCGAGCCGGTCGATCCGCGCCGACGCGAGGACAACGTAATACAGCCGCTCTGCATCCGCGGCGCCGCTCGTCAACTGCAGCGCCCGCAGCTGATCGCAGGCTTCTTTGAATCTGCGCTGCTCATACCGCAGCTCGCCCAGCCGCACCTGAGCAAGCTGCTGATCGTCGCCGCTCATTTGTGGCAGATAGGCTTCCAACTCGTGCTGCGCCCGCCCGTACTGGCCCGCGGCCGCCAGTTTCGCCTCGCGCGTGAGAATCAGCTGGGCCAGCAGCGGACCCGCGCCCCCCTTCCCGCGCAGCCGCTCCAGCGGCGCCTCACTTTGCGAAGCCTCCCAGGACAACGGAAACTCGAACCACACGTGATCGTAGTGCTCGATCGCCTCCGCCGAGCGCCCCATCGCGTCATAGCATTGCGCCAGAGCCAGCTCCGACTGTTGCCGGCTCAGTTCCTTCGAATGATCGTTGATGAGCTGCAGCGCGCGGTCCGATTGGCCGGCCTGCAGCCATGCGCGGACTGCAATCAGAGTGACCTTCGCCCGGAGGGGCGAAACCGGCGTGCGCTCCCAAACGAGCTTCGAATCTGCCTCGGCCTGCGCGACCTGCTTCAGTTCCCACTCCGCTTCCGCCCGAAATGAAGCGGCATAATCGGCAAGCTGCGGCAGCCGCTTCAGCGCCGCCGTGAGATGCTCCACCGCGGCCGCGTCCTGCTTCTGATCCACTTCCCCCGCGCCCAGCGCGAGCAGCGCAAGCGCTCCGGCCTGATCGGCGGGATGCGCCTGTGCAAACGCCAGCAGCGCGGCATGTGTCTTTGCCGAAGGCGCCTTGCGATACGCCCCGGCAATATCGTCGAGCGTGCCGGCGCGAAGCGCCACGCACACCGCTACGGCGATCCAGAGCTTTTTGTGGGGCAGGCTCCCAGCCCGCCTCGTCCGCCAACCCCTACAGCAGCGGCCCAGGATACTCCCCACCCAGCGCCTCCGCATTTCCGGCTGCCAGGGTCCTGACCAACTCGGTATGCAAATAATCCCCCATCGGCTCACCACCCAAAAACTCCCGCCGATACTCTTCCCGAGCGGCATCGATCCCATCCCTCAGCCGCGCATACAAATCTCGCTCGCCGCGCCCCTGCGTCACAGCCTCACCGTGCTCCAGCAGCACGCGCGAAGCAGCCACACGCGCAAACCGCTGCGCCCGCAATTCCAGCTCGCTCGGCTTCCGCTCAGCAGGCGCCGCGGGCGCCGCCGCGATACTCACCAGCTCCGCCGTTGGCCGCATCGTATCCAGCGCCAGCCCGGCGATGGCCGTCACCAGTTCCAGCGCCTCGATCTCGATATGCTCCTCGGAATCGGCATAAACTACCGCCGCCACTCGCTCCCGTGCATTCACGGGAAACAGCCAGCACCGCTGATCGGCGCCCTCACCGGTCATCCCCGCCACGGCCATTGACAATTCGCCGGCAGTCCGCAGCGCGACTACGGTATCCCGCCCCTGTGCCACCTGCGCGAACGCCGGCGCCTCGGCAATCTTCACATCGGCAAAATCGGGCGTCAGAATCATACCCCGCACCGCCTGCAGATGCAGCATCTCGCCGTTCAGCGTGAACAATGCCGCCCGATCGCACAGCGGCGCGGTCGCATCCAGCAGCGCCGAGCTCCACCTCGACTCGTCCTCGAACTGCCGCAACCGCCGCAGCGCCTGCGTGAGCTGCCCCGAAAACTGCCGCCGCACCTTGCCCGAGCCCTGCTCTCGAGCCGTCCGCGCCCGTTCCTCGAGCGCCGCCTCGAACCGGCCCTGCAGCGCATCGAAGACCGCGCCAACCTCACCGCGCGCCTGGCGCATCATCTCTTCAATAGTGTCTGCTGTGGAAAGGAACGGCTGAACGTCCGCCATGAGGGAGAGCTGACCTCATTGTAAACTGCGTCCCTTCCCACGCGCCGGTGTTGCCCGAGGGCGTCCTATGGCCCTCCCAGCGCTAAACAAACAAATCCGGCCCGAGATGTTCGATCACAGCCTTTGAGAAATCTCTTTCCCGTTGATAATAAAGGCCAGCACCATCTCTCGCCGCCACAAACCCTTGCACCTGCCCGATACGATCAAACCAGGAGATAGAAACTTATGTCCACACCGGCACAGATCGTCGCCAACCAGAAAAATGCGCAGGCCAGCACCGGCCCACGCACCGCCGAAGGCAAAGCCGCCTCATCGCAAAACGCCATGAAGCACGGCGGCACAGCCAGCCGTGTCCTTCTCGCTTTCGAAAATCCGGCCGAGTTCGACCGCGTGGCCGACGAATTCGTCGCTCGACTGAAACCCGTCACCGACCTCGAGCACTTCCTCGTCGATGACATGGTCGTCGCTCACTGGCGTATGACCCGCATGCAGAAGATCATCCGCTCTCACACCGATCGTGCCGCCTACGAGCACCCCTCGAAAAACCCCATGGCCGCCATGGCCGACGTCATGCTCTCCCCCGAGGTCGCCAAACTGCAGCGCTACGAAAACACTTTCCGCCGCGCGTACGAAAGCGCCTGGGCCAAACTGAAGGAACTGCAGAAGCAACACGCCGCCGAACAAAACGAACCCAAATCCGCTCAGCCGCTCCGTCCCATCGCCCAAAACGAACCCAAAGTGCGCGCTGACGGCGCAGACCACCCGTGGCGCAACTCCCCACGACAGGAGGATGCGGACGTCTGCGTAGCTGACAAGCCGCCCTGTCTGGTAGCAGGCGCTGTCGAAGCCTTAGCGACCAGGCCCGCCTTAAGGTGAGTGAGCAAATCGGCGGGCCGTAACGTTTCTACCTGCTCTATGGAACAACCTGCATGGGGAGGACATACTGAGCGCTCTGGCTTAGCCTCCGGACGGCAGCTATGGATGCACGGCCAGGGTCACGCCAGCCTGGCTTGTCACACCGCCAATCGTCACGCTGACCGGCACGGCATTGCCGGTCGTGGCGCCGGCGGGGACCTTCACATGGATCTCCAGCAACCCAAGAATGCAGCCCGGAATCGGACCGGCATAGAGGAGATCGGTGGGCTTTGCGTTCACGCCGCCGATGGTGACCACCGGTAGCGGGTTCAACTGCGGGTACGCGCCGGAAGCCGGCGGCGTCATCGGCACGATCAGGCCGGTCTCGACGGGGTAAGGCAGACTTGCATAGTTACCCTCGCCAGTGGCGTAGAGCACGACCGGTTGCCCAATCTTTGCGGGATTGGTGGAGGAGTTAATGGAAGATGCATTTGCGCCGTCATCGTCCAACGCCACGGCCTGGCCGAGGCCTGAACCGTCAGCGCTGAAGATGCCCGGAGCAGCGGAAGCGATCGTCACGGTAGTCTGTGCGGGCGCAGCCCCGGCGAACGCTATGCTCAATACCTTGCCGGCGCCGAAACTCACGTTGTAAGGAACCTGCACGTTGACCTGGGTGGTGCTGGCGTATATCAGCGGCGCAGGGTGGCCATCGATGATGACGTTTACTCCGGCGACGCTGGTATCGGCGAAGCCATCGCCGTTTGCGTCGGTCATCTGTACGGCTGTCGCGGGTCCCAGGTTTTGTCCGAAAATGCTCACGATTTCGCCTGGGCTGACCGGTCCCAGAGCATAGCTCGCGGAATTCGTCACGGCGCCAATGGCGGGTCCATTTCCCACCACCAGTCCGAACGGCGCAGACGCGCCCCCCGGCGGAGGATTCGTTGCCGTGAGGCTGAGGGTGTTCGGCGCCGACAGCATCGCCTGCGGGATGGTCGCCAGAATCACGTCGTAATTCGCGAGCGTCACCTTGAGAGGCTTCGGTGAACCGGCAGCGGTAATTGTCGTTCCGCTGTAGAAATTCGTTCCGCGAATGGTCACAACGGTGTCCGGCGATCCGACCGGAATCGAGGGTGGCCAAACACTGGTGATGGACGGCAGCCCCGGATTCACGGTGAGGCTGACGGTCACGGTTTGGGAGCGCGCGATCGCGCCCACGGCCGTAAGGATCGTGATCTTCGCAATATATGGAGCGCTCTGCGGGAACAGGCCCGTCGGATCTGCCGTTACCCCGATGCTGACGGCCTCTCCGGGCAGGACCGCGCCTGCGCTCGGCGAAACAGTCAGCCAGGGTTCGCCCGAGGTCAGGCTCCAGGTCACGGCCTGCGGTCCGGCCGCGAGCGCGAAACTGCCCCTCAGAGTGCCGGGCGAGATCAGTGGAATCCCGGTAGGCTGGATGGTCACACCGCCCGCAGGCAGTGAAACGACCAGGGTGACCGCAACCGTGTATGCTCCACCTGCGGCGTTGATGGTCACCGCGGAAGTCCACGTGCCGGGAGTCAGCGACCCGGGGTTCACCCGAACCGTCAGCGAGGCGGGCAAACGCCCCTGTTCCGGGGCCACGCTGAGCCAGGGCGCCCCAACCGGCGTGCCGGCTGTAAAGACCGTGCCCGCGGCCGAGCTGGTGACGGACAGCGTCTGTGTGCCTGGAAGCGTACTGCCCATCTGCCAGCTGAATTTGAGAGCAGCCGGCGAAACCGTAACTGTAGTTGCGGCGGACGCGTTCAGGAAGCCGGCGGTCAGCAGCACGGCGGCGGAAAATGCAGCAGAGTGCTTCACTACCGCCGCTTATCGGCGACCGCCGCCGCAATATGAGCTAGGAAACTGCTTCGGCGGCGGAAGCCAACCTGGTCACGTCTAGGGGCACGATCTCGCCCTCGGTGCCACCGATGACTGCGGCGGTGTGACGGTAGGCCAGCGGATCGCCGGTGACGTAGTGCAGTACATGGCCGGCGTGCCCGTTCTCTCGCAGCGTGCCCCGCGCGTGCAGGGCGCCTCGCACCAGCTCCGCCGTAACCACATCGCTGCCCACGAGTGTGACCGAAGGACCGAGCACGCGTCCGATGACGCCGCGCAGCATGGGGTAGTGCGTGCAGCCCAGAATCAGGGTGTCGATGCGCGGGTGATCGGCCAGATAATGGCGCGCGAGCACCTCGGCCTCGTCCGATTCGGCCAGTCCTTCTTCCACCAGGTGCACGAACATGGGGCACGCCCGCGCCCAGACGGTGAGTCCCTCGCGCTCGAGGCGCTGTTGATAGGCGCCGCTGGCGATGGTTCCCCGCGTGCCGATGACGCCCACGCGGCGGCTCGCGCTGGCCCGCCGCGCCGCTTCTACGCCGGGTTCGATAACACCCCACAGTGGGACCGGCGATTCCTCGGCCAGCTCTGGGAGAGCGGCTGACGACGCCGTATTGCAAGCCACGACAATGGCCTGCACGCCTTCCTGCAGCAGGAAGACGGTGATCTGCCGCGCGAATTCGGCCACCATCTCGCGCGGCTTGCGCCCGTAAGGTACGCGCGCGGTGTCGGCGAAGTAGATGAAATCCTGATGCGGAAGCTGCGCGCGCAGGGCTTTCAGTACCGTAAGGCCGCCCACCCCGGAGTCGAATACCCCGATGGGCCGGTCGAGAGAGAGCATTGCTTACAGGTTACAGCCGAGTGGCGTACGCACGTGCTTAAATGTACGTCATGCAAGTGCAAACCGGCTCGAACAGGAGCTCATGAGAATGGCCAATCAGGGCGCCGATCGCCGCACCGTGCTGGAGATGCTGGCCAAAGCCGCGGTAGCCAGCCAGTTCCCGGGATTCAGCCGCTGGGTATCGGCCCAGCACCATGAGCATGCCGGCGACGCCGCGCCTCCCGCCCGAGCCGCGGCCTACGAGCCTTCATACTTCTCGGCCGCCGAATATCACACCATCGACGTGCT
>DASRCB010000335.1:0-15535 GCA_035653295.1 Bryobacteraceae bacterium
CCGCGATGACGTGCTGCACGGCAATGCAGGCCACTAGGCCCGCGAACACGCCAATCGCGACCAGCTTTAATGCCCGGCCCGCGACCATCCGGAACACCAGCGGGCGGGGCGCGCCGAGAGCGAGCCGAATCGCGATCTGCCCCCGGTTGGCGGTCACCATGTAGGAGAGGACGCCGTAGAGGCCGACAGCAGCGAGCGTGAGCGCAAGTGCGGCGAACCCGCCGAGCACCTTCATCTCGAAGCGCTGTTTGCCGAGAGAGGCGGAGAGCACTGAATCCATCGTTCTGGTTCGCGGGTCGGCGTCCGGATTCACGGTCCGGATCAGGCCCCGCACGGCGCCGGCAAGCAGGCCCGGCTTACCCGCAGTCCGAAGAACCAGCATGCCGCCACTCAGGACCGCGCCGTACTTCTGCTGCGTGTAGCACGTGTATGCCTGTGGAAACGAGGCCGAGGTGAGACCGTCCTCGCGAACATTGGCGGCAATGCCCACGATGGTGAGCCAGTGCTCGCCGGGTGTAAATGAATCGAACCAGATGCGCTGGCCGATTGCCTCGCGATCGGGGAAATACACCCGCGCCATCTCGGCGCTGACAATCGCCACGGGCTGGCTCTGCTCTGTGTCGTGGTCCGTGAAATCGCGCCCGCGCAGCAGGGAAATACCGAGGGTTTTGAAGTACCCGGGGCTCACGACGCTGTAATTCGCGTCGGCGTTTCCGGTCTCCGCGCGGCGGCCCTCAATAAAGAAATGACCGTCCGGCGCGCCTGCTTCCACCGGCAGACTGCGGGTAATCGCCGCGGCCTCGACGCCGGGGATTGCGCGGGCCCGCGCGAGCACATCACGGTAGAGGGGAACGAGGTTCTCGTTTCCGTGACGTTCGAAATCCGTGTCGGCGATCAGCACGCCATCCTGCCAGAAGCCGGGATTAATGGAGCGCATGTTCCACAAGCTGCGCAGCAGCAGCAGTGCGCCGGCCACCAGCACGAGTGAGAGGCACGCCTCCGAGATCGCCAATGCGGCCTGGGTGCGCTGCGACCTCGGTCCCGCGGTCGCTGAACGAGCGCCCGCCTTGAGCGCCTCATTCAGGTTCAGAGCCGACGCGCGCCAGGCGGGGAGGAGGCCAAAGAGCGCCCCGGTTGCGGCCGAGATCGCCAGCGCGAACCCGATCACTCCGGCATCGATCGAGATCTCGCCCGCGCGCGGCATATCGGCCGGGAGCAGGACCTTTAGCAGCGGGAGCGACAGCGCTGCCAACAGCAGGCCGGCAACACCACCCGCGGTCGCGAGCAGCAGGCTCTCGGTCAGCATCTGCCGCACCAGCCGCCCCCTTCCGGCGCCGAGCGCGGTGCGCACCGCCAGTTCACGCGCGCGCCCGGTAGTTCGGACCAGAAGCAGGTTGGCGACGTTCACGCAAACGATCAGCAGCAGGAATCCCACCGCTCCGAATAGCATGAGCAGCGGCCGCCGGACTTCCCCGGCCACATGAGCCGCCAGCGATACCACCGCGGCGTCCCTGCCCTGAAACGGGGAAGGGAACTGTTGTTTAATCCGTTTTTCGATTGAGCCGATATCCGCCTGAGACTGTTCGATGGTAGTTCCCGGTTTCAGCCGTCCCACGACACGCCAATTGTGAGCCGTGCGATTGCCGTAGCCGGGATTGCCGAACGCGGTGGCTGGCATCCACAGCTCAGCCTTTTCGGGAGCACTGAAGCCCGGAGGCATGACTCCGATGATCACCGGCGCGGTGCCGAACACGCGGATGGTCCGGCCCAGAACGGCGGGAGTTCCTCCGAAGCACCGCTGCCACAGACCGTAGCCGATGACCACAGTCAATGGCCCGCCCACCTTCTGCTCTTCCTGAGAGAACGTGCGCCCGACGATCGCGTTCGCGCCCATGATGCGAAAGAAGTCCTGGGTCACAGCGGCGGCGACCGTGCTCTGCGGAAGGGATCCGCCGGCTACCACGGCGGGCGCCTCCTCGTACGCCGCCATGGCGGCTAAGGTGCGGTTCGCGTGTTGCCAGTCGAGGAAATTCTGAAAGCCGACCTGCATGGGCCGGCCGTGGTCGTTGACCTCGGCGATCCACGCGAGGTGGCCAGGATCGGGATACGGGAGAGGGTTCAGCAGGACCGCCTTGACTACGCTGAACAGCGCGGTCCCGGCGCCGATGCCGAGAGCCACGGTGAGAATCGACATTACGGTCACGCTGCGGGCGCGCAGCAGGGACCGGAGGGCGTGGCGAACTGCGCGGGCCGGCATGGGTACCGCTTCAGCATTTCAGCGACCACCATAAGTGCTTGCAGGTCAATGGGCGATGCGCGCGACGTGTCCGATTGCGGACGGCGGAGCACGTGCGCGCGAAAAGGCCGCACCGCAGCCACGCTAAAATGGAAGTACCCCATGAAAATCGGTGTGGTCGTGTTCCCAGGCAGCAATTGCGATCACGATGCCTGGTATGCGGCGTCCCACAACCTCGGCCAGCAGGCCGAGTTCGTGTGGCACGATTCCGCTTCTCTCGGCAGCGTCGACGCCGTGATCCTGCCCGGCGGCTTCTCCTACGGCGACTACCTGCGCTGCGGCGCCATTTCGAAGTTCTCGCCGGTGATGAACGCCGTTCGGAAATTTGCGGCGGACGGAGGTCTCGTCCTCGGCATCTGCAACGGTTTCCAGATCCTCACCGAATCGGGCCTGCTTCCGGGTGCGCTGGTTCGCAACCGCGACCTGAAGTTCATCTGCCGCGCGCTGCCGGTGCGCGTGGAAACTACCGATTCGCCGTTCACCTGCGCCGCCCAGCGCGGCCAGGTGCTGCACCTGCCCATCGCCCACGGCGAGGGCTGCTACATCGCTGATGACCGCACTCTCGACGAACTCGAAGCCGAGGATCGCGTCGTCCTGCGCTATGTCGACAACGCTAATGGCTCGCTGCGCGCCATCGCAGGAATCCTCAATAAAGAACGTAATGTGATGGGCATGATGCCTCATCCCGAGCGCGCCGCCGACCCGCTGATGGGTTCTACGGATGGACTTGCCATCCTTCAATCGCTGGTTCAGGCCGCCGCGCCGGTGAGCCGATGACCGCTGCCGAGATTACGCCGGAGCTCATCGCCGCTCACCAGCTGACCGATGAGGAGTATCGCCGGATTGTCTCGCTGCTGGGACGCGAGCCGTCCTTCACCGAACTCGGTATCTTCAGCGTGATGTGGAGCGAGCACTGCTCGTACAAAAGCTCGCGCCTGCACCTGAAGAAGCTGCCCACGCGCAGCAAGCTGGTGCTGGTCGGACCCGGCGAGAACGCCGGCATCATCGACATCGGCGACAACTACGCCATCGCCTTTAAGATCGAATCGCACAATCACCCCAGCTTCATCGAGCCTTTCCAGGGCGCCGCAACCGGCGTTGGCGGTATCCTCCGCGATATCTTCACGATGGGAGCGCGGCCCATCGCGGTTATGGATGCGCTGCGCTTCGGCGCCCTCGACGTGGCGCGCAATCGCCGCATTCTGGAAGGCGTCGTTTCCGGTATCGCTCATTACGGCAACTGCTTCGGTGTGCCCACTATAGGCGGCGAGACGGTCTTTGAGCCCTGCTACAACGGCAATCCCCTGGTGAACGTCTTCGCTCTCGGCGTGTTTAAACACGACGAGATCTTCTACGGTCGCGCTTCGGGCGTCGGCAATCCAGTGATCTACGTCGGCGCGAAAACCGGTAAGGACGGCATCCACGGCGCCAGCATGGCGTCGGCCGAATTCACCGAAGAGGCCAAACAGAAGCGGCCCAACGTTCAGGTCGGCGACCCGTTCATGGAGAAGCTGCTGTTGGAGGCCTGCCTCGAAGCCATGAAGACCGGGGCCATTGTCGGCATTCAGGACATGGGCGCCGCCGGACTCACCTGCTCCACCTGCGAAATGGGCAGCCGCGCGCACACCGGCATCGAGATCGACCTGCAGTACGTGCCGCAGCGCGAGACCGGCATGAGCCCGTACGAGATCATGCTCTCCGAGTCGCAGGAGCGCATGCTCATTGTGGCCGAAAAGGGCAGGGAAGACGAGGTCTTCCGCGTGTTCCGCAAGTGGGGGCTCGACGCCGTTACCATCGGCGTGGTCACGCCGGACGGCATGCTCCGCGTGAAGGATCACGGCAGGATCGTGGCCGAGATTCCCAACCGCGCGCTGGCCGATGAAGCTCCGCTTTATAACCGCCCGTACACCAAACCGTACCGTCCGGCGCCGCTGGAAGGGCCGGCGCTGCCCGGCCGCAACTCGCGCGCCGAGCTCGAGGCCGACCTGATCGCACTCCTCACATCGCCTGATCTCTGCTCCAAGCGGTGGATCTGGGAACAGTACGACTACATGGTGCGCACCAACACGCTGGAAGGGCCCGGCGCCGACGCGGCGGTGGTGCGCATCAAGGAAACAGGAACTTCCGTGGCCATGGCGCTCGACGGGAACGGTCGCTACTGCGCGCTGTCGCCTCGTGAAGGGACGAAGCTCATCGTCGCTGAGTGCTGCCGCAATCTGGCCGTAGTGGGGGCCGAGCCAGTGGCCGCGACGAATAATCTGAATTTCGGGAACCCCGAGCGGCCGGAGATCATGGCCCAGCTGGTGGAGTCGATCGAGGGCATGGCCGAGGCATGCGCCTTCTTCAACACTCCGATTACCGGCGGCAACGTCAGTCTGTACAACGAGACTCTGGGCGAGGCGATCTATCCCTCGCCGGTTATGGGCATCGTTGGGCTGATGCGCACCGCCAGGCCGACGCCCATCCATTTCCAGAACGAGGGCCGCACCGTGGTGCTGCTGGGCGGGATCGGCGCGGCAGACCACGAGCACTTCGGCGGAACCGAGTACGCCAAGGTCGTCATGAATGCCCTCTGGGGGTTGCCGCCGGCGCTGGACATGGCCGCCGAGAAGCGCGTCCACGATGCCATGCGGCGCATCATATCGGAGGGGCTGGCGGAATCGGCGCACGATCTGAGCGATGGCGGGCTGGCTGTCGCGGCGGCGGAATGCTCGTTCGGTCCTGGCGGGATCGGCGCGCGTCTCGATCTGGACTCCGATCTGGCGCCGGAGTTCCTGCTTTTCCACGAAGGTCCGTCGCGGATCCTCGTCTCCACCAGCGAGCCGGGAAAAATTGTGGCTCTGGCACGCGATTTCGGGGTCGAATCGGCAGTGGTGGGTGTTACGATTAAGGAGAGGTTACAACTCTCCAACCGGTCTCAGGTTTTGCTCGATTGCGCACCAGCGGCGATCAAAGACCAGTGGCAAACCGCTCTCGAGCTCAGGCTCAACTCCTGAAACACGCGCGAACGCGCCGGGGTGAAAATGTTCGATAAGCTCCACGAAGAGTGCGGTGTCTTCGCTGTTTACGGCCATCCCGAAGCAGCTAATCTGACTTACCTCGGACTTTACGCCCTGCAGCATCGGGGCCAGGAAAGCGCGGGAATCGCGTCCAGCGACGGGCGCGAGATGTACTGCTACAAGGAGATGGGCCATGTGGCCGACATCTTCACGCCAGAGCGTATCGGCAGCCTGCCGGGGAATATGGCCATCGGGCATACCCGGTACTCCACCGCGGGCGACACCGTACTGAACAATGCGCAGCCCTTTCAGGTGACATGCAACAAAGGGCGGATCGCGGTGGCGCATAACGGAAACATCACCAACGCGACGGAGCTCCGCCAGGAGCTGGAGAGCGACGGCTCCATTTTTCAGGCGTCCAGCGACACCGAAGTGATTCTGCACCTCGTCGCCCGATCGCGCGAGCGGACGCTGGCCGGAGCGCTTCGTGAGGCGCTGCTTCAGCTGGAAGGCGCGTTCTCGCTCGTGTTCCTCGCGCAGGACCGTGTGATCGTGGCGCGAGATCCGCACGGGTTTCGGCCGCTGGCCCTCGGCCAGATGGAGCGCGGAACTTATGTCTTTTCTTCCGAAACCTGCGCATTCGATCTGATCAACGCCACTTACCTCAGCGATGTCGAGCCGGGCGAGATGGTGATCGTCGGGCCCGAAGGCATGACCCGCGAGCGCTACACGGCGCCGCAGAACTCGGCGCAATGCGTTTTCGAGCACGTCTACTTCTCGCGACCCGATTCCATCGTGTTCGGCCGCTCCGTGCAGGAATCGCGCGAGAACATGGGCCGCCTGCTGGCCATCGAATCGCCTGTCGAAGCAGATATCGTGGTGCCTGTGCCCGACTCCGGCGTGCCCGCGGCCATCGGCTACTCTGCGGAATCGGAGATCCCCTACCGCCAGGCGTTGATCCGCAATCATTATGTGGGCCGCACGTTCATCGAGCCTTCCCAGGCGATCCGTGATTTCGGCGTCAAGCTAAAGCTGAATCCCGTGCGCCATTTGCTGGAAGGCAAGCGGGTCATCCTGGTCGACGACTCCATCGTGCGCGGCACCACCAGCCGCAAGATCGTGCGTATGGTGCGCAGCGCCGGGGCGCGCGAAGTGCACATGCGCATTTCCTGCCCGCCGACCAAAGCTCCCTGCTTCTACGGCGTCGATACGCCGCGCGAAAACGAGCTCATCGCGGCCAACAACAGCGTCGAAGAGACGCGCCGCTTCATCGAAGCCGACTCCCTGGCGTATCTGTCGCTGGAGAGCCTTCGTGAAGCGGTGAAGGATACCGACCAGCGTTACTGCTATGCCTGCTATACAGGCGACTACCCCACCGATATCGTGCGCGTGGAAGACCTGCTCGCTTCTTCACTCAGAAAGCACTAATCTGACTCACAGCGGCGCCGGCTGGCGCGCAGCCGCGGCGTTTGCTTCCGTGATGCCGCCGAACTAAGCCGCTATTGTTCGTTCGATCCTGCTGCGCTCAGCCTGGTGCGAAGCTGCGCCTGCAGCGCGGCGTCCTGGATTGCCGCGATATTTGCGCGCGCCGTCCCCAGAGCGCATTCGCGGGCGGCAGAAGCGAGGGCGCGGGCGCAGGTCACGTCCGATCGCAGGCGCTCAGCCGCCCGGTGGAGCAGGACCTCGAGGGCGCTGTCGAGGGCGACAGCGCGTTCGGCAATCTCGATCGGTATCTCCGCGGCGCGGGTCAGGGCGGCGTCGATCTGCTCCGGGCGGCCGCCTTTTCGCGCCATGAGCACGTTCTCGAATGCCGCCGGGTCGCGGCGGGCCGCTTCCGCGAACCAGTGCATGGGTTCGGCGAATTCGTCAGCCACGCGCGCAATTCGTGAGATCTTCGATCCAAGTGCCGCCGCCATGGCTCCGGCGGCCGCCGCGGCGCTGCCGCCACCGGCGGGCGACAACGGGGGCGACAGGCGATCCAGGAACTGGGTCAGCTCGTCCGGCGGCAACTCCTGGTCAAGACGGTGTTCCAGAACACGGCTGGAGTCCAGATCGGCAATGCGCAGCAGGCGCACGCCCGCGAGTTCCAGCGCTTTCGCCGGGATCAGGCCAATCACCTCCGCGCCCTCAATGTCCACGCCTGCCGCGGCTGCTTCCGTCGCGACTGCCTCGAAGACGATGTGCGGGGGCGTAACCTCGAAGTCGGTCAGATTCATCGAGACCTGGGTGAGCCCGCGCGACTCCAGCGGCAGCCCCAGCGCCTTGACGCACGGAAGTCCACCGCTGGAGGCGCGGATCTTCCGCGCGATCGCTTTCGCGGCAGTCAGATCCTTCGTCCGAAGGTTGATGTTCCAGGCGATCAACACCTTCCGTGCGCCGAGGATCACGGCGCCCGCGGTGGGGTGGAGCGCCGGGCCGCCGATGTCCGGTGCGCGTTCGGGATCTTCCAGCGCCTGCCGGCGCGCGGCCTCGAAATTCCCGCGCCGAATGTCCTCGAGATTCCGCCTGTTGGGCCGGAGTGCGGCGGCTTCATAGAAATAAACCGGAATACCGAGCAGCCGCCACACCTCTTCGCCGGCCCGGTGAGCCAGTTCGGCGCAGTCCTGCAGTGTCATTCCCTCGATCGGTACGAAGGGCACTACGTCGGCCGCGCCAATGCGCGGGTGAACGCCCGCGTGCCGCGAAACATCGATGAGCTCCGAAGCCTGTTCGATGGCCCGCAGCGCCGCCTGAAAAACCGCCTCCGGAGCGCCCGCGAAGGTGATCACCGAACGGTTGTGATCGGGGTCCATCTCCGTCCGCAGGACGAGCACGCCAGTGGCGCGGATGGAGCGCTCGATCGCCCGCACCTTCGCCTCATCACGGCCTTCGGAGAAGTTCGGAACGCACTCTATGAGCTGTCGCGCCATGTTACTTCCGGTCTGTCGTAGATCACCTCGCCGCCACGAATCGTGGTTTGCACCAGATTGACTCCGAAATGCCGCGGAATCTCGCGGTAGTCGGACGCGCCCAGAATGAGCATGTCCGCCTGTTTTCCGTGCTCCAGCGAGCCCAGCCGGTTCGCACGTCCGAGCGCGTGAGCACCGTTTATGGTAGCAGCCGCGATTGCTTCCGCCGGGGTCATACGCATCTCCAGGCAGGCCAGCGCCACCATCATCTGCATGTTGTGGCTCGGGCAGGTCTCAGGGTTGTAATTGGTTGCCAGAGCGACAGCGATTCCGGCCTCGACGAGCGTGCGGGCCGGCGCGTACTGATGCCGCGTGCGATAGAACACGGACCCAGGCAAAAGGGTCGCAATCGTTCCCGCTTCGGCGAGCGCCCGAATTTCATCGACGGTGGGCTGTGTAACGTGGTCCACGCTGGTCGCGCCTGCTTCGAGCGCCAGCGATACCGCCCCGCGCTCACCGCCGCGGCCGCCGTGCAGCTTGACGCCGAAGCCCAGCGCGCGAGCAGTAACGAACAACTTTCGGCATCGTTCTGTAGTAAACACTTCAGGATCGCAGGTGACGTCAACGTACTCGGCAAGCCGCCGCCGCCCGATGAGGGGCAGCAGATACGTGCAGAGCCAGTCGATATAGTCGTTCACGGACCGGCCACCCTCGATGTCCGCCGTCTGGGTCGGCATGAACGTCGAGACCACTTCGATTGGGTCGCGATCCAGGGCCGCGTGCGTGCGGAGGATCTTCATCTCACTGGATTCGCTGCCGCCGTACCCCGATTTGGCCTCGAGGGTCGTGGTGCCGTGACGGACGCAGTCGCGAATCAGAGATAACGCCAGTGATTGCAGGGTCTTACGGGAAGCGTTTTCAATGTGGGCGCTGCGCGACGCGCGGAGTTCCCGAGGGCTGCCGCCGGATTCAAAGTCGGCGGGTATTGGTGGACCGCTGACAAGGTGTGTGTGGCTGTCTACGAATCCGGGCATGACCACCCGGCCGGTGGCGTCGATCTCGATGGCATCGCGCGCCAGAGTAAGGTTTTCGACCCGCCTTGTAGGACCGACCTCCTCGATTACCCCGTCTACGATCAGAACCGAGCCGTCTTGAATAACCCCGAGCTCGCCGAGGCGTCTGCCGCGCCTCGGTCCCGCAATACCCCCAAGCGTAAGCAACTGCCTGGCGCCCCTGACAAGGATCGGCTGGGCCATGGCAGGACCAGAATACTGAACAGTCCTGTAAGTACCATACCTTCCAGGGTGTTAGCAGGAGATACTTAAAGAGAATAAACCGCAGCGGTTACTGGTTGATCGCAAGCCGGCGAATCGAAATGGCGCGACCGGTGGTCTCATCAACGTTAATAATTGTCGCGTGCAATTCCGGCGAATGTTTCGCAGCCTCCAGCCGTATCGGGGTGGATGTAAGAAATCTCCGTAGTACCAGCTGCTTTTCGGCGCCAATGACCGAATCGTACGGTCCGGTCATGCCGACATCCGTTTGATACGCGGCGCCACCGGGCAATATTCGCTCGTCAGCGGTCGGAATGTGCGTGTGGGTGCCGATGATCGCGGAAACGCGGCCGTCCAGATACCAGCCCATGGCCACTTTTTCGCTGGTCACCTCGGCATGGAAATCCACAAAGCGCACCTTGACATTGGGATCGAGCCCGCCCAGCAGTGAGTCCGCCCTGCGAAAAGGACAGTCCACAGCCGGCATATACGTTCGCCCCTGCAGGCTCAGAACCGCTGCTTCCACCCCGTTCCGCGCGCGAACCGTGATGATGCCACGCCCCGGCAACTCGTCGGGATAGTTCGCTGGCCGCAGCAGCCTTGGCTCGCGCGGCAGATATTCGTAAATCTCTTTCTTGTCCCAGACATGATTGCCGGTGGTGAGCACTTCCAGACCGATGGAGAACAGCTCCTGTGCGATCAAAGGGGTTATGCCGAAGCCGCCGGCCGAGTTTTCGGCGTTCGCGATCGCCAGGTCAATCTTCTCCCGCGAAATGATCTCCTGCAGGTATTGCGCGACTATCTTTCGCCCCGGCGAGGCGAAGATATCGCCGATGAAAAGAATGTTCATTCGCGATCGCGCACGGAAGACGGGAAGGAAGGTTTGGAGCGCACCACCAACAGCCGTGTCGAACCCCCGTCATTGACCCCGGAAATCCAGGGCGGGACCCTCCGGGCGCCTTCAGGCTTCTCCAATGCGGTTGTCCGCAGGAGCTTGCACACCAGCGTCTGTCGAGGCGGATCCCATGACAGTTGATGTTGGATCAATTATATGGAGGCCAATCACCAACCGGGCAGACACGCTCCTCACAGATAATAGCAGAGCCCCGCGCGGAAGCAAGGAATTTCCCTCGATCTCAGGGATTCGCCTGAGGCGGCGCCGGCCCGGGGGCAGCAGTTACGAGCGCCACGAGTACCCTGAAGGGGTGAAACTGACAATCGCGCTGGCTCTGGTTTGCCCACTCGCGGGCATCTGCGAAATCCACACGCTTACACTCCACGAGGCCATCGATACTGCTCTGCGGCAGAGTCCGGACGTGCTGGCCGCGCGTTTGGAGCAGCAAAAGGCCCAGGCCGCGATTCGCGTGGCGCACGATCCCTTTGTTCCCAAGGTGTATGGCGGAAGCGGCGCCGCGTGGGTCAGCGGTTATCCGGCAACGATCGAAGGCCAGCCGCCCTCGATCTTTGAAGCGCAGACCAGTATGTCTCTGTTCAATCGCCCGCAGAGTTGGGAACTGGAGCGCGTGCGCGAGAACGCGCGCGGCGCGGCCATCAACACGCAATCGAAGAGCGACGACGTGATTTTCCGCATTGCCGATCTGTATCTCGATGCGAGCCGGCTGGCGCGAACCGCGGAATCCGCGCGACGCGAAGTCGATGCCCTGAATACCGCTGTGACGGCAGTCCGGGCGCGTGTCGCCGAAGGACGCGAGTTACCCGTAGAGAGCCGCCGCGCCGAGCTCGATCAGGCCCGCGCCCGGCAGCGCGCCGATTCGCTTATGGCAGACGAAGATTATGCCGAGGCTTCGTTGGCGGTCGTGCTCGGTTTTCCAGCCGACGATCGCGTGCGTCCGTCGCAGGCGGAGAACGGAACTATGGGAGCTCTCGCGGACGGCGCACCGGCCACGCCCGAGGAAGCCGTCGACCTCGCGGTGAAGAACAGCAAACAGCTGCGCCTGCTCGAATCCCAGCTTCAGGCCGCCAACTTTCAGCTACGCGAGCAGAAGGCGCAGCGGCTGCCGCAGGCGGACCTGATCGCGCAATACAACCTGTTGTCGAAATACAACTACACTCAGGTGTTTACGAAATTCCAGCGCAACAACGGGGAGCTCGGTGTCGCGTTCCGTATTCCATTGCTGCTGGGAACCGCGCCCAGCGGCGCCGAGCAGGAGGCCGAGTCCGATCAGGCGCGCCTCAGAGTGCAGGTTAACGCGACCCGGAATCAAATCGCGCTGGAGGCGCGCAAAGCCTTCGACGATGTCCGCCGCGGCGAGGATGCGCGCCGCGTTGCCCGCCTCGACCTCGACGTCGCCCGCGAAGAACTGTCCGTGGTGCTGGCCCAGTCCGATGAAGGGCGCGCGACGGCGCGGCAGGTGGACCAGGCGCGCTTCACCGAACAGGAGAAGTGGATCGCGTATTATCAGGCCGAGCACGCTGTGGAACGCGCCCGGCTGGCATTGCTTCACCAGACCGGAACTCTCACTGCCGCGCTGCGGTAAAATCCGTTGAGACGTTAGTTACGGTACGCCTGGGATGCCGCCGGGCCGCGAAACGGTACCGATCCGTTCTGTTCGAGCCGTCCGCTCGCCCGGTAAGCTGGAGTGTGTTGCTGAGGTCGAAGATGAAGTTCCTGAGAATCCTGATCGTTGTTCCGTTGCTGCTGCTGAGTGTTTCGTGCAGCAGGGATCCCAAAGCCCTGGTAGCGAACGGCAACAAGTATTTCGCAAGGGAGAAATACAAGGAAGCGTCGATCATGTACCGGCGCGCGTTGCAGAAGGACCGTAAGAACGCCGAAGCGTGGTACCGTCTCGGCCTCGTCGATCTGCGCACGCGGCAGTACGCGGAAGCGGCCGGAGCGTTCACACGCGCCGCGCAACTGGATCCGTCGAACGTCGATGCCGCGGGGAAGCTCGCCGATCTGTACTTCGCTGCTTCCATGTTCGACGCCGCGCACCGCAAACAGGACCTCGGCGAAGTGAAAAACATCGCCTCCGAACTGCTCCGCAGGAATCCGCACTCCTATGACGGGCATCGGCTCTCGGGTTATATAGCCCTGACCGAGAACAAGCTCCAGGATGCGGTGGATCATTTCAACGACGCCAATCAGGAGAAACCGGACCAGCCCGAAGTCATGCTGGCGCTCTGCCAGGCTCTTGCCGCCGTCAACCGCAGACCCGAGGCCGAGAAGCTCGCCCGGCAACTCATCGATCACCATCGCAACGATGCCGCGGCGTATGACTTTCTGGTTCGTCTTTACATCACCGAAAATCGGCGCGACGACGCGGAAGCGGCGCTGAAGGAAAAGGTGGCTAACAACCCCTCCGTCGGCGCGTACCAGATTCAGCTGGCGCGGTTCTATCTCGCGCTCGGAAAGCCGGACCAGTCCCAGGCGGTGCTCAACCATCTGACGTCCGACCTGAAGACGTACCCCGACGCCTGGATGCTGGTGGGCGAATACTATCAGACGCTCAACACCCCGAATCATGCCGAGCAGGCGCTGAACGCCTTCCAGCACGGAGAAGAAGCCGATCCGAAGAACAAAGTTGCTTATCAGAAACGGCGCGCGCAGGCTCTGATCACCGCCAACCGCATTCCCGAGGCGGGCGCCCTGGTGGACCAGATTCTGAAGGAGCAGCCTAATGATCCGGAAGCGATCGCGGTGCGCGCGGCCATGGACATTCACACCGGCCAGAAGGACAAGGTGCTGAAGGCCATCAATGCCCTGCAGCCCCTGGTAGGCAAATATCCGAACGTCGCAGCGACTTCCATGCTCCACCTGAATCTGGGGCGCGCCTATCTGATGAAGGCCGGATTTGATGCCGGCGATCCCGATCCCGCAAAGCGGCAAAACGATCTCGATCAGGCGCGTATTCAGCTGGAGCAGACGATACAGAACGGCAAGGGCCGCAGCGCCGCCGCGGAAACGCTGCTGGCCGATGTGCAGATGCAGCGCGGCGACTACGCCAAGGTAGCGCAGCTTGCCGACGACATTCTCAACAATGACCCCATGAACGCGTGGGCTCATCTCACGCGCGCGAAAGCGCTGATCGCCATGCGCGAGCCGGAAAAGGCCCGGGAGGACCTCACAAACCTGCTGGACCAGAATCCGAAAAATACGGATGCGCGGTACGAACTGGCGCTGCTCGATTATCAGCAAAAGAAGTACAAGGACGCCGAGGCGGGTTTCGACAAGGTACTCCAGGCGGGCGACCAGCGGGGCTATGCGGGGGTGATGGAGTCCCGGCTGGCGCAGGGGGAATATGCCTCCGTGCTGAACGACCTTCAGGCGAAGCTCGCCACCGACCCGAAGAACTCGCAGCTGCGCCTTGCCCTTGCCGGGGCGCAGACGCGCGCCGGGAAGCTCCAGGACGCCATCGCCAGCTACCGCCAGGTGCTGGACTCTTCGCCGAATGCATTGCCGGCGGCGAGAGCCGATCTGATGCTGCGAATCGCCGCGGTCCAGCGTGTGGCCGGCGACACGAATGGGGCGATGCAGACGCTCCAGAACGCGCGCCGGACCATGCCCAGCAATTCCGCTGTTATGACCCAGATTGCGCTCCTGTACGACACCACGGGACAGAAGGAGCAGGCGCGTGACGAATACGAGAAAGTGCTCAAAATCGATCCCGACAACGTTACCGCGCTGAACAATCTCGCATTTCTGAAGGCGGAAGACTCGGTGGACCTCGATCGCGCCCTGACGCTGGCCCAGCGCGCGCGCCAGAAGCAGCCCGACAACCTGGATATCCAGGACACGCTGGCGCTCATTTATCTGCGGAAGAACCTCACGGAAGAAAGCCTGCGGCTGATGAACGAGCTGGTGGACAAAGACCCGCGGCGCTCGACGTTCCACTATCATCGGGCGCTGGCTCTGGTGCAGAAAGGCGATAACGTCACCGCGAAGCGCGAGCTCAATGATGCGCTGCAGGACAAGCCGCCGGCGCTGGAGCAGGGCAAGATTCGGGAGTTGATCGCGAAAATCGGCTAGCGAGCGGCCGCATTGGAATACAGCCCCGCCGGGTCCACGCCGCGCTACGTTGTTCCGTTCCTCGCGTTTCTGGCCTTTCTGGCGCTGCACTCGCTGTGGCCGCTGCCGCCGCGAGTCGATTTCCTCCTGCGCGACGTAACAATCGGCGCAGTGCTGATGTTCTACTCGCGGCCGGTAATCGTTCTGCGGACGCGCTTCCTGGTGGCGAGCGCGGTGCTCGGGCTGATCGTGTTCCTCATCTGGATTGGCCCAGACGTTTTATTTCCGGCCTACCGGCGCTCGGTGGTATTTCAGAATTCATTGACCGGGTTATCGCGAACCAGCCTGCCGCAGGCATCGTTGTCCGATCCCGTTGTTCTGGTGCTGCGGGTCGTGCAGGCGGTGGTAATCGTGCCGATTATAGAGGAGCTGTTCTGGCGCGCGTGGCTGCTGCGCTGGCTCATCTCTCCGCGATTCGCGGCCATGCGCATGGGCACTTACAACGCGGCGGCATTCTGGATCGTGGCCCTGCTCTTCGCCTCCGAGCACGGTCCGTGGTGGGACGTGGGGCTGATCGCGGGGATTGCCTATAACTGGTGGATCGTACGCACGAAAAGCCTGGCCGACTGCATTCTGGCGCATGCGGTGACGAATGCGCTGTTGTGCGCGTGGGTGATTACGCGGCATCAGTGGCAGTACTGGCTGTAAGTTCCAGTCTTCCAAACCGGCGCTATTCATCAAGCAAAAGACCCCGCCCCCGCTTGCGCGCGAGCGGGGTCACGTAAACGACCAGACTGTCAGCCCGACCTTAGTAGTCCATGTCCGGACCGTGCCCGCCGGGCCCGGCCGGAGCAGCCGCCTTCTTCTCCGGGATCTCCGCGATCAGAGCCTCCGTAGTCAGCATCAGTGCCGCGATCGAGCTTGCGTTCTGCAGCGCCGAGCGGGTCACCTTGGTGGGGTCGATCACGCCGGCCGCAACCAGGTCCTCGTACTGCAGGGTGGCCGCGTTGAACCCGAACTTCGGATTCTCATTGGCCCGCACCTTCTCGATCACGATCGCGCCTTCGTAGCCGGCATTGCCCACGATCTGGCGAACCGGCTCCTCACAGGCG
>DASRCB010000336.1:0-5167 GCA_035653295.1 Bryobacteraceae bacterium
GTGCGCTGGAGTGCTACGAGCACGCCCGGCGCGCCAATCCCGACGATGCGCGCCTGCTGTACGAGTTGGATCAGTTGCACAAGCGAACCGGCGCTGCTCCGAGGGAGCGGCTGGCGAGGCTGGAGCAGCATCGCCAGCTCGTTGCGAGGCGTGATGACCTCACCGTTGAGCTGATCACGCTGCTGAACCTCTGCGGCCGAAGCACGGAAGCGCTCGATATCCTGCTTTCACGCCGCTTCCATCCATGGGAAGGGGGCGAAGGCCTTGTCTCCGGCCAGTTTGCCGCGGCACATCTGCTGCTGGGCCTGGACGCGCTCGCTCGAGGAGACGCACGGCAGGCCCTCGATCACTTCGACGCCGGCCGGCAATACCCTCACAACCTGGGCGAGGGCAAACACCTGCTCACCCGCGAGACGCACTTCGATTACTTTCGCGGCATCGCGCTTCGGGTCGCTGGATGCCCGGAGCAGGCCGAGATGGCCTGGCGAGCCGCTGCCGCCGCGGGCGATCGGGAAAACGTCTTCGCATATTTTCGCGGACTAGCCATGCGGGAACTCGGTGACGAGGAAGGCGCGACCGAAGTGCTGCGCGAGTTGCACGACTTTGCGGACAAGCAGATGAACGCGGAGGTGCGGATCGATTATTTCGCTACCTCGCTCCCGAATTTTCTCCTTTTCGAAGACGATCTCCAGAAGCGCAATCGGATCGACTGCCTCTTCCTGCGCGGCATTGCGAGACTTGGTCTGGGGCACACAGAGGCCGGCGAAACGGACCTGAAAGAGGTCCTTGCGCTCGATCGCAACCATCTTTTCGCCCGTTTGGAGCTCGATCGATTACGCGCGGCCATCGAACAACCCGCTCCGGGCGTCTGAATCGATGAAGATCACCGGACTCAGAACCGTCGTGGTCAACGCGGAAATGCGGAACTGGGTGTTTGTCCGCGTGGACACAGATCAGGATGGCCTGTGGGGATGGGGCGAAGCATCGCTGGAGTGGAAGACACGCAGTGTGGTGGGAGCTGTTGAAGACCTTGCGCCGATGGTCGTCGGCGAGGACCCCACGCGCATCGAGCATCTGTACCAGAAGATGTACCGTCAGTCGTTCTGGCGCCTGGGTATCATCGGCATGTCGGCCATATCCGGGATCGAGCAGGCATGCTGGGACATTCTGGGCAAATCGCTGGGCCAGCCCGTCTACAAGCTGCTCGGGGGCGCCGTTCGCGATCGCGTCCGCATGTATACGCACCTTGGCGGGGGCAACATGCAGGCTGTTTACGAATCGCAGCAGAGCGACGATCCGCGCCTCTTTGCGGATCGCGCGCTCGAGGTCGTGGCGAAGGGCTACACCGCCGTGAAAGCCCTGATCACGCCACCCACGGAAACACTGAACAGCATCGCCGTATATCGTTATGCCGAGCAGATGATAAACGCCATGCGTACGGCCGTGGGTGACGACGTAGACATCATGATCGATTGCCACGGCCGCCACTCACCCGCGAATGCGGTCGAGTTCTGCCGCGTGCTGGCCCGATATCGGCCGTACTTCATCGAAGAACCGGTTCCACCCGAGAACGTAGATGCGATGGCGGAGGTACGCCGTCAAAGTCCGGTCCCGATCGCCACGGGCGAGCGCCTCGTCACCCGCTTCCAGTTCCGTCCGCTGTTCGAGAAACAAGCGTGCCACGTGGTGCAGCCGGACCTCTGCCATTGCGGCGGCCTGGCCGAAGCGAAGAAGATCGCGGCCATGGCGGAAACCTACTTCATCGGCGTTGCGCCGCACAATCCACTGGGGCCGATCGCCAACGCCGCCGCACTCCATTTCGCCCTGAGCACGCCAAACTTTCTGATTCAGGAAGATATGCTGGCCGACGTTCCCTGGCGCTGGGACGTGGTCCGGCACGCCATGACGACAAAGGATGGCTATTGGCTCCCGAATGACACGCCCGGACTTGGCGTAGAAGTGGACGAAGCAGCAGCCGCGGCCCATCCGTTTCGTCAGGAACTGATGCCCTCCATCGCCGTTCGCGCCCACGATGGGGCGATTCTCGACTGGTAACCGCGAAAACATGACGCCCATACCCGAGCACTGGACCGCTGGCTTGCCGGTCATCACGGACGGGGCGTGGGGGACCGAACTGCAGAAGCGCGGCCTCGAGCCTGGCGCCTGCCCCGACGAATGGAACCTCACCTTTCCCGAACGCGTCGCCGAGGTTGCGCGGTCATACGTGGATGCGGGAAGCCGGGTCGTCCTCACGAACACGTTCCGGGCCAGCCCCATTGCCCTGGCCGCAGCGGGCCTTATCCCGCAAATGCGAGGTATCAACCGCGCTGGTGTGCGGATTTCGCGAGAGGAAGCCGGGTCGAAGGCGCTGGTCTTTGCTTCCCTGGGTCCCTCGGGCAAGCTGCTGGCTGCGGACGAACTTACGGAGGACGAGGCTTATGCCTCCTTCGCCGCTCAGGCCGAAGCGCTGGCCGAAGAACATCCGGACGCACTGTTGCTGGAGACATTCGCTGACCTGGCCGAATCCTCGATTGCCCTTCGCGCGGCGCGCGCCACCGGATTGCCGGTCATCGTGTCATTCGTTTTCGACAGTGGCCGCAACAAAGATCGAACCATGATGGGCGCGACTCCGGAACAGGCTGCGGCGCGTATGGAGTCCGAAGGAGCCTCGGCTGTTGGCGCCAATTGCGGCGTGGGCATCGAAGCAGCGGCGTCGGTTTGCCGGCGCCTTCGAGCCGCGACAGGCCTGCCTGTCTGGATGAAGCCGAATGCCGGCCTTCCCGAAATCAAAGCCGGCGGCACGCTGTCCTGGCCGGACGACTCGGAATCGTTTTGCCGCGGGGCAGAGGCGCTCGCGAATGCCGGAGCAACGTTCATTGGGGGCTGCTGTGGAACCGGCCCGCCGGTTATCCGCGCCCTGCGTTCGTTCATTGACAAGCGACGGAGTTCGTCATGAACAGCCGCGAGCGCGTTTTCGCGATGCTCGACGGGCACAGCGTCGATCGTCTGCCCGTGATGCCGATCACCATGATGTTCGCGGCGCGGCAGGCCGGAAAACCGTACCGGCAATACGTGACCGACCACCGTATCCTTGCCGAGGGACAGCTGCGGACGGCCGAGCGCTTTGGCTTCGATCACGTCTCGGCAATCTCCGACCCGGCTCGCGAAGCGGTCGATCTCGGCGCAACCGTGCAGTTTTTCGAGGATCAGCCGCCGGCGTTCGTCGAGGCGGACGCGTTACTCGCCGACAAAGCGCGGCTGGCCCATCTTCGCATTCCCGACCCTTTAGCCGGCGGCCGAATGACGGACCGCGTGTTGGGAATACGCCTGCTCCGCGAGCGCGCGGGCGACGACAGGATCGTGGAGGGATGGATCGAGGGACCCTGCGGTGAAGCGTCCGGCCTGCGCGGCATCAATACGCTCATGACCGACTTCACCGACGATCCGCAGTTTGTCAGCGACCTGCTGGCATTTGTTGTCGAAATGGAGACCGTGTTTGCGCGAGCTCAGATTGAAGCCGGCGCGGATCTGATCGGCATGGGCGATCCCGCATCCTCGCTCATCGGGCCGCGTCTGTATCGTAAGCACATTGGGCCGCTGCACAGGGAGCTGGTAAATCGCATTCATGCCATGGGTGCGCGCGTTCGGCTGCACATCTGCGGCAGCACGCGGACTATCCTCGAAGACCTCGCCGCGGTTGGAGCGGATATCGTCGATGTGGATGCCGTGGTGGACATCGGGGAAGCGCGGGCGCGCATGGGTCCCGGGCAGGTTCTGCTGGGTGGCATCGATCCGGTGCGCGTATTCGTTAAGGGTACGCCGGAGTTGGTCCGCCAGAAGGCATATAAGTGCGAAGCCGGCGCCGGTCCGCGCTACATTCTGGGCGCCGGTTGCGAGCTGCCGCCCGAAACTCCGCCCGCCAACGTCCACGCCTTGCGGGAATACGCCGCGCGGGAACGGTCCGGCATCGCAAGACAATCAACAAACGTGTCCTGAAACGCAGGATCCGCCGCAAGCGGGACGTGTTCGATTCTTGTCCCGTTCGGCAGCAGCGAACGAACGAGCGCGATCTTCGCCCCTCGCAGTGCGGTATTGCCGGCCGGAGCGACGATCGCCGCAGGCGCCTCGAGCAGTCCGATTCGCGCGGCGCTGTCGATACGCACGTAATTCCCAAATGCTCCCGCCAGATACAAACGGCGCACATCACCCACGGCAGCGCCGATCCTTTTGAGCAGAATGCGGACACCGGAGGCGACCGCTGCCTTGGCCAATTGCAGTTCCCGGATATCCGCGCGGCATAGCGTGACCGGAGCGGCCACCGCGATCTCCGGAAGATTGTCGGCGATGCGCCCATTCGGCAGAATGAGACCGAGATCGAGGCCCGCGGCCATGGCATCCACCACTCCACTCCCGCAAATCCCGCGCGGCGCGACGTCGCCGATCACCTCGCAGCGGAATGCGCGATCGCACACCGTCACTCGGGAAATCGCTCCTGTGGCTGCCCGCATCCCCATGCGAATGGAGCACGCCTCGAACGCCGGGCCGGCAGCCGTTGAGGCGCAGAGGATCCGCTCGCGATTGCCGAGGGCAATCTCTCCATTGGTTCCAAGGTCGACCAACGCCGTAAGCTCGTCACCTTCCGCAATGCCCGTGGCTGCGATTCCCGCCAGAGTGTCGGATCCCACAAACCCGCCAATGCACGGGAGAAAGCGGATACGGCAGGAGGACGGCAGCGGCCAGCCCAGGGCGGCCGGGGCAAATTCCCGCTCTTCCGGATGCGGTGACTCAAACGGCACATGAGCAAGCGCCTCCACCGGCAGACCACAGAAGAGGTGGTGCATCACCGTATTCCCGACAAGAACAACGTCGCGCACCTCCCCTGCGCGACCTCCCGCCGTCTCCTGCACCATCGTTCCAAGCCGGTCTCGAATGAGCGGAGTGAGGCTGCCATCGGTGAGCGCGAAACGAATGCGGCTCATGACGTCTGCCCCGCGCGCGCATTGCGGATTGAGGCCCGTACGCAGGCCGAGAACGCGCCCGGTGCTCAGGTCCACGGATTGAACGACCAGGGTGGTCGTACCCAGGTCCACCGCGATTCCGACGCCTTCTCCCCGCGGCCATGCAATGGGCGTCGAGTCGGAAAGAATGGTTGCGGACCACTGCTCGA
>DASRCB010000337.1:0-17115 GCA_035653295.1 Bryobacteraceae bacterium
CGCCGCCCGGGTGCTGGCCCACGGCGACGGTTCTCCCGGCTGCGATCACCTCCTCACCCTTCTGTCCTCCAACAACCTCGCAGTGCCGTTGATCCTCGATGGAGCGCTGCTCACAGATGAACAGGCCAGCGCGCTGGCCCCGCGTCTTTTCCTTGCGGACCCGGGTTTTCCCGTGCGCCTGCTGCATTCCGCCACTGTCGGTGATTCCCATGCCACCCCGGCTGAATTCTGTCCCTCCATTCGCCGTGCTCTCGCAGTCATTGCCGCACTCGGCGATTGCCGGCGAAGCGCGCCGCTGCTCATGCCGCTGGTCCGCCACGCCGATCCGTACGTTCGATCGCGCGCGGCTTTGCTGCTGGGCGCCGCAACCCACAACTGCACGTGGGCGGAAGCGCAACTTCAATCCGCTGACGCACGCATCCGCGCCAACATCATCGAGTCGCTGTGGGGCGCTACCTCCAAACAATCGAAACAGCTGTTCCGAATGGCCGCAAACGACGCACACAACCGCGTCGCGGGGAACGCACTCCTTGGCTTGTACCGCTCCGGCAGTGTTGACAGCATCGCGCTCATCGTGGCCATGGCCGCTCGCGGCGATGCACGATTTCGCGCCACAGCAGTATGGGTAATGGGTCAAACGGACGACCCGCGATTCCTCCCCTGCCTCCGTCCCATGCTCGACGACGCGGCCCCCGGCGTGCGTCGTAATGCCATCCGCGCTCTCGCCGCGCTCCGGCGAGCCGCCGAAAACATCCAGTGGCTGCGTGTATCTTCTGAGTGCGCCACCGCTGATGCAGGAAATCTCACCGTGCGGCTCAGGGTCGTCGACGGGGCGGGCTGGCCCGTCGCCGGTCTCGCCGCAACTGCGTTCATCGCCTGGAATGGTGAGGAACTGCTTACTTCTTACAGCATCTCCGCCGACACCAATCGCGCGGGCTATTATTTGCTCGAAGTACCCGGAACGAAGGGCGCGGTTCCTCGACTTCAGGTCTACCACCGGTCCGCCTCCGTCGCGCCCAGCGGCGCCGCGCATTAAACTGGCTGTGTGCCCAGTGGCGCTGCCTTCATTTCTCTGCTTGCCGTAGCCGCGTCCGCTCCTCTCTGCGCCGGAGTCTCCGCGGCCCAGATGGCGCGGTTGCTTCGCGAAAGCGGCTTCGACCCGCAGGCCTGCTATCGCGTCCACGACCTCGAGATCGATCGCGAAGACCTGCGCATCTATCTGACTGCCGGCCATCTGCTGCTTGCTCGCGAGATCGGCGGCATCCGCCCCGCCGCTCTTTTCACCGCCGATGTGGAAGCCGGAGACGCCGAAATCCTGCTTATCCCACCGAACCGCAGCGAGCGGCTCTCTCTTGCGGCCTTTACTGGCGCCCCCAATTTTAACGAGCACTTTCACAGCACTCTGCTCATCTTCACCGATGATACGGGGGCATCCCTCCAACGCCACATTGCCGAACAGGAGGAGCAGGAGGCGCTCTCCTGGAAGGACCCGGTGCGCGGCGCCGAACTGGCGCAGCAATGGGACACCGCGCTCCGCAATGTCTATTCCAGCTTCGACCTTCGCCTGGTGCAGCGCCTGGTGTCGCCGGGCGCAAAGGGCTTCATTTTCGGCACTTTCGCCGGCGGAAAACATCAGAACTTCGATGTCGAGTACGACTATACGCCCACGCCACGCATCATCATGGGCCAGCTCATCGATCGTCCTGGCGGCGCCTGGTTCGACACATGGACCTCTTTTGCCGCGCGCTCGGCCCGACAGGCCGGCAAGTCCGCACCGCAACAGCCGGTCACCATGTCCGACTACCGCATCGACGCATCGCTTGACGACCGGCTTACGGTCAGTGCCGTAACGCGCGTCAAGGTGACGGTCCAGCCCGGCAATGAACGCGCCGTTCCATTTTTTATCGCGGGTGGAATGCACGTCGAAAGCGCGAAGATTGATGGGCAGCCCGCCGAGATTTTCGAATCGGCATCGCTGCGGTCCACCCTGATGCGCGGTGGCCCGGACGCGATGTTCCTTGTGATCCCACCGGCGGCGCTTGAGGCTGGCCGCACCTACGAATTCGAATTCCATCATCGCGGCGACGTGATCTCGCCATCGGGCAACGGCGTCTACTTCGTCGGCGGCCGCGGATCCTGGTACCCCCATCAGGAACTCGAGTTTGCAACGTACGATATCTCGTACACATGGCCTGCCACGCTGGATCTGGTCTCAACCGGCGACCTTTTGGAATCCAAAACCATCGGCGACCGGAAGACCGCGCGCTTTCGGACTTCCTCGCCCGCGCGTCTGGCAGGATTCAACCTGGGCACGTACGATCGCCGCGTGCTCGAGCGTGGCGGCTATCATATCGAGGTCTGCGCCAACACAAGTCTCGAACCTGCCATTAAAGCCAGTCAATCGGCGCCTCGCCTCGACGCCGTCGCCGAAGAGGTCGCCTCCGCGCTCGCGTTCATGACCGCGAGGTTCGGCGCTCCCCCGGTGAAATCGGTCACTGTCGCTCCCATCCCCGGCAGCTTCGGCCAGGGCTTCCCTGGGCTGATTTACCTGTCCACGCTGACCTACGTAAACGCCGCGGACCGCCCTGCCGGTCTGCGCGACAAGTTCATGGATATGCTGTTCTCTGACCTGCTTGTCGCTCACGAAACGGCGCACCAGTGGTGGGGCAACCTCGTCGCGCCCACCTCATTCGAAGATCAGTGGATTTCCGAAGCCCTCGCGAACTACAGCGCGCTTTTGTTTCTGGCTGAAACCAGGGGACCGGAAACGCTGCGAACCACGCTCGATGAATACCGCCGCGATCTTTTGGCCATGGTTCCGTCCGGCCACACCGTCGAGTCCGCGGGACCGATCACCTGGGGCACGCGCCTGTCCAGTTCGCAGACGCCTGACGCGTGGCGCATCGTGACCTACGAAAAAGGCTCATGGATCATCCACATGCTCCGCAACCGGCTCGGCGATGAAAACTTCGACAAGTTTCTTCGTGAAATCTGCAGGCGCTACCGCTTTCAGCCCATGAGCACAGAGGACTTCCGGCAGCTCGCGGCGCAGTTCCTTCCGCCGAACTCGCCCGATCCGCGTCTCGAATCCTTCTTCGACACGTGGGTTTACGGAACCGGGATTCCAGCGCTCAAGCTGAACTACACCGTGAGCGGCGCCCGCATCAGCGGAACAATCGAGCAAAGTGGGGTTCCAGCGGATTTCGGCGCGTGGGTGCCGGTGGCGATCTACACCAGCCAGAGCCGGCCCGAGATTCACTGGGTGGAGACGGGCAGCGACCCGGTGTCCTTCTCGTGGTCAATGAAAGAGAAGCCGCTGCGGGCCGCGTTGCAGCCGGCCGACGCCCTGGTCACAATACAGTGATAGATGGCTATCACGCAAACGTTTTGGCGGGTGGCCTCGCGAAGGCGGGCTTTTCACGGCGCCTGATCTGGCTGTCTCGAGATTGAGCCAATGAACGTCTATGCCGGCTGACTCCGCGGCTCCCTGGAGCGCCCTGTTCCCCGATCCGGAGAGGCGCAGCGCACTGTGGCGCCAGATAGCCGATATCATTGAACACCACGCTCAGCATGTTGACGAGTTGCGCGTGGCGCCGCAGCTCGATCCCGCGGCGATTCGCGCCATGCTGGAGCCCTGCGACTTCTCGCGTCCGCTAAGCCCGAACGAAGCAGTAGTTTTAGCCGCCGTGGGGCTGACCGAGCACCAGGTCCACACGCCCCACCCCCGGTATTACGGCCTGTTCAACCCCGCTCCGACGACCATGGGAATCGCCGCCGATGCGCTCGCCGCGGCATTCAACCCGCAGATCGCAGCCTGGAGTCACAGCCCCTTCGCCGCCGAGGTGGAGCGGCACCTGGTCCGCGCACTCGGCGCGCGGTTCGGATTTTCGGAAACGGATGGAGCTTTTGCCTCCGGCGGCGCGGAAGCGAATCATACGGCGGTTGTGGTGGCGCTCTCGGCGGCGTTTCCGGAGTTCAATGCCGCCGGCCTTCGCAACCTGCCCGCGCAGCCGGTGCTGTATACCTCAAGCGAGGCCCACCACTCCTTCCGAAAGGCGGCGCGGATGTGCGGCATTGGAACGGATGCGGTTCGCGAAATCGGTGTGGACGCGAGTCTCCGCCTCCGGCCCGACGAGCTCGAGGCCGCCATCATTGCTGACCGCGCCAGCGGTCTCGCTCCATTTCTGATCGCCGCGACCGCCGGAACGACCAATGCTGGCGCAATCGACCCGTTGCCTGAGTGCGCCGCCGTCGCGCAACAGCACGGGCTCTGGCTCCATGTGGACGCCGCATGGGGCGGCGCGGCGGCGCTGGTTCCCGAACTGCGGCCGCTGCTTACGGGTATTGAGCACGCCGATTCCATCACCTTCGATGCGCACAAATGGCTCAGCGTCCCGATGGGCACGGGCCTGTTCCTCACGCGGCGCCTGGATGCAATGGACCGGGCCTTCAGCATGCGTACGGCCTATATGCCGCGCGAGGCCGCCGGTCTCGACGTTGTCGATCCACACCTGCACACCATGCAATGGTCGCGCCGGTTCATTGGCCTGAAGGTGTTCCTTTCTCTGCTCGTCGCCGGGTGGGAAGGCTACGAACGCGCCATCCGCCATCAGACGGCCATGGGCGATCTGCTGCGGACGCGGCTCGCGAGCGCCGGCTGGCAGATCGAGAACGACACGCTGCTTCCTGTCGTGTGCTTCACCGATCCGCACGGCGCGGACCCCCACGCCATGGCTATGGACATCGTCGCTTCCGGCGAAGCGTGGCTCTCGACGACGCTGCTGGCCGGTAAGCGAACCACCCTGCGGGCCTGCATTACCAACTACCGCACCACATCCGAAGACATCGCTGCACTCATCGACGCGCTCGGTCGCGCCCGGGAGAAAACCCTTCATGCCGCTTCAGCGGAAACGTCAGTCATCGTATAGCGACACGCAAACAATCGAGGAGGCGCCGCAGGCTGTACCGGAACCCGTAGAACCGCCACCGGGCCCGCGGGTCACGGCGATCATCGTTGCTTACAACCAGGCCAGCCAGTTGCGCCGCTGCCTTGACGCGCTGGGGCGTTCTCAGGACCGCCAGACGCTCGAGATTCTCGTCATGGATAACGGATCCTTCGACGAGACCCGCATGATCGACGCCGACTACCCCGAGGTGACGATCCTTCGCCTGCCCAAAAATTTTGGCCGCGTACGAGCCATGAACATCCTCACCCGCACCGCCAAAGCGGAGCTTCTTTTCTTTCTCGACCCACGCATTGAGGTTCAGCCCGATACGGTCTCCCGCCTGGCGGCCGCGCTCGAAGAAAATGAACAGGCCGCCGCAGTCTGCCCGTTAATCATTGCCGAAAATGGCGCGCCAGTCGAAGCGTTCTTCCGTTTACCAGACACGTCTGCGTTCGCGCGCGTATGGAGCACCGGAGAAGGACTGCTCCCACAGCCGATCGATGCCGCGGGAGGCCTGCAAAAAGTGGAATACGCCACCTTTGAGGCCATGCTGATCACCAAGTATTTCGTGCGTGGCCTGAATTATTTGGACGATCGTTACGGCGAATACTGGGCGGATGCGGAGGTGAGCTGGCAAATTCGGCGTGCCGGCCGTAGCATTCTGGTCATGCCGTCCGTCCGTGTCGTGCGTCACGCCGTCGGTGCCTCGCCACGCTCCACCGCGGCGCGCGCTGCTCTCGCTGTCGATTGCGGTGGAGGAGCGTCGTCGTTCGTATCAAAACACTCCGGTTTCCTTTCCGGCCTGCTGCTGCGGTTGAGGTTTGCGTTGTCGGCGCTCGGTTCGGCGCTGATTTTGCGCGAACCCGGATACAATTTGTCGCGTTTTGCCGGCCTTCTCAGCGGGTCGAAAATCGATGGCAACCAAAGCGCCATTCTGTAGCAACCCCCCGGCGCAGACGTCGCGTCATAGAATCGGTATGGCAGCGGTACGGGGAGGCAATCAACCGTGAAACGAGGGATTTTAGCTTTAACCGCGGCGGCTGGCGTTCTCGCTGTTGCGGGCGACGGCATCCGGCCACGCGCCGCAGCCTCGGAGTACGCCGCGCGCGCTGCAGTCGCGGGCGTTTCAATTGGTGCGGAGCTCATCCCACCCAGCCAGGTGCGGAAGCTGTTCGCCACCGACCTGAACAGCGCCGGCTATGCCGTCGTCGAGATCGGCATTTATCCAGACGCCGGAAGGGACATCAACATCGCCCAGAGCGATTTCATGCTTCGCGCCGGCGCCGAAGGAAACGCAGTGCGCGCCGCTTCCGGAGAGACCATCGCCGCCGTCATCGCCGATAAGAACGCGCCCAAACCGCCCAGAACGCCGAGTCGGATCGGCGGCGTGGATGTCTATAACACTGCCGAAATCGGCGTGGAACGCGGTCGCGATCCGGTCACCGGCCAGCGCGTCGGGGGCGTGTACGGAGGTGCGGGGGTGGGCGTTGGCGTCGGCGGCCCGGCAACCGGCCCCGATCCCGATCCGCAGGTCCAGTCGCCGCGCACTGTGCGCGACGCATACCAAATGCAGCAGGAACTCGAAAACAAAGCGCTCCCCGAGGGCAAGATCAACGAAGCCATCGCCGGCTACGTTTATTTCCCGCGCCCGTCGAAAAAGAAGAAGGACGAACTCATTCTGACGTGGTACGCGCCCGGCGGAAACCCGGTCCGCTTGACGCTGCAACCGGCTAAATAGACCGGCTTCGTGAACGCGCCAGCAGCGCCCTACAAACTCTCCGCGGTTACGACTGCGTTTCATTAGCCAGCGCGAGCCGGCGGTTATTAGTCCGCTTGCCACTTGCGTGGCCCGCATCTTCTGCGACTCCACCGCGCGACGACTCGTTTCAACTTCTGCAATCTCCTCGCAGCATAACCGTAAAAGCAGTCACATAGGCGCAATCTTCGCCGCCAGGCTGGAGTCAAGAAACCAGAAGTTCCTGTCGGCTGGCACACGAACGCCGGGATGCCCGCCATTACGGAAAAGCGACTCAGCCGGAGGTGTGTTTTGACGTTTGTCGCGCTCGCCATCCTGTTTACCGGGCTCCCCCTCGATGTCCCGCCAAATCGACAGCCGCACTGGACGCAACTGCGCGAGTCCGCCTGGGACGCGGAGCGACGCGGCGATTCGACCGCTGCCCTGAAGTTGTTTCAGCAGGAGCTTTCGGCCGCCAAACAAGTCTCCGCCCCACAGTACTTCATCGCTCTCGAGGATATCGGGAACTACTTCTGGCACATCGACGACGCGCGCTCCGCCGAACCTTACTTTCGTACGGCGGTGAGCATTCTGAACAGCGCCACCGAGCCGCACAGCCGCTCGCGCGCCATCGCACTGAACAACCTTGCCACCGTGCTTCGCTTCACCGGCGCCTACGATGAGTCCGAGGCGACGCAATTCCGCGCACTGCGCGAGTTCCAGCAACAGGGACACATGGTCGATGTTGCTCGCTGCTATGCGTCCCTGGCCGAGATTTCGCTCGCGCGCGGTGATTCTTCACATGCCGCCAGCCGGCTGAAGACGGCGAGCGAGGTTCTCGAGTCCAATGGTCTCGATTCCGTCCAGGCCGGCAATACCCTGGTCTGGATGGCGCAGAATTTCCTCGTCTTGAACATGTTGCCCGATGCGGCGCTGGCCATGGATCGCGCGCGGCCCATGCTCGAAGGACGGCTGCCGGACGACGATGCGGGGATGATCGCCTATCAGGATACGCGCGCAGCCGTCCTCTTCCGAAGGCATCGGTACGGTGAGGCCGAGCGGATTTGGAACCGAGCCCTTGAAAGTGCGCAGGCCGGCCACGTGGACACCGTCACTGTCCGCGTACACCTGGCTCAGCTGTACAGCTCTCTCGGGGAGTACGACAAAGCCGCGGAGGACTTCACCGAACTACTTCAAACGGAAGATGCCGCGGCGTTGACGCGCGGCGTGGTAGAAAGCGAACTCGGCTGGGCATTGCTGCAGGCCGGCCACGATCAACGCGCTCAGGCCTGGTTCAATTCGGCCATGGTGCATCTCGATGCACTCGGTCTCGCCCACTCCATGCCCGTGGCCACCCTGTGCGAACGCTACGCGCGGCTGTATACCGTTCGGAGGGATTGGAACGACGCGCTGCCGCTGCTGCAGCGCGCGATCGCCATTGGGCAGCACGCGGGCGCTTCCAACACCGCGGACTGGCTGCTGGAGCGGGCCGAAATCTACAAGAAGCTTGGCAACAAGAAGGAGGCCTCGGCCAGTAAGAAAGCAGCCGAGGCTTTGTTCGCCGCGAATCCAAAACAGAAGCGCGAAACCGTGGACCTGCGGGAGCTGGAGGCCGAGAAACGGTAGCGCTTGCGATTAGTGCATGGCAACAGGACCGCCGCGGCGTGGCGGCCGCTTCAGCAGAAAAAGCAGCGGCAACATTAGTATGAAGACGCCGGTGAAAATGCGGAAAATATCGATGAAGCTGAGCATCGAAGCCTGCATCTGCACCATGCCCCACAAACTGAGCAGCGTCTGCTGCTGCGACTGTGTCGGACCGCTGCCCCCGGACGACCAGAAGCCGTTCAGCATGTTTTCGACATGCCGAGTCGCCTGGCTCGACTGCGTCACGTGCGCCACCAGATAATTCGTGTGTTTCTGCAGGTACCGCGCCTGCAGCGTGGTGGCCGTGGCAATCCCGATGCTCCCACCGACATTGCGCATCAGGTTAAACAGGCTGGTGGCGTTGCCCATCTCCTCCCGCCGCACCGGCCCCATGGTCACCGTCGTCAGCGGCACGAATACCAGTCCGAGCCCGAAACCCTGAATGAACTGCGGCCAGAAGAGATTCCAGTAGCCGACGTTCATGTTCATGGTCGAGAAGGCAAACATTGTTCCGCCGACGACCGCGAGTCCGCACGCCAGCAGTTTGCGGTTATCGAAGCGCCCGGCGATCATGCCCACGATCGGCATACCGACCATGGAGCCCATGCCGCGCGGCGCCAGGGTGAGCCCGGCCTGCGTCGCCGGATACCCGAGCAGCGTCTGTAGCCAGATCGGCAGCACGACAAGGCTGCCGTACAAACCGAAGCCGAGCAGCGTCATCAGAAAAACGCCGGTGCTGTAGGTGCGCAATCGAAAAACGTGGAGATCGACCACTGGCGCGCGCGCGGTCAGCTCACGAACTAAAAACCCGATCAGAGCAATGGTGAACAGGACGAACAGTGTGCGGATCAGGTTGGATCCGAACCAGTCCTCCTCCTGGCCCTTGTCCAGCAGGATCTGTAGGGCGCCGACCCACAACGCCAGCAGCCCGATGCCCCAGTAATCCACCTTTCCGGCGCCGCGTTTTATGTAAGGCGGGTCGAAGATGAATAGCTTCGTCATGATGATCGCGCCGATGCCGACCGGAAGGTTAATATAAAAAACCCAGCGCCAGGAATAGCTGTCGGTGAGCCAGCCGCCGAGCACCGGGCCCAGCACCGGCGCGGCGACAATGCCCAGTCCCCAGAAACCCATGGCTTTGCCGCGATCCTCCGGCGGGAAGGCTTCCAGCAGCACCGCCTGAGACAGCGGCTGCATCGAGCCCCCGCAGGCGCCCTGGAGCAGGCGGAAGACGATGAGCATCGGAAGATTCACCGATAAACCGCACATGAGCGAGGCAATGGTGAATCCGCCTACCGAAAGCATCAGCAGGTTCTTCCGGCCGAAGTAGTTTGCCAGCCATCCGGTGATAGGCAGAATGATTGCGTTTGCCACCAGGTACGAGGTCAGAACCCAGGTGGCTTCGTCCACACTGGCGGACAGGTTTCCGGCAATGTGCGGCAGGGAAACGTTCACCACCGTGGTGTCCAGCACCTCCATGAAGGTGGCGAACATCACCGAAACCGCGATGATCCAGGGATTTACATGCGGCGTCTCGCGCCGCGCAGCAGTGGCCAGGACTCCCCCTTTATTTCAGGATGCACGACCCGCTCGCCGCGGTTCGTAAAATGGAACCAGATGGCCGAAAGCTACCGCAGGTTCCAGGCGGGCCCCGACCCGTTCGGGCGCAACGCCCTCGTCGAGTTCCGCTGGCTGCAGACCGGCATCTCCATCCGCCACGCCGACACCGTGGACGTCAAGTTCATCGTCACCACCGATGGCGAGGCGCCCATCGAGCGCGTTATCGCCCTCCGCCATCCCGATCTGCTGAGACTCAGCGCCGCCACGGGACACCCTCTCACCGACGCATGGTGCCTGAAACTGGCTGCGCTGCACCTGAAGCACATGATCCAGAGCTGGGAGGACATGGAGAAGACGCTGGTCACCGCCGAGTACGCCGACATCGAGCGGTACGCCTCGGAACTGAAAGCCGCCGCAAAGGCCTGAGCGGCCCCTCGAAAAAAAATTCTCACCAGCCATGTCGATTTCAGCGGTCTCCGTTCGTTACCAGCGCGGAAGGAGAATCCGAATGAACATCCGTTTATTACTGACGGCGGCGCTGATCGCGGCCGGCCTCCACGCTGGAGACGCGGCGACTGCTTTCGAGCGCATGAAGAGCCTCGCGGGCGAGTGGGAGGGAAACACGAAAACCGGCAAGGCCCACCTGACCTGGGAAGTGGTTTCCGGCGGTAACGCGGTGCTGGAGCGCGAATCCGCCGACGGCATGCCCACCATGATCACCGTCTACTATGTCGACGGCGACCGTTTGCTGCTGACCCATTACTGCATGGCGGGGAACGAGCCGCGCATCCAGGCGCGCCACTTCGATCCCGCGACTGGCGAACTGAAGTTTGAATTCCTGGACGCGGCCAACCTCGCCAGCCCCAGAGACGGCCATATGCACGACGCTACGCTGCGCCTCATCGATCACGATCACGTGGCCAGCGCCTGGGAGTTCTATCAGGACGGCAAACCGAAGTTCAGCGAGAGCTTCGAGTACACCAGAATCCACTAAGGACAAACCGATGCCACAATACATGCTGTTGCTCTACGACGATCCCTCAGGCTGGGCGAAGCTCAGCCCCGACGAAATGCAGAAGGCGCTGGAGAAATACATGGCGTGGGGTCAAAAGCCCTTCATGGTTCGCGCCGTCCGCCTGGCCGAGGATCCCGGTCGCGTCATCCGCGGCAGTCAGGGCGAAAAGCCGCGCGCCACCGACGGCCCGTACAGCGAAACGAAGGAAGTGCTGGGCGGATATTACCTCATTGAGGCGGCGAATTACGATGAAGCCGTGCAGCGCACCATGGATCACCCGCATCTGGAGTACGGCGGAACTATCGAAGTCCGCCAGACCTGGGGAGAGTGAGCGAAGGGCCCGAGCCCGGCGTGCTTCTGGAGCACCTGTTCCGTCATCAGGCGGGGCGCATGGTGTCCCATCTGGCGCGTGTGCTCGGGCCGGCGCATCTGGACGTAGCCGAAGACAGTGTCCAGAACGCCATGCTGCGCGCCATGCAGACGTGGCCGCAGCAGGGTCTGCCCGAGAATCCTCCCGCCTGGCTCTTCCGCGTCGCCAATAACATCGCCATCGACGCGCTGCGCCACAGACGGCTGCTGGGCGACAAGAGCGAGGCGATCGCGCTGGAGATGGCGCGGGCGGCCGTTCCCGCGCCCGAAGACGCCGCCATTGCCGAGCAACTGCGCGACGACGAACTGCGCATGATCTTCAATGTGCTGCCATCCGGAATTGTCGCGCGACACCAGCGTGGCCCTTAGCCTCAAAACTGTCGGCGGCTTCAGCGTACGGGAAATCGCCCGCGCGTTCCTCTCCGATGAAACCGCCATCGCACAGCGGCTGGTCCGCGCGAAGCGCACGATCCGCGAGCGCCGGCTTTCGCTGGAAATGCCCACCGGCGCCGAACTCAACCAGCGGCTGGGCGCCGTGCTGGAGGTGGTGTACTTCATGTTCAATGAAGGTTACGCCGCGCACCAGGGAGAGGATCTGATCCGGCAGGACCTTTGCATGGAAGCGTTGCGATTGGGCCGTCTTATCGCGCTTTCGCCCATCGCCACGCCGCGTGTGCACGCCCTGGTGGCCCTGATGGCTTTCCAGGCAGCTCGCCTGCCCGCGCGCGTCGATCACGCCGGTGACCTGATACTCCTTGAACAACAAGACCACGGCCGCTGGGACCGCTGCCTCATCGCTCTCGGATTTCATCACTTCGACCGCAGCATCGCGGGCGAGGATGTCAGCGAGTTTCACGTGCAGGCGGCCATAGCCGCGACGCATTCGCGTGCAAGCGACGGCGAGTCCATCGACTGGCCAGTCATCCTCGAACTTTACGATCAGCTGCTCGCCATGAACCCGTCGCCCGTCGTGGCGCTCAATCGGGCTGTCGCCGTGGCCCGCGTGCACGGACCGGAAGCGGCGCTGCGCGCCATCGAGCCGCTGGCTTTGCGCGAGTATTATCTGCTGCTCGCCGTCCGTGGTCACCTGCTGCTCGAGCTCGGCCTCTGTGAGCGCGCCGCCTCGTGCTTCCGTTCGGCGCTGGAGTGCCCGTGTTCGGCGCCGGAGCGGCGGTTTCTCCAGCGCCGGCTTGAGGAATGTCGCCAGTAATTCACAGGTCCGCTCTGCTGCTGCTGCTCATCGCTCAGGCGCACGCCTGGGATCGCATCGTTTGGACCGGCAGCGGGCGAAGGGTAGACGTGCCCGTGGCGCATCGGCTGTCGTGGTTTGAACGGCAGGCTTCCGGAGCCGAGCTACAGCGGATCGGCGCGCTCGCCGGATTCCCCATCGTTTCCCTGCTCAGCCACTCGCTTAAGCGGAAGTCAATTCTGGTGAGAACGGGCCCGGACCGCTGGTTGGAGATTTATCATCTGGAGGCCGCCTACGTGGTAACGGAGCTCACTCCGGTCCGCATCGTCAAAGCCTCGGATGAACCAGTGCTGGCGACCATGGATTCCGACGGTGGCAACGCGGGCGGGTGCTTCGAAGCGTACTGGTGGTTCGACTCCTCGGGCGCCCACGAGATCGATTTCTCGGCAGTTCGCGCTGGCATCGCGAAGCGCCTGGCGCCGGGCGCGCGGTTCATGACCGGTTGCGCAAACCTGGACCTCGGCCACCAGGAGATCCGAGCCGCGGTTCAAAAGCAGGATGCCGAATGCCACGCCTGCGGCTGGATCGGCGAGGTCACGGCGCGTTTCCGCCTCGCGGGCGCGCGCGCCGAATCGGCACAAATCTCGTTCCGTCCGACCTCCCAGTGAGGCGTTCCGGCTACCATGGTCAAAGTGGCGAGCACCTTCTTCGTTCAGAACTTTGGCTGCCGGGCGTCGCAGGCTGACGGGGCCGCCATCGAGAGCGCGCTGGCGCGGCGGGGGTTCGTCAGCACGGGCGAAATCGAGCAGGCTGAGCTAGTTATCCTGAATACCTGCACTGTTACTTCAACGGCTGACGAGGACCTCCGGCAGGCCGTCCGCCGCGTCTGCCGAACGAACCCGGGAGCGCGCATTCTGGTCACCGGCTGTTACGCCCAGCGCGCGCCCGACGAGGTGGCCGCGCTGCCCGGGGTGAGCTGGGTGGTCGGCAACTCGCACAAAACATCGATTCCCGATCTACTCACCGCACCCGACCTCGATTACCACGGTTTCGTGCGCGTGGGCGACATCTTCGCGCAACGGGATTTCCTCGCCGCGCCGGTCGAAGATGCGGCCGGCGATCGAACGCGGCCGAACCTGAAAATCCAGGATGGCTGCCCCAACCGGTGCTCGTTCTGCATTATTCCCTTTGTGCGCGGTCACAGCCGCAGCGCGCCGGCGGACGATGTGGTCGCGCAGATCCGGGCTCTCAGCGCGCGGTATCGCGAAGTCGTCCTCAGCGGGATTAATCTGGGCCGATGGGGCCGGGAGCCAGGCAGCCGGATACGCCTCCCGGATCTGCTCCGGCGCATCCTTGCCGAGACGGAAATTGAGCGACTGCGCCTGAGCTCGGTAGAGCCAATGGACTTCAGCGACGACCTGCTGGGGCTCATGGCAGAATCGCCGCGGATTGCAAAGCACGTGCACGCACCGCTGCAGTCCGGGTGCGACACGGTGTTGCGGCGGATGCGCCGCAAGTACCGGCCGAGACATTATGAGGACCGTGTCCGCCGCGCTCGCGCGCTGATGCCCGAGGCCGCGATCGGCGCGGACGTGATGGTCGGCTTCCCCGGCGAGACCGACGAGGAGTTCGAAGAGAGCCGCCGGTTTATCGAGAGCCTTCCGTTTAACTACCTGCACGTGTTCACGTACTCGGAGCGCCCAGGCACGCCGGCGGCGGAAGCCGGGGATCAGATTCCGATGCGACTTCGGAAGGAACGCAACCGCGTACTGCGCGAGCTGGCGGCGCAAAAAAACCTGGAGTTCCGGCGGTCGTTCGTAGGGCGCCGGTTGTCGGTAGTGACTCTGGAGCAGGGCGCCCTGAGCGATAACTTCGTGCGAGTGGAGCTGGCGCAGGCACGCGCGGCAAATCAAATCGTCGAAATCGAAATTGGCGCGACGACTGCGACCGGGCTGCGCGAAGCGGCTGCGTTCAACATTCTTTGATCACATTTCGCGGCGGTTCTCGAGCGAGCGGCTCATGGTGACTTCGTCGGTGAATTCCAGGTCGCTGCCCACCGGGATACCCATCCCGATCCGTGTCACGCGCACTCCCAGGGGCTTCAGCAGCCGCGAAAGGTAAACTGCCGTCGCCTCCCCCTCCACGGTAGGATTCGTCGCCACGATCACCTCGCTCACCGTGCCGTCCTGCATGCGGTCGATCAGACCTTTGATCTGCAACTGCTCGGGGCCGATGCCGCGCAGCGGTGAAATGGCGCCCTGCAGCACGTGATACACGCCGGCAAACTGGCGCGTGGTTTCAATCGCCACGATGTTGTGCGCCTCCTCCACCACGCATACGCTGCCATGGTCCCGGTGTGGGTCGCGGCAGAACATGCACAGCTCGGCATCGGTGATGTTATTGCAAACCGTGCACACCTGAAGCTTGTCCTTCACGTCAAGCACTGCCTGCGCGAGTCGCTCCGCGTCCTCGCGCTGCGCACGGAGCAGATGAAACGCAATGCGCTGCGCCGATTTCTGGCCAATGCCTGGCAGCCGCTTGAATTCCTGAACGAGACGCGCCAGCGGCTCCGCGAACCCCGCCATTTAGAACAGGCCAGGCGGCAGGCCCAGGCCGCCGAGCATGCCGCCTACCTTGCTCTGCGCCTCATCGTCCACCTTCTTGACGGCCTCATTGAAAGCGGCCATGACCATGTCCTGCAGCATCTCCACGTCGCCGGCCGCCTCAGGGTCGATCTTCACGCTCGTGACATGCTTCTGGCCATCCATGGCCACCGTCACCATGCCTCCGCCGGCCGACGCCTCCACTCGGATCTGCGCAATCTCTTCCTGCATGCGCTGCTGCATGGCCTGCGCCTGTTTCATCATGGACTGCATATTACCCGGCATCTTCATGGGAATCTCCACTCACCGCCGAGGCGGTCTAGTCTTTTAAATTTCGCACAGCGCGCACGTGTGCGTCGGGAAAGAGCTCCCGAAACCTCTGCACGTCGGGATGGGCCATGGCGCGCTCGGTGAGCTCATCTTCGGTCGGCTTCGCCGCAGGAGCGGCTGCGGCCACCGGCTTCGCCTGCGGCGATCCGAACGACACCGAAACCTTCATCGGCCGCCCCGCGGCCTGATTCACGGCTCTCTGCAGATCGCGCGCGTCCATCGATAACCGCGCATCCTCGGGCGCAAGGAAGCGGATCTCGCCGCCGGCTTCGGTCACCTCGGAATGCTGCACGGCATCGGCAGTGAAGGTCATGCCCAGTTCCCCGAGCACGGCGACGATGCGCTCCTTCCAGTCGCCCGCGGGCGTCTCCATCGCTGGCGCCGGCGCCGCCGCGCTCGAGGCCTGCGATTTCCGCGCGCTGTCCATTGCGAATGGCGATGGTCCGGTTCGCGGAGTCGGCTTCGGCGTGGGCGCGGCCGACGCAGCGGGCGCAGCAGCGGGTTTGGGTTTCGGTGCAGGGGCGGCAACCGGCGCTCCCGATGCGACCGAGGCCAGCGCCTGCTCGATGGGCAAGAGCCGTCCCGCATGCACCAGTTTTAGCAATCCGATCTCCACATGGATCCTGGGCTGCAGCGACTGCTGCAGATCCTTGAAGAGATCGAGCGTGAGCTGGAGATACCGCGTCAGGTCCTCTTCGGAGAACAAGGCCGCGGTCCGCGCCAGCCGTTCCTGTTCAATGGTAGACGCGGCAATCAGCCTGGTTCCCGCGCCGGCCACCTTCGCCACCAGCAGGTTACGAAAATACCGCGCCAGTTCGCGGCAGAAGTGCTGCAGGCTGCGGCCATTACGCTCCAGCTCCAGAACGATTTCCAGCATCCGCCGCGAGTCGCATTCCTGCAACGCCTGGGTGACCTGCTCCAGCGGTTCCAGAGAGAACATGCCCTGCAGGCCGCGAACCTCGGCGGGGCTGAGCTTCGCTCCACAGCAGGCGATGGCCTGGTCCAGGGCAGAAAGGGAATCGCGAACGCTCCCCTCCCCAGCCTGCGCCAGCACCGCGAGCACTTCCTGGTCCGCTTCAATCCCCTCCTGCTCGCAAATCCATTGCATTCGGCCGACAATCTCGGCGAAATCGACGGAACGAAAGCTGAACTGCTGACAACGCGAGGCTATCGTGGTCGGAATTTTGTGCACTTCTGTGGTGCACAGGATGAAGGCCACCCATTCGGGCGGCTCCTCAAGGGTCTTCAGCAGCGCGTTAAACGCTTCGCTGGTGATCTGGTGCGCTTCGTCGATGATGAAAACCTTGTAGCGGTCGCGCGCCGGACGAAAGCGGACGCTCTCCCTCAGTTCGCGCATTTCATTGATGCCGCGGTTCGAGGCCGCGTCGATCTCGATCACGTCCATGGACGAGCCGGCGCCGATCTCCAGACAGCTGGCGCACTTGCCGCAGGGATGCGCCGTGGGACCTTCGATGCAGTTCAGACACCGCGCGAGGATTCGCGCAACCGTTGTCTTGCCCGTCCCGCGCTGCCCCGAAAAGATGTAGCCATGCGCGATCCGCCGCTGGGATATCGCGTTCTCCAGCGTCGTGCGGACGTGCTCCTGGCCGATCAGCTCCGCAAATGACTGCGGCCGGTACTTTCTGGCGATGACCTGATACATGACAAATGCGCGGCCGGAATCTGCCAGACCCCGGGTGATCCGCGGCACACGAGCGGCGCCG
>DASRCB010000338.1:0-13786 GCA_035653295.1 Bryobacteraceae bacterium
CCAGCTTATTGTCAGACGGGAGCAGGGCGGCGTTGAATCCCCATTTCTCGAACGTCTTTTGCCAGCCATGGTCGGTCTCGATCATGGTCAGGTAATCGATGCCGAGATCCGCGTAATAATCGCTGCGGCCATCGATGAAGACGCGCTGGCGCGGCCAGAGGCGATAAAGCAGGTAGTCGCCCCAGTGGTCTGTGGTGAACAGGCGCGACCCGGTCAGCACGGTGGCGTCTCGCTGGACGATGCCGGCGGGAAACGCAGGTGAGAAGCTGATCGGGGCGGTCCAAAGCAGGATCGCGCACGCCGCTCCCGCTCCCCATGGCGTAACGACAGAAAGAGACCGGCCGAGGTTATCCTCTTTGCTTACGGCCGGGAGCCACCGCGTGACTTCGCGGGCAATGATGGGAACCGCGATGATCACGAACACGGTGATGTTCCGCGCCGAGGTCACCGCCAGCCAGCCGAAGAAGGCGATCCATAACGGCTCCACGAACTGCCGCCGAAGCAGCATCGCGACAGAGCAGACCGCTGCCACCCCCAGCAGCCCGAAGAAGACCTCGACATATCCGTTTCCGAGGAACGTCGCGGCCGGCGCGTACTCCTGAACCATGTGCGCCGACGAGCCAAGGAAGCTGACGATATGCAGGTGCAGGTTGATGCCGTACGGGTTGATCAGGCTGGCGGCGCAGCACGCGGCCAGCATCGCATCCCAGCGCCGCGACTGCGTGAAGTTATGTTCCAGGAACGATCCCACGGCCAGGAGCCCGAGATATGCGAGCAGAACCACGAAGGCTCCGTGCAGGTTGGTCCACAGCACCGTAAACGGGATCAGCATCCAGACAGCGCGCGTCGGGTTCCGGCGTTCCCGCGCAATGAACCAGGCCGCCAGCGCCGTGCACACCATGGTGAACAGGTGCGGACGCGCGAGGTAATGTATGGCCGCGGCGCGCATGCCCGCGAATACCAGCACCACCGAGAGCAGCATGTTCGCGCCGCGCTCGTAACAATCGCGCAACTGCACCATCGGCCACGCGACCAACAGGATCGCGGACAGGAATGCCACCGCGGTCAGCCCCCACACCCGGTGCAGCGCCGAATAGATGACGCAGCTCAACCACTCCACGCTGAACCACGCGCCGTCAGGCCGGGAGAACGAGTACAGGTCACTATGCGGCACACTGCCGTGCGCCAGAATGTAATCGCCGGTGCGGATGTGCAGGCCGGTGTTGGCGTCGCCCATGAAATGACTCCAGCTGTCCGGCTGGGCGCAAAAAAGCCAGAAGACGATGGCCACCAGGAGCAGGTCCCCGAGCGAGGGCAGCAGCATGCGGACGAAGGCATGGCTTCGAGGCAGCGCGATGGGCGACGTACTCACTCATATCCCTCATCGACCCTTTATCGAGAACGCTTTAGCAGCGGCGCTGCGTCCACTTCGGTGGAGGCCCCGATGCGAACTCTGCTCATGCTCACAGCCTGCGTGCTGGTCACCGCCTGCGGTCCGCGGGACCGCGCCAACAAAGGCTATCCCGGCAGCACGAATACCGGAACGAAGCAGGCGGCGCAGGGCGCCCGAAGCGCTCCCGGCGCCAATCCCGGCTCCGTGACGGGGAACATTGCCGGGAACGGGGCCACCGTGCGCGACCCCCATCCGCAGGGCAGCGCACAATCGCCCCAGGAGGGCGTCACCGGTCCCGGAGGGACATCCCCGGCGGGCCGCCCGGGCGCGGTCCAGCCCGCGCAGCATTAGCCCCGGCGTCTGTCAGACCAGCCGGGATTCGCGCAGTTGTTCCAGCAGCTTTGCCTTATCGATGGGTTTGAAGAGGTAGGCGTCGCACAAGCCATGGAACGCCTCGATCACGCTCTTCATCTGGTCGAGCGCGGTCGTCATGAAAATCCTCGAGCCCTGAGACGAGAGAATTCCCCGCGCTTCCTCCACCGCTCGAATCCGCCGCAAGGCCTCATAGCCGTCCATTTCCGGCATCATGATGTCCAGGCAGATCAGGTTATAGGGTTCACCGGCGGCGAGAGCGGCTTCCGCGGCCTTGACCGCCTCGCGGCCGTTCACCGCAATGTGAACCGCGCCGTACCGTTTCAGGATTTCCTGCAGCAGTAACCTGCTGACGAAGTCATCCTCCACAATCAGGGTTTTCATGAGAGGGATCCGTCCGTGTTTTGCGCCCGCATCTGCATTGCTGTCGCCTCGGTTCCCGCAAGCGCAGCGTTGGGAAGCCATTTTTCCAGTACGGTCAGCAGCGTCGCCGGGCTCACCGGTTTGGCGACGTAGTCATTCATGCCGGCGGAAAGACATCGTTCGCGATCATCCGTCATCGCGTGGGCTGTAACCGCGATCACCGGAATCCGCGCGTTGCAGACCCCGGAATCGGCGCGGCGAATCTGCCTCGCCGCTTCGTAGCCGTTCATCTCCGGCATCTGGCAATCCATCAGGACCAGATCGTAGGGAATGCTGCGCAGCGAAGCGAGCGCCTCACGGCCGTTCGCCACCGCATCCGCGCGAAACCCGAGTTTCTTCAGAATCGCCAGCGCGACCTGCTGATTGGCGATGTTGTCTTCGGCGACCAGAATCCTTCCCGCCCGCTTCGATCGTGCCGCCGGACTCTGACCGGGCGCCTGGGACTCGATGCCTCGCGGGATATCGTGCGCTCCCTGTTTGTCGAACCTGGCGGTGAACCAAAATGTCGAACCCTCACCCGGGACGCTCTCCACCCCGATCGCCCCGCCCAGCAGTTCAACCAGGTCTTTGCAAATCGCCAGCCCCAGCCCGGTCCCGCCGTACCTGCGTGTCATCGAGCCATCGCCCTGGGTGAACGGCGAAAAGATGTCCGCCTGCCGTCCCGCCGGGATTCCAATTCCCGTGTCCTGCACAACGAAGCGAATGATCGCGCAAGCCTCGTCCTGCCTGTCCAGCAGGATGCGGATCGTTACCGTGCCGCGCTCGGTGAACTTGACGGCGTTTCCGGCGAGGTTCAGGAGCACCTGCCGGAGCCGCCCGGAATCGCCGCGCAGTTTTCGCGGCGCCTCCCCCTCGAGTCGCCACACGATTTGCAGGCCCTTGTCGCGCGCTGCGGGGGATAACAGCTGGACCACATCGTCCACTGTGACGCCGAGATCGAAATCCACCACGTCCAGCTCCAGCTTCCCTGCTTCGATTCTGGAGAAGTCGAGGATGTCATTGATTACGGCGAGCAGCGCTTCTCCGCTGCTGCGGACGATCTCCGTGTAGGAGCGCTGTTCCTCGGTCAGTTCTGTCTCGAGCAGCAGACCCGCCATGCCGATAACGCCGTTCATCGGCGTGCGGATTTCGTGGCTCATGTTGGCCAGAAACTCGCTCTTGGCGCGATTGGCGGCTTCGGCCGCCTCTTTTGCCCGGCGCATCTCCGAGGCGACTCGCTTCGCTTCGGTAATATCTTCGGCGATTCCGGCGATGCGTTCGATTTCACCGTTCTCGCCGAACACGGGAAATGCGCGGTCGCGCACCCACTTCAACTCGCCGCGTCCCGTTCGAACGCGGTATTCCGAAATTACAGCTTCACCTTTCAGTTGCCGGTGGAAGAATGAAATCGCGGCGTCCTGGTCCGCCGGCTCGATGGCTTTCATCCATGCGCTGCTGTCCCGGTAAAGCTCCGCGCATGGCTGACCCCATACTTCCTCGTATGCCGGGCTGACATACAGAATTTCGCGGCCGGAGGCATTAGTCATCCAGAAAACCTCTTTTATGTTTTCCGCCAGCTGCCGGAATTTCTGCTCGCTCTCGCGCACCGCCTGCTCCGCTTCGCGGCGGTCGTGGATATCCATGGCGAGGCCCACGTGCCCAAGGAATTCGCCGTCGGCCGACCAGCGCGGCGCCGCATGAGCCGATATCCATCGCCACTGGCCATCCGCCCGGCGTACCCGCGCCTCGCCGCGGAACGCCGTTCTCCCTAGCAGTGCTTCGGAAAACGTGCTGACATACGCCGCCGAATCGTCGGGGTGCAGCAAGGGAACCCAGTTGCCGCCGTCCACCTGATCCAGCCTGACGCCAAAGAATTCCCGGTACGCGCGGTTGACGAACCGCGTCCCACCGGCGTCGTCGTTTACCCACATAGGCGCCGGACAGCCGTCGGCCATGATGCGAAATCGCGCCTCACTCTCCTCTAGTGCCCGGATGGATCGCTTTCTCTCGGTAATGTCGCGGGCGATGCCCAGCACCGCGGGAATCGGTCCATCGGTCGGAATCAGGGCCGCCGTGGTTTCGACCACCCGATACTCGCCGTCTTTGCGCCTGACGCGGAGCTCCGACCTCTGTGTCTGAACCCCCGTTGTATCCAGCTCATGAAGCTGCTGCAGAGCTTTCGGCAGGTCCTCGCTGCTGACCAGCGCGCCGAAGTCCAGCGATGTGATGTCTCTCTGCTGGTAACCCATCAACGCCAGAGCCGCCGGGTTCGCGTCCAGAAACCGGCCCTGCAGGTCATGCACATAGATAGCGTCGAGAGATTGTTCGAACAGCGCTCGAAAGCGCTCCGCGCTGCGCTGCACGGCGGCGTCGGCGCGCCGCTTGTCCGAGATATCGCGGGCGATGCTCCCAACACCGATGATCGCTCCCGCGGCATCCCGGACTGGAAAAGATTTCAGTGACACGTGGATCAGCGAACCGTCTTTCTTCACGCGTACGGTTTCCAGGTGGGAGATCCGGTGTCCCGCTCTCACAGCCTCCAGGATCACACCCGATTCCGCAAGCCGGTCAGGCGGGAAGAGAATGGCGATCGGGCTTCCGGTGACCTCCTCGGCGCAATATCCATACAACGCCTCCGCGCCGGCGTTCCAGCTGGTAATGATCCCTTCCAGCGTTTTGCCGATAATCGCGTCGTCTGACGAATCGACGATGGCCGCGAGAAAGCGCAGCGTCTCCTCGGCGCGACGCCGCTCTGTAACGTCCTGCTTCACGGCAATGAACTGCGTAATCTCATCACCGTCCCTCACCGGCGCCACGCTCATTTCCTCGATATAGAGCGATCCGTCTTTGCGGCGATTGGTCAGCTGGCCGCGCCATGTCCGTCCGGCTGTAATGGTGCTCCAGAGCTCGGCGTAGAACCGCGGGTCCTGCCTCCCCGACTTCAGAAAGCGAGGGTTCCGGCCAAGCATCTCGGCTGCCGAATAGCCGGTCATGCGCTCGAAAGCGGGATTGACGTACTGAATTTTGCCGTTGCGATCGGTGATGACCAGGCCTTCGCCTGTCTGGTTAACGGCGGCGGCGAAGCCGACCATTTCCGGACCGCCGAGTTCGGCCGTCCCCGAAACTACGCCCTCGCGTGTTGCATTCATGGTGTTTGCGCCGATGCAGCGCGACAGCGCTGCTCTGTTTGCCTTATCGGCGCGTGCGGCGCGGGCTTGATCGAAGCTTTACAGCAGCAGGCCGGCCACGCTCACCAGGGCAGGGAACAGCGCCCACGAAACCAGCATCCCGCGGTCGATCAGCAATCCTGCGACAAACGGCGACACGATTTGCGCCACCGACATCAGGCTCTGGTTGAGCCCGAGCACCGCGCCGGTGTTCCCGCGCCCTGCTGCCTGCGTGATCAGACTGGTGAGCGCCGGGCGCAGCGGGCCGCTGCCGATGGAAGACACCGCCACCACGGCGAGCAGCAGCGCGATGCTGTAGGTCCAGCCCAGCGCCGCGGCCGTGATCGCGCTCACCGCGAACCCGATGCGCACCAGCCTGCGCTCGCCGAACCAGCGCACCAGCGGACCGACCAGCCCGCCCTGCACGAACGCTCCGATGAACCCCGACCACGCATAGACGTATCCCACCTCGCGCGTGCCGAACGGATGCCCGTGCCAGGTGAAACGCCGCTCCGCGAACAGCGCGAAGCCCGCCATGAATGCCGCGAATGAAGTGGAGAACGCGAAGAACTGCCACAGCAGCGGTCCCAGCTCAGGCTGGCGGAAGAAGCGGATGTAATTGCCCCAGTCGAGCAGCGCCAGCCGTCGCGGCTCTGCTTCGCCTGCCGGCTCGGGCCGGTGTGAAGGCAGCAGGAAGAAGGTACAGGCGATGCTGGTGGCGGACAGCCCCGCCGCCACGTATATCGGCGCGGCGAAGCCGTACTGCACCAGGTATCCCGAAATCGCCGGCCCGAACAGGAAGCCGACCCCGAAAGCCACGCCGATCACCCCGAACGCTTTGGCGCGCTTCGCCGGTTCAGTGACGTCGGAGATGTACGCCTGCGCGAGGGAAATGTTTCCCGCTGTCAGTCCATCAATGACCCGTGAAAGAAAAACGAGCCAGAGCGACCAGGCATTGGCCAGGATCAGGAAGCCCAGGAATGTTCCCGCCTGGCTGACCAACAGCAGCGGACGGCGCCCCATGCGGTCCGACATTCGGCCCAGCAGCGGCCCGGAGACGAGTTGGCAGGCGGCATAAGTCGAGATCAGCAGCCCGACCACCGTCGGCGACGCGCCAAAATGCTCCGCATAAAACGGCAGCAGGGGGTACATGATGGTGAGCCCCAGCACATCGACGGCGACGATGAGAAAAATCGGAAGGAGAGGGGAGCGCTGCAGAAATTATGATGGTAACAGAAGCGCTTCGGGAGGCGCGCAAATGGCCGATCAACTCTATTTGTCGTGCTGGGTGCGCGGCTTCACGGAAAACAACATGCTGCGCTGGTTCGAGAAGCTGCTGCGCACCTTCCCGTTCTCACGGCTGGCGCGCAATCCATCCACGCTGAAAATCACGCCGGTGGAGTTCACCGTCCCACCCGTTCTGGAGCGGCCCTTCGAAACCCCGCTGCAGATCTCCGAGGTGATCATCGCGTCGAAAGAGTTTCTCAATGTCGATTGCTGTTACCAGCTCGACACCTTCTGGGACCTGTGGCAGTACGACGGTTCGGAGTGGGCCGTGGCGCCCTCGCGCGCTTCGCTGTTCTGCTTCGGGCCGGAGTTCGAGAAAGACCTCGGCGAGCACCTGCGCATCGACTTCGGCGTGGACGCGAACTACCTGCCGCATCCCGATCTGCCGGGTTCGGCCAAAATGGTCGAGTCGAATATCCGCAGTCTGCTGAAGCTGGTCCATGATGTGGACGACGCGCTCAACGTGGAACGCCGCCAGCTGTGGACCGAATCGGGAGATAATTTCGCGGAGCGGCTTCAGCAGGCGCTCTCGGAAGCGTGACCGTTCCGGGCCATGCGCTCCTCGATCTGCCGCACCGAATCAAGCAGCATGCGCGGCAGGAACGGCTTCTGCAGGAAATCCAGACGGCGGCGGACGCTCTCCGGAAACCGCTCCACGTTCAGCGGCAGGCCGCTGAGCAGCAGCATGTGCACATCGGCGCTCAGCTCCGCCAGCCGCTTTACCAGCTCCACCCCGGACAGCTCGGGCATGGTGACATCGGCGATGACCAGTTGAAATCTCTGGGGATCGGCCCCGAAATGGGCCAGCGCGTCGAGCGGCTGATCGAAGGCCTCGGTTTCATAACCGTTGCGCGTCAGAAAGTTCTCCACCAGGCGCAGCAGGGGCGCTTCGTCATCGACAAGAAGAACCCTGCGGGGCTTCACCATATGGCCAGCGGCCGCTCGCCGCTGGTGTAAGCGACCCCCAGGGACACGCGGTTCTCGTTCTTGCGATACGCGGCGCCCTGCGTGGTGTAGTGATAGAAGTCGTACCGCAGCTCGCCGTGCAGATTCCCGTGAATGCGGTAGGTAGCCCCCAGGCCGCCGCTTTCAGACTCGAATTTTCCGATCGTCTGCTGCCCGACGCTCGACAGGCTCGAATATGCGGCCATCGTACTCAGGCTCAGCCGCCTGGAGCCTACAAGCGAATAGTTCAGATATGCGTTGTTCTCGCGCGAGGTGAGGTATACGCCGTTACCCGGGCTGACTGTCATGGCGCCGCCCAGATCCACCGCGGACCGGCGGAACCGCCGTGTGATGCGCACCACCCCTTCCGGAACCCAAACGGTTCGATCGGAGGTGGTGATCGTGTAGTTGCGGCCGATGATGACGGCGATCGCCGGATCCACGGGGCGCTGGATGAGCCCCAGCGTGTGTACGTACATCGCGCCGCCCTGCGTTTCGAAGGTCCAGTTGCGGCCAAGGTCCATGGACCATCCGGCCGCGGCCGTATTCATCGTCGAATACCCGAAGGCGCGCTGATAATCGAACTGCATGATCTGCCACGTCAGGTAAACCTTCTGCCGCCGGGTCAGGCGGTATACGGCATCCCCGCGGCCCTGCGCGCCCCGCATGCTGGCCAGAGCGCTGGAGCGGTAATCGGTCAGAAATCCCACGCCGCCCACACCGAAGGATAGTCGCGCGGTTTTCTGCCAGTACACTTCTCCACTTGTTTCCGCGAAGTAGTTCTGATTGTCGAAGAGCTGGTTCTGAGGAACGCCGATCAGGTCCGCGTTTCGGATGGGCACAAACGCCAGCTGCCCATAGCTCAGCGAAGTCTCGCCGGCAATCGTGTTCAGCTCAAAATTAACGTGGTGGGAGATTGTATGCCGCCAGTCGAGCTGCAGCAGCTGATCGGAGCCGTCAAAGTAGGAATTCGGCGTGTAGTGGCGAATGTGGCCGGTATAATCGAGGCTCAGAAAATCGCGCGACCAGGTCCTGCTGCCGACCACTCCGCCGCCCGCTTCGATGCCTTCTTCGCCGACCGACTGTACCTGGCCGTTCGGGCCCACGGAGATGCCGTTCAGTCCGGAATCGTAGATGCCGGTCAGATCGCCCCAGAACTGGAAATCCACCAGGCGCCCCGCGCGTTGCCCCGTCGTATTGGTTCCACCGCGGCTGATGACCTCCGGTCCCGAGTACGTATCCGAGGTATTCAACTGGGCGTATGCGCAGGCCGTAAGTGCCATCGAAATCAAAAAGATACGCGAATTCGACAATGCTGCCTCCCGAGCCTGCCCCAATCCAGGCGCCTTTACTTAAAGCAAGTCTGACGCGACCGGTTCGCCCAAGTCAAGCGTGGCGGCCTGCCGGTCAACGGTAAAGAGACGCGAGCACAGTACTTTTCAGCACGTTTCCGCGAGCCGGCGCGCGCGCTGGGCCACAATCGCCAACGATTCCCCGAATCGCGCCGCCCGCGTGTTTGCCAGCAGCATTTCCCAATGAACCCGGCCGTAAATCACCTTCATAGCGCTGTCGGAAAGGTTCACCTCGCCAGCCCACATGCGCCGCTTGAATTCCTGAAACGAGGGCACGCTCTCACTCCAGTCGACACTGGCGCCTGAGGATCCGAGGAGCAGGAAGGCCATCGCATAGAACATATGTACGATCTGCCGCATGAGGAAGAAGCGAGCTCGTTGGTATTCATCGGCCGGCTGTCCAAAATACTTGTTCAAGTAGCGCGATTCCTCATCGTCGTTTGTGACCACCAGATTCGCCGCCACGGCCAGGTCGGCGTACCGATCGTTCAGGAATGCGGCTTCCCAGTCGACCAGCCACACGCGGTCGCCGTCAAAAAGAATGTTGTCGGGCTTGAACAGGTCATTGTGACTCGAAACCATGTCCGCGCGGTCGCGTGGATAGACTGCCGATACCTCCGCGTAACGAGCAAACAGTTCCTCTTTTTGGTCCTGGGAGAGAACGTTTGCGTCCTGGAACTTTGTCACGAAGTCATCCAGAGCAGGGCCTTCGTTCATCAGGAACGTGCACGAGGTGTTGATACGTGCCGGGATTTCGGGAAATGGCGGCAGCGCATGCAGCCGCCGCAGCACGCGCGGCGCCCGAACCAGCGCTTCGCTGACCGGCAAGGGGACAGCCTCTATGAAATCCGTGATGCAGACCCGGTCTTCCGTGTTTGTGTACCAGACCTTCGGCGCCAGACCCGCTTCAGCCGCCGCCCTCATACACGCGAAATGTCGCGTGGCGTCGTCGGAGCGCATGATGACGCGCAGCAGGTACGGGCGCCCTCGAACCATGATCCGATACTTCAGGGTCATGGGAAGACCCTTCATCACTCTCCGGATGTCTTCGAATTCGCTGACGCCGAAAGCTTCCCGCAATGCCCGCGTTACGGCTTCGCTCTTTTCCTGGGGAATCATGGACTCCTCCTCGCCTGACGATCATAACGGCAGGTCGGAAGAAAATCCAGTCTTGTTTTCAACCACTTAGATTTGCTACCCTGAAATTGGCGGTAAGCAAAAAAGATGTCCGGACGCCGGCGCCGGGCAACGCGGTTCCGTTCGTCCTGCCTCGCGCGCGCAGGCCCTGCGCTCCTCAGATACAGTAGCCTGTATGCGCGCCGACCGGCTCCTCTCGATTCTTCTCCTGCTCCAGATCCACGGCCGCCTAACCGCCCGCGAACTGGCCCAGCGTCTGGAGTGTTCTGAGCGCACGATCCTGCGGGACATGGACGCTCTCAGCGCGGCTGGGGTGCCCGTCGTCGCCGATCGTGGCGCCGCCGGCGGCTGGCGTCTCGTCGGTGGGTATCAAACGAAGCTCACGGGTCTGACCGCGGCCGAGGTGCAGGCGCTGTTCGTCACCGTGCCGGCGCGGCTTCTCGCCGACCTGGGGCTGAAGGATGATGCGGATGCCGCCCTGCTGAAGCTCCAGGCATCGCTGCCGCCCGCGGGGCAGCGGCATGCCGAGCTCGCGCGCCAGCGGATCTGGATCGATACCCGCGGCTGGCGCGATCCCGGCGACGCCATCGCCGCCTTACCAGTCCTGCTCGACGCGGTCTGGCGCGAGCGGCGTGTGCGCTTCGTCTACGACAGTGCGCTCGGTGAGGCCGGTGGGCGCATCGCCGACCCGCTCGGCCTGGTCGCCAAGGGCAGCGCCTGGTACCTCATTGCGCAGGTTGATGCCGTGGTGAAAACATATCGAGTATCGCGGATTCGGGAGCCGCTCGTACTGGACGAGCCCAGCGCCCGGCCCGCCGATTTCGATCTGCAGCGCTATTGGGAACAGTCGACCATCGAATTCCGGGATAAGCTGCCGCGCTATTACGCCACCTTTCTGGTTCAGCCTTCCGTTCTGCGGTGGGCCCGTTATCGTGGCTGGCGTCTCGAGGAGGAAACGCCGGAAGCGGGCGGCGTTCGGCTGCGGCTGCGCTTCGACGCCGAAGAGGAAGCGCTTCAGTTCGCCCTCAGTTTCGGCGACAGCCTGGAGGTGGTCGAACCAGACGACTTGCGCACGGCGACAGCTCAGGCGGCCGCGGCAGTGGCGGCCAGATATCGAACTACTTCGGCGGCGCGGGCGGCAACGTGAAGTCCACGTTGCGTTGCGCGTTCAGCTTGCGCGACAGATCGCGATCGATGAGGTCCAGACTGGCCTGGTTGATGTCGTGATCGAGGTTCACGTACTTGATCGTGTTGCCTTCCACCCACCAACCCAGCGCCGGCACTACGGTGTGGTCCTTAAAGGCGATCAGGTACATCGTCGCTTCCGGCTCGGCCTGCCTGGGCGGCATGTTCTGGTAATTGCGCATGCCCGCGGACGGCTGCTCGCCCTGATCCTCCATGCCGTAGTCGCGCACCACCGGATTCGCCGTCTCGGGAACGAAGTTCTGATTGATCACGACAGCCGGGGCCGGCGGCGCGCCCTGCGACTCGTCGTAATAGCCGGGAGGCGGAGCCGAGTAGCCCGGCGGCAGGTAATTGTAATCGTAGGGCGACGGGCCGACAAAGACGGGATAAGAGAGGATATAGCCGCCGCCGTATCCGCCAAAGCCGCGCCGATGCCCGCCATAGTATCCGCCACCACGGTAGGCGCCGCTGTATCCGCGCCAGGCGCTGTTCCAGTTCAGCCCATTCGGAAGTCCGGGGTTGATGATACTGCCGGCCGGGGGCGACACGATGCCACGGCCGACGCCGGAGTAAGATCCGCGCCCGCCGGAGAACCCGCCCGAATACGCGCGAGCCCCGCTGGCGCCGGACCCGCCGGCATGATTCTGCGCCGGAGCCGTAACGATCAGAGCCGACGCTGCGATCGCGATGGATATTGCCCGCATGCCATCCCCTTTGGCGGCGCACTCCCCGCCGCCTCACCCAGCCTCATTCTACGCTCACAGGACGTAATCCGAAAGTAACGCGTTACGGCCGCCCGAATCGCTATAATCCGGACATGCCCACGCGCCACTCGGTTTGTGCGCTCGACTGCCCCGACGCGTGCGCGCTGCTCATCAATGTAGATGACGGAAAAGGCTCCCGGCTGCGTGGAGATCCGAATCATCCCGTGACCAGGGGCTTTTTGTGCGGCAAGGTGGCGAAGTACCTGGATCGGGAATACGCGCCGGACCGCCTGCTGTACCCGCAGAAGCGCGCCGGGGCAAAAGGGGAAGGGCGATTCGAGCGGATCTCCTGGGATGAGGCGCTGGACACCATCGCCGCGCGCCTGAATGCCGTGGCCGCCGAGTTCGGACCGGAATCGGTGCTGCCCTACAGCTATGCGGGAACCATGGGCCTGCTCAACGGCTCGGGCATGGACCGCCGCTTCTTCCACCGCCTGGGCGCGTCCCGTTTGGATCGCACCATCTGCTCGGCCGCGGGAACCGCGGGACTCACCGTCAGCCAGGGGCTGCGCTACGGCGTCGAGCCCGAGCAGATACCCGAAGCCCGGCTGATCATCGCCTGGGGCGCCAACATCCACGGTACCAATGTCCACTACTGGCCGTTTATCGTGGAGGCGCGGCGGCGCGGCGCGCGGCTGTATGTCATCGATCCCGTGCGCACGCGGACCGCGGCTCTGGCCGACAAACACCTGACCATCTTTCCGGGCGCCGATATGGCCCTCGCGCTTGGCATGATGCACGTCATCATTGCCGAGCGCCTGCACGATGAGGATTACGTCGCCCGCTATACCAGCGGCTTCGACGAATTGCGCGACCGCGTGCGCTCGTACACGCCCGAGCGCGCCTCCGCGCTGACGGGCATCGCCGCCGATGAGATCGTCACGCTTGCCCGCGAATACGCCACCACCAAACCGGCGCTCATCCGCCTGAACTACGGCATCCAGCGCAGCGAGCGCGGAGGGCGCGCCACCCAGGCCGTCTCCTGCCTTCCGGCGCTCACGGGCGCCTGGCGGCAGCCGGGCGGCGGACTGGTGCTCTCCACCTCCAACGCTTTCCACATCAACCGGGGCGCGCTCGAAATGCCCGAGCTCCAGCATCGCTCCGCTCTGGGGCGCGAAGCGCGCGTCGTAAACATGGCGGAATTGGGAAAGGCCCTCACAGCCCTCGACAACCCGCCTGTGAAAGCGCTGGTGGTATACAACTCCAATCCGGCGGCGATCGCGCCCAACCAGTCGCTGGTGCTGCGCGGGATGCGGCGGGAAGACCTGTTCACCGTCGTGCTGGAGCAGTTCCGCACCGACACCGCGGATCACGCCGACATCCTGCTGCCCGTGACCACCTTCCTCGAGCACACGGACCTGTATTACGCCTACGGGCATTACTACATGCAACTGGCCCGCCCGGCGCTGCCGGCCCCGGGCGAGTGCCGCTCGAACGTGGAGATCTTCCGCGCTCTGGCGCAGCGCATGGGATTCGACGATCCCGCGTTCGCCGAGAGCGAGGACGACATGATTCGCGGGGCCCTCGCATCAGGTCATCTATTTCTTGAAGGAATAACTCTGGAACGCTTGGAATCAGAGCACTTTATTCGACTGAACGTGACCCGGGAAGGGAAGCCGTTCGTGCCCTTCGCCGAGGGCGGCTTCGGTTCGCCGTCGGGCCGATTTGCGTTCGACCCGGCGGCGCTCGAGTATACCCCGCCCGTGGAATCGCGGCTGGGATCGGAGACCCTGCGCGCGCGTTATCCGCTGGAGCTGGTCTCGTCGAAAAACGACGACAGCA
>DASRCB010000339.1:0-11692 GCA_035653295.1 Bryobacteraceae bacterium
TATCCCTTGCGGTACCGATCCGGAGAGGAGCCCCGTTTAGCGCCGATTAAGACGCCCAGCGGTTGCAAAAACTACGCAACGAACAACGAATCGAACAATCTGCTCAGCCTGGCCAGCCTTCGCATTACGATCTTCGCAAAGGGGAAATGAGCTGGGTGTGGAAGTTGTTGAAGGGATTGACACGATTCCGTGTGACCGGGGTTTCGGCGGCCGAGGGCCTGCCCCCCGTGCAAGCCAAAGGCATGCACTACAAGGCGCGGCTGCAAGAGAATGGATGTGGACAGCCCATGAAGATCATCGTCTGCATCAAACAAGTCCCGGTTCGCGACTCGCAGCTTCGCCTCGACGGGGGCGGACGCTGGATCCAGGAAACGGATCTCAGCTTCGAGATCAACGAGCCCGACGCGTATGCCCTCGAAGAAGCACTGCAATTGAAGGAAAAGCACGGCGGCGAAGTCATCGCCCTGTGCGCCGGACCCGAGCGCGCGACGCAGTCCATCCGCGAGGCTCTGGCCAAAGGCGCCGATCGCGCCATCCACGTGCGCGAAGACAATCCCGGCGTGCTCGACACACTGTCGCTTGCCCGCGCGCTGGCCAAAGCGGTGGAAGCCGAAAAGCCCGACCTTATCCTCACCGGCCTGCAATCTGACGACCTGGGCTACGGACAGACAGGCGTGGTCATGGCGGAACTGCTGGGAATGCCGCACGCGACAATCATCATGGAAGTGGAGAAGCAGGACGGGTCGATTCGCGTCAAGCGCGAGCTGGAGAACGGCTGGTTCCAGTGGATCACGCTGCCGCTGCCCGCGGTGCTGGCGATTCAATCAGGTATTCGCAAACTGCGCTACGCCACGCTGATGGGCATCAAGCGCGCGAAGACGAAGGAGATCCGCACGGTAATGGCAGCGGAGCTTGCCGTGGACACCAAACCCGCCGCAGTCATCGAGCGCGTCTACATGCCCAGGCGCGAAAAGCATACACAAATCCTTCAGGGCGCGCCAAAACAAGCCGCGCAGGAACTGGTGGAGAAGCTCCGCTTCGAGGTGCGCGTTATATGAGCGGCGTACTCGTCATCACCGAACAGCGCGCGGGCGAGTTGAACCGCATGTCGCTGGAGACGATCGCCGCCGGGCAGCAGCTGGCGCGCGATCTGGGCACCACGGCCGCCGCGGCGGTGGCCGGAGGTTCGGAAACGGATAAGATCGACCTCACGAGTTTCAAGCTCGATCGAGTGTACGTGGTGCGCCACGACCTGCTGGCGAACTACATCGCCGACGCATTCACCGCGGCGCTCGAACAACTCATTCGCAAAGTTGCTCCTGATTATGTCCTGTTCCCGCACACTTATCAGGTTCGGGATTACGCTCCCAAACTGGCCACGCGTTTTAATCAGGCGCTGATCAGTGATTGCATCGCTCTCCGGGTCGAAAACGGCGCGCCGGTTTTCGCACGCCAGCTCTTTCAGGGCAAGCTCAACGCCGATGGGCGGGCGGAAGGCGCTGCTCCGCATTTCGCGTCGGTACAGGCAGGAGCGTTTCGCGCCGAACAGGCGGAGGCCGGCGTGGCGCAGAGTGAGGTGTTCACGCCGCAGCTCGACGCCGGCGCCGTACGCGCGAAACCCGAGGCGCCGTTTCGCGAAGCCGCGCGGGCGGTCGATCTCAGCGCAGCGGACATCATCGTGTCCGTCGGCCGGGGCATCCGCGAAAAGGACAATATTCCGCTTGTGGAACAGCTGGCGCAGGCGCTTGGCGGGGAATTGGCCGCCTCGCGCCCGATCTGCGACAGCGGCTGGTTGCCGATGGAGCGGCAGGTGGGCAGCTCGGGCCAGACGGTTTCCCCGAAAGTTTATATTGCCGTCGGCATTTCCGGCGCTATTCAGCACCTGGTCGGTATGAAGGGCTCCAAAGCGATCGTGGCCATCAATAAAGACGCCGACGCACCCATTTTCGAGGTAGCCGATTACGGCATTGTTGGCGACCTTTTCGAGATCGTGCCCGCGCTGACCGAAGCGGTTAAGAAAATCCGCGGCTGAAGTACACTGTTTATTTCCATGCGTAGTTGCCTCGGGCTCGTGGTGTGGGCTACGTCCGCGGTTTGTGGAATTGCACAGATCGGAACGGCGGTGACGGTTGCGGGCCGGCAGTGGGACTTCCCGGCCGGACCCATGTCCCCGCTCGATACCCCGCTCGCGGCGCCGAACGGGCTTGCGGCAGCACCGGACGGCACGCTGTACATCGCCGACCAATTGGCCGCTGTTGTTGTAGCTATCCGCAATGGCGTCGCGACTCGTGTCGCCGGCAACGGGGCTCCCGGCTACTCCGGCGATGGCGGCCCGGCGCTCGAGTCCTCGCTCAACGGTCCCGGCCCGCTCGCCGTGGGTCCGGACGGCAGCCTGTATATCGCCGACCTTTGGAATTACGCGATCCGCCGCGTCGCGCCCGATGGAACCATCAGCACCGTGGCAGGAAACGGGACCTCCGGGGCGTGCGCCGATGGATCGCGCGCAACGGGAGCCTGCGTGGGCAGCACCGGAGGGCTGGCCGTGGATTCGCACGGCGCCCTGTATTTCTCGGATTCCGCATCCACCGTGTTTCGAGTCGCATCGGGCTCGATCAGCTCTTACGCCAAAGGTCAGAAGTTGTTTTACCCGGAAGCGCTGGCCATCGACTCCGGCGACAACCTGTACGTTCTGCAGAACCTCAACGCCGGCGTGGTCCGGGTTGCGCCCGACGGCACGGCTTCCAATGTTCTGTCAGGGAATACCACGCGAGCGGGAATGACATCCATTGCCGTTTCTCCCGACGGGACGCTGTATGCAACCTATAACATCTGTCATGTGCTGAAAGCTTCGCCGACAGGCGGAATCGAGGACCTCGGGTCATCCTGCCTGGACGCCAACGGCTTCGGCATCGATCAGCGCGCCATCGCCGCCGATGCTCAGGGCCGTGTCTGGATTGCCGATGACGCCACACAAACGGTGCGGCAAATCGACAGCCGCGGCGCGATGAGCACCATCGCCGGGAACAATCGCTGGTATTACAGCCCCGATGCCGCGCCCGCCAACACGGTGGCCCTGGGAGGGACGATCAACGACTTTCTCATTCAGCCCTCGGGCAATATCCTGATCGCGAGCGGCGGACGAATTCGGCGCATGACTCCGGAGGGCGCGGTGACTACGATTGTCCCGTTCGGCAAATACGATCCCTCCGCTCTGGCTCAGGCTCCGGATGGGGCAGTACTGTTCTCCGATACGCTGAACTGCCGGATCGAGCGCCTCGACGCATCGGGAGCGGTGTCTGTGTTTGCCGGCCGCGGCGCCTGCGCTGATGACGGTGATGGCGCCGACGCGGCGGATGCCGGCCTCGCCTACCCACGATCGATGGCAGTGGACGCGCTGGGGAACGTGTTCGTGGCCACCGCCGGCGGCGTACGCAGGATCGATACGACACATGTCATCACCACGTATGCGGGATCGCCTGGTTATTCGTTTCAGGACAATGTGCCGGCAACGCAGACCAGCCTCGATGCGCAGGCGCTTACGTTCGATGCGTCGGGCAACCTGCTGGTGAGCGACATTGTCAGCCACACCATTCGAAAGATTGACGCCCACGGCGTGATCCGCACCGTCGCGGGGAACGGCAATTTCAACACGGGCGGCGACGACGGGCCGGCCCTGACGCATCCGGTCGGTCTGGTGTGGTCAATGGCGACTGATCCGGCCGGAAACGTCTGGTTTTCGGATGGGACGTATCTGCGCCGGCTGGGGACCGATAACTGGATCGACAGCATCCCCGGAACACAGTGGTCCTGCCCGTCATGCCTGCTCAATGTGGCGGCGGTGCGTCTGAAGGGTTCGACCGTTTACGTGGCCGACCGGCCGGTGATTCGCGAGCTGGCCCTTGGCGTTTTCCGTTTCCCGCGCCCCCGACCGTGCGCACACAGCTGCAGTGTGATCCGGTAAGTTCCGGCGTGTTACTCACTGTTTCAGCACCTTACAAGCTGTTCGAAACAGTTCCACAACAGTTCTGAACCGCGACGAGCGCGCCTTTCCGCAGTACGATGTAAGCCATCTCTGGAGAATCGAGGGACCCATGTATGATTAATCATCGGCGGGCTTGTTTCGCTGTGGCAGCGGCCATCGCCGCACTGGCTGCGGCGCCGGTATTCGCGGCGGACGCTCCTGGTAAAGGAAAAATCCTGGCCGGATTTTTCGAAGAATGGAGCATCTATTACGCTGGTTACGGACTGGCCAATCTGGAAAGCAACGGGTCGGCCGCGAAACTGACCCATCTTATTTATGCCTTCGCGAACGTAACGCCGACGGGGTGCGCCATTGCGGACCCGTGGGCCGACTTCGAGAACAACAATCTCGCACCGGTCGGCGGCATCCCGGATACCTGGCCGGTGTTCGGCAACTTCGCCGAGATTCCCAAGCTGAGACAGCTGCATCCGAATCTCAAAATGCTGATTTCACTTGGTGGAGCCTCCGCCGCGAACACCGCGGGGTTCGTGCAGGCCGCCAGCACGGCAGCCGGCCGGAAGGCTCTGGCCTCGTCCTGCATCGACATGTTTATCAACGGGAACGTCGGCAGCGACTGGAACGGACCAATCACCATCCCGGGCCTGTTCGATGGCTTCAACATCGACTGGGAGTTCCCAACGGCAGGCGACAAGCAGAATTTCACGGCGCTGCTCGCGGAATTCCGGGCGCAGCTGGACGCGCTCGGCGCGCAAACGGGTAAGCACTACATCCTGTCGTATGACGGGCCCGCCGGTTCGCAGAACTACACCAATATCGAACTGGCGAAGACGGCGAAACTCGTCGACTTCATCACCATTGATGGTTACAACTACGCGGGAAGCTGGGACACGCAGACGAATCACGCATCCCCGCTGTTCGATTCCCGACAGAACCCCGATTTCGGACAGGGCCTGTCGATCAACGACACGGTGAACGCCTATCTCAAGGCGGGAGTTCCTCCGCAGAAATACGTCATGGGCGTTCCTCTGTACGGGGCCGGATGGACCGGCGTGCCGAACCACAATCACGGGCTTTATCAGAGCTCGACCGGACCGTCGCCGGTTCCGAACGCGAATGGAGCGGGCCTGTGCCCGGACCTGTCCGGAAACACGCCCGGCTGCGACACGTTGCTTACGCCTGGCGTCGCAACTTATTCGACTCTTGCGAAACTGACTGCCAACGGCTATTACAAGAACTACGACCTGGAGCGGGTCGCGGTGTCGTTGTATAGCCCGTCCGCCGAGACCTTCTATACGTACGACGACCCGGTTACGGCGGGCCTGAAGATGTGGTACGTGAACGCCCGCGGCCTGGGCGGCGGTTTCGTCTGGGCTTTGAAGGACGACGATGCGAAGGGGACCATGGTCAAAACCATGGCCAACGCGCTGCGTATTCCGTAAGTCACGCGATGGGCGACTGGCTTACAAGCCGCCAGGCGCCTCGCTATGAAAATCGGCGGCGTTTCCGTGTGAGCGCTCGAGAATCCAGATCAGCGCCATGACGCGCAGGACTGCCCACTTCTTCGCCGCGCGCAGGCTCGCGTAGTGCTCGCGAAGGATGTTGCGAACGGCGTGGGCGCCGCCTGGGTCCTCATAATCAATGGTCAGTTCGCCGTGCTGCCGGACGACCAGCCGGAGCCGGCCGGCATTGCGGGGGAGCGTGAATACGGCGCGCTCGGCATCGGGGTCGGAGGTCGGCTCCCATGCAAGGGACATGGCCACCATCGCCTCCAGGCTGACGCCTGGAACGCTGGACTCGTTACTCATTCGCCAGCGTGCGGCTTTACAGTTCCCTTCGTTTTCGCTACCGCCAGCAGCGTGGGGTAGAACTGAACGAACGTGTTGTCCACGGCGCCGTTCGCTGCATGGCAGCCATAGCACGACGCGGTCACGGGAATCTGTTTGGCCGGCCCGGTTGAGGCGCCAAAGCCGAAAAAGGCCCACTTACCCGGAAACCGGCCGGCGTCCTTCACTTCGACTTCAACAGCCGCAAGGCGGGATTGATAATGGCCGCCTAAGTTGATGGATCCTCTCGACTGCGAGTCGCGGACTTCGAGCACCAGAGTGGTCTTGTCCGGCCAGGTCCCCGTGCGCTGAAAGGAACGGTACGCCGACGGAGAGGCGAAGACGTTGGTGAAGGAGGGATCCTTCGAGCCGCCTTCATTGGCGGAGTACGTCATTCCGAGTCCGGAACTGAGAAAAATCCACTCCCGGTAGTTGGCCGGCAGGATCAGCCGTCCGTCAGCGGCGTAGCGGGGTGCGTCGTCGCGCGCGGGTTCCTGCGCAATCGCCAAACCGAACAGCGCACACGCGAAAACGGCGGCTCTTCTCCTCATTCGTCACAGAATATCATCGGTGGTGGGAATCGAATGGAACGAATGAAAATGACTCGGCGGCGGCTGATCGCGGCCGCGGCGGGAGTCCCCATGCTGGCGGCGGGGCGACATTTGAGAGTGGTTGTGACCGGCGGACATCCCGGCGATCCCGAGTACGGGTGCGGCGGAACCGTCGCCCGCTACACAGACGCCGGGCACGACGTTACACTTCTGTACCTCAACCGCGGTCAGAAGACCTGTCCCGAAACCGAAGGCGATCCGGGAAGCCGGGTGCGTGTGGCGGAAGCGGAAAAGGCGTGCAATATTCTGGGGGCGAAGCCGGCTTTTGCCGGACAATGCGACGCGCACTCGGTGGTGGACAATGCCCACTACGACGAGTTTCGCCGCGTGCTTGATGGCCTCAGGCCGGATGTCGTCTTTACGCACTGGCCGATCGACCAGCATCGCGACCACACCGCCCTCTCGCTGCTGGTGCACGATTGCTGGCTGAAGTCGGACAAGCGCTTTGGGCTTTATTATTATGAGGTCGGAGAAGACACGATGATGTTCACGCCGACGGAATACGTGGACATCACGGCGGCAGAGTCGCGCCGGCGCGCGGCCTGTTACGCGCACGCTTCGCAATCGCCGGACCGTTTCTATCCCGAGCAGGTCCAGATCAGCCGCTTTCGCGGCGTGGAGAGCGGGTATGGCCACGCCGAAGCCTTCATTCGACATCTGCAGGGCCCGGGTGGTCTGCTGCCCTGAGGGCCTTCAGCGCTGCGCGGCGAGAATGAAAACGACCGCCATGACCAGCGCCATTGCGGCCGGCCATAAGAGGAAGTATTCGATGGCGGCGCGCCGCAGACGGGCGCGTTTCCGCCGAGCCAGAACGGCGCCGAGCGAGGGAGCGCTGAGAAGAACGACGTCGATTTCGACGGTCCGCTTCACATGCGATGGATGCCAGGCGGCGTGTCACTGTTTCATTTCGCTTCGGTGGCTTTGCTCGCAAACTGCGGGTAAAGGCAGGGTTGCCTGCCAGGGATCCCGATGGGCCTGGGGTGGCGGCGTGGTCCGGAACACTTCAGCCATGACGTGTTTGCGGTTAAAATGGGGCTCATGCTTGAATCCCGGCAGCTGCGCGGCGGAGGCACCACCACAGAGAGGCGCCCCAGTTAATGGCTCGCGCCGGCGGCAGCCTCGCGCATCGCGTTACCAACTGGGTACAGATCTGGCTGGGAGAGAGATTCCTGCTGAAGCCGTCGTTCGAGCGGATGTATCTGGTTCTGGGCGGCCACATCTTCTTTCAAACGCTCAGCGCGGCCATCCAGCTGGAACTTTTTCCGCTGATCGAGAAAAACGGGCGCATGACGCGCGCCGAAATCGCCGCGGCCCTGAACTGCGCCGATCAGCCGATACGCATCCTGCTGCTGGGATGCGTGACGCTGCGGCTTCTGCATAAGCGCGGCGCTTATTATTCCAATACGTTTCTGGGAAAGCAGCTTTTTCTACCGGAATCGCGGCGGAATATTATCGACGTGGTGCGCTGGCAGCATGAAATCAACTATCGCGCGATGTTTCATTTCGGCGAGGCCATTCGCGCCAACCGCAACGTCGGGCTGAGTGAGTTTGAGGGGAACGAGCCGACCCTGTATGAGCGGCTGGTCCACGACCAGCGCCTGGAGCTGATCTTTCAGCGGGCAATGGAACGCATCTCGGCGCAGGCGAACGAGATGCTGGTGAACAGCCTCGACCTTACCGACACGAAGTACCTGGTCGACGTAGGGGGCGGGGTGGGGGCCAATATCATCGCTTTTGCGCGGAAGTTCCCCGGCCTGCGAGCCGCTGTTTTCGATTCGCCGACGGTCTGCGAGATTGCGCGGTCGCACATCGCGGAACAGGGATTCTCAGACAGGCTGGGCGCGGTGGCCGGAAACTGCTTCGTCGACCCCTTCCCGAAAGAAGCGGACGCGATTCTTTTCTGTCATTTTTTCACGATATGGTCGGAAGCGCACAACCGGCAACTACTGAGAAAGTGCTATGAGACGCTTCCCTCCGGCGGCTCTGTGATCATTTTCAACATGATGCAGCGCAACACGGAGGACGGGCCGCACAGCGCCGCCATGGGGTCACCCTATTTCCTGACGCTCGCCACCGGCGAAGGCATGCTTTATACCTGGCGCGAGTACGAGCAGTGGATGAAGGACGCCGGCTTCGCTTCGGTCACGGCCAGGCGGCTGCCCCGCGATCATGGTCTGATTATCGGCCGGAAGGCTTAGCGGGCGTGATGAGAGTCGCGGCGACACGCAGTGATTTCCCGCGGGGGAGCTACTCGCAAAAGAAAGCGTGCAAGCCAAGGGCTTGCGCTACATGGAAGATCGGGCGATGACCCCGTTCGTGGAGGAACTGGGTCGGGAGATCGGCGCGGAGAAGATCCGGACCGACGATGCGGTGCGAGCGTCGTTTTCGCGAACCACGGCGCCGGACGGCACGAGGCCGCTTGGGGTGGCAACACCCGCGTCGCGGGAAGACGTACGGGCTATCGTACGCGCGGCGGCGCGTCACCGAGTCGCCCTGTTTCCGATCAGCCGCGGCAAAAACTGGGGTTACGGCGACGCCTGTGCGCCACAGCCTGACAACCTGATCGTCGACCTCTCCGGCATGAACCGCATCATCGAGGTGAATGCGGAGCTGGCGTACGCGGTAATCGAGCCGGGGGTCACTCAGGGGGAACTGGTAAGTCATCTCGAGCGGGAGCGGTTGCCGCTGATTCTCGATACGACCGGCGCGGGACCGGACGCGAGCATCGTCGGGAACGTGCTGGAACGCGGGTCGGGCCACACGCCGTACGGCGATCATTTCGCCACCTCCTGCAATTACGAAATCGTGCTGCCCGATGGCTCGATAATTCAGACCGGCTTCGGCTCGTACCCGAATGCGCGCGCGCAGAACGTATATAAGTACGGCATCGGTCCGACGCTCGATGGCCTGTTTACGCAATCCAATCTGGGCATCGTGACGCGCATGACCGTCTGGCTGATGGCCGCGCCGGAGAATTTCGCCATGTTTATCGTGGCGTTCCGCGAGAAGGCAAGCCTCGGGCCGTTCATGGAGGCGGTGCGCCGTTTGCGTCTGGCCGGCAGCATTCGCAGCACCATGCACTGCTTCAACCGGGGGCGTCTGCTGGCGGGCGCGACGAGATTTCCGTGGGACAAGGCGGATGGGCGGCAGGCGCTCGAGGTGGCGCATCCCGACGTTTATCAGGCCATGTGCGAGCAGTTCGGTTTACCGGAGTGGGGCGCCACGGGATCGATCCACGGGAGCGCGGCCGAAGTGCGCGCCACGGGAAAGACGATCCGCGCTGCTCTGAAGAGCGTGCCCGGGCTGGAGCGCATCGTTGTTCTCGGCGAGCGGGCCTTTGCCACGAGCCAGACGCTGGCCCGCTGGCTGCGCCCGGTTGCGGGCTCGAGTCTGTTGCTGAAACGGCTGGACAGCATCCGTCTCGGCAGGGACATGCTGCAAGGGCGACCGTCGTGGGAAACGCTGAAGGGATCGCATTGGCGCGCGCGCACGGCTCCGGCAAGTTCGCAAACGGATCCGAACGAGACCGGTTCCGGTCTGGCGTGGATTGCTCCCATTCTGCCACTGACCGCCTCGGCGATGAGCGAGGTTTCCGAACTGGCGGAAACCGCATTTCATCGATACGGGTTCGAGTACCAGGCGACCTTCACCGCGTTCAGCGAGCGAGCGGCGATCGCAGTGCTCAGCATTTCTTTCGACAATGCGAGCGGGGACGAGCGTGACCGGGCACGGAATTGCCAGGGAGAATTGCTGGATGGGCTTCTCGCGCGCGGGTACGTGCCCTACCGCGGACCGGTATCGGTGATGCGGCCCATTTGGAAGGTCGCGCCCGAGTACTGGCGTGGCGTGGGGAGCCTCAAGGCGTGTATCGACCCAGGAGGCGTGATCGCGCCGGGGAGGTACATCCCGGAAGCGACCGCGGGCGTCCAAACCTGAATCGCTTCGGGCTGATTGATCTTATGTCAGGCTGGCGCCGCGCTCAGCGAGCAGTTTCCTCAGAATGGAACGGTGACAGCGCTCCTCGTTTTCGCAGTAACAGCCGATGGCGAAGTTGGTTTGGTGAGACAAGGCCGCGAGGAAGTCGAGGAGCCTGGAGGCGTCCGGCTGCTTCATCTCCGTCCGGAACCGGCGCTCGAATGTTTTCCAGGACCGCTGGTCAGGGGAATGCAGCGCGAGGCTCACCAGGTCCGGTGTTGGTGAAAGCATCGGCAGCCAGACATCGTAGTAATCGAGCTCCGCGAATTTTGCTTTCGGCACGCCGCGGGGCGGGCGCCGGACCGTGCCGAGGCGCAGGCCCTCACTGGGCCGCCTCGGTGACCCCAGCCTCACAACTCGAATGGGCAAGCTCGCCTCCTGTGCCCAGCTTACTGCCGAAACTCCTCAGATACTTCATGCCCGTGTCGCACATGATGGTGACGACTGTGGCGCCAGGGCGGAGTTGCTCAGCCACGCGCAGCGCGGCGATGACGTTGGCGCCGGTCGAGGTTCCCGCGAACACACCCTCTTCACGCGCGAGCCGCAGGGCCATGGCCACGGCGTCATCAGTGGAGACGCGCTCGATTGCATCGGCGACGCCCGTGCGCCAGAGCGGGGGGATGAAGCCGACGCCGATGCCATCGATTTTGTGAGCGCCGGGTTGGCCGCCGGACAGAACCGGTGACTCGGCGGGCTCGACGGCGATCACTCGGATTTGCGGGTTACGGGCGCGCAGACCTTCTGCGTTACCGCGCAGGCTGGCCGCAGTGCCAACGCTCTGGACAAAGGCATCGACACGGCCATCGGACTGGCTCCAGATCTCATCGGCCATGCGGTGATAAGCGGGGACCTGATCGGCGTTGTGCAGCTGATTGGTCCAGTAGGCGCCCGTTTTCGCGGTGGTGATGCGAGCGGCTTCGATGAGGTCGCGGGTCAGCTTTTCGGTCATGCGGCCGGCGTCGCTGGGGACGATCTGCAGCTTCGCTCCGAGGATCCGCATGTGATCGAGCTTTTCCTGGGCGAACGCATCGGAGGTCACGATATGCAACGGGTAGCGCTTCACGGCGCAGACGAACGCGAGTGAAACGCCGGTGCTGCCGCCGGTGTATTCGACCACCGGCTGACCGGCGGACAGCCGCCCATCGCGCTCCGCTGTCTCAATCATGGCGAGGGCCATCCGGTCCTTCATGCTGCCGGTGGGATTTTCGCTCTCGAGCTTCAGGAGAATGCGCGCGCCGTTCGCGGGAGCAATACTGCGCAGCGGCAGCAACGGCGTATTGCCGATGCAGTCCAGGATGGTC
>DASRCB010000340.1:0-27051 GCA_035653295.1 Bryobacteraceae bacterium
GCAGAATCCGCTCCAGCTTCGCCATGCCCGACTCCCACCTGGGGAAAAGGTCGACATATTGAATCGACCGCCGAATGCGCGACGGGATCTCACATGCATCCAGGCGCACGGGAATGAAGAACACTTCTTCCAGCGGCGCACGCTGCGCGCACTCCAGCGCGAATCGCAGCTCGCCCTGGAACATTCCTCGCTTTGATACCGATCGCCCGGAGAAGCACGCAATGAAAAAATCCGTGCTCTCGATCGCTGCTTCGATGGCCCGCGGCCAGTTTTGGCCGGGCAGCAGCTTGGTCTTGTCCAGCCATGGGCTGAACCGCCGGGAACGAAGCCCCGTATACAGCCGCCGCGCCTGGGCCAGATCCTCCTCCACATAGGCGATGAAGACGCGCGGCAGATTGTGCGCCCGGAATGAGAGCCGGCCGTTCGCCGCACGAGTGAACGTCCCAAGTCCGTCGATATCCACTCGCGCGCCTTCGCGAAGACACTCGCGGAGCACGCGCGCCAGCAACGCCTCCGCCCGCTCGTTCGCACCCGTCTTCATGGCCGGCGCCCTCGCCGGGCGCGAACCGGCCGCTCAGCCGGTCCGAGTACGCCGATGCCCGGGAGCGTTGCGTTCTTGCCCTGACGGACTTTTCTCAGAATCTCGTCCACTGCGCGGTCCACCTGATCGGCAGCTGCTTCCGGAGAGACGTGGAGCTTGCCGGCCAGCCGCTTAGCGATGTCTTTTTTCCTGTACACGACTATCTCTTACACCCGCCACCACCCCGGGGCCGGATTCCGCACTCCGGCCAGCCACTCGCAGATGGTTGACAGCATTGGTTTTGTGACTTGGCGCACGCAGTTCCCCAGGGGTGTGACCGGGTTTTGCCGGATGCCCCCTTTAAGCCTTTTTAATACGCGCTTAAGAGGGCCTTCATCTGCCCCTGCAATCATGGCAATGAAGTCGTTCAGCTTACTTCAAAGTAAGAGAAACAAAAAGGAGAGTTTTCACATGAAGAAGATTATGGGCCTGATGCTTGGCCTGTCCCTCGTCCTCGGCACCGCCACCGTGTTCGCGCAGGATACCGCTGGCAGCAGCGACACCGCGACCCACAAGGCGAAGCACAGCAAGAAGAGCAAGAAGTCGAAGAAGGACACTGGCGCCATGAGCGGCGACACGTCCACCACGAAGTAACATTCGTTCAACGAGTTCTGTCGCGCATGGGGCGGTGGTTTTCGCCGCTTCATGCGCGATTGTTGTTTTCAGGGAGCCTGCGTACGGCGCGCTACGCTGAGAGTTGAGGTTCGCGGCGCTCCTGCTTCTGTGCCTTCCCGCACTCCCTTCCTCTTCTACTGCTGATATCCTCTCCGGAACCTACGCCCCGGTACAGACCCGCGCCGACAACGCCATCCGCATCCTGGACTGGAATATCGATCGTGGCGCACGCTTCGAGCAGGTCCTCCAGAGCATCGAACGCTTCCGCCCCGACCTCTGCCTCCTCCAGGAGGTGGACGTGAACGCCGCCCGGTCCGGGCGTGTCAACGTGGCGGATCAACTCGCGCGGGCCCTTCGTTTGAACTACGTATTCGGACAGGCCTTCGAGGAACTCGGGCAGGGCAATCCGGAGGCGCCGGCCATACAAGGGCAGGCCACTTTGTCCGCCTGGCCGCTGCTGAACACGCGTATCATTCACTACAACCGGCAGACCGGGTTCTGGGCGCCCCGGCCCTGGCTCCCAAACCGCGTCCCTCTGTTGCAGCGCCGGGCCGGAGGCCGCATCGGGCTCGTCTCCGAGATCAACGTTGGCGGCCGCACGATGGTCGTTTACAATCTCCATCTCGAGAGCCGCGGTCCCGGTCGAGCGCGCTGGCTGCAACTCAGGGAAACGATCGCCGACGCCCGCCGCTACAGCGCGGACACGCCGATTCTGCTCGCCGGGGATCTGAACACCAAGTATGCCGCGTCTCGCTTCACCGGTCTGCTGGAGCGGAACGGATTCCACGACTGCTTGGATGGTCATTCCGGAAAGACCCACCGCATCATCGGCCGCCTCGACTGGATTTTTGTTCGTGGGCCGCTGGCATGCAGCTCCGCCGAGGTCGATCACGAGGCGCGCGGCTCCGACCATTTCCCGCTTACCGCGGTCCTCCGGATGAAGCCCTGAGCGCGTCCGATTTCGTACACCGCCTTCGCGGCGACGGGACGACCGATAGCCGCAAGTGACTGAAAGGGCACGCACTCCCACCGGAACGGTGAATGCACGAAAAGACCGGATGGCGCTCACCGGTGATCTGCGATTTGTGTGCCGCAGCCTTGCGCGCAATCCAACCTTTGTTATCGCCGCCGTCCTTTCACTCGCTCTGGGCATCGGCGCGAACACCGCCATTTTCACGATTGCCGACCGAATGCTCCTCCGCACGCTCCCCGTCCGGGATCCCTCGCGCCTGGTTCTCTTCAATTGGCGCGGCGAGTTCATCGGAGGAACCTCCCGCGGCCTGTACGACACGTTCTCCTATCCGATGTACGCCGATCTCCGCGACGGCAACCCCGGGGTGTTCACCGGCATCGCGGCGCGGTACCAGGACACCGTGGACCTGTCTGCCGGCGGGCCCGCTCAGCGCGCCATCGCCGAGCTGGTGTCGGGAAACTTCTTCGACGTGCTCGGCGTCTCGGCCGCGATCGGCCGGACGCTGCATCCCGATGACGACCGGGTCCTGGGCGGCGAGCCATGGGTGGTGCTGAGTTTTGACTACTGGCAGCGCCGCTTTGGGGGAAGCACGGCCGTGCTGAACCGCGTCGTCGACATTAACGGACACGCGATGACCGTAATCGGCGTCGCGCAGCGTGGTTTCCGAAGCTTCGACCCGCTGAGCCCGGCCGATGTGTTCGTGCCGCTCATGATGAAGAACACCGTCACCCCCACCTGGGACGATATGAGCCGCCGCAACAGCATCTGGCTGAAGGTGTTTGCGCGGCTCAAACCGGGCGTTGAGGACAAGACCGCCGCCGCGGCCATGGCGCTCCCGTTCCGCGCCGGACTGGACAAGGATCTGCACTCGGTCGAGTGGGGCGGCGGCGCCGATTTCCGCGCGAAGTACCTGAAGGATTCGCTCTATTTCGTAAGTGCCGCGAAGGGTTTTGGGCAGACCCGTGAATTCTTCGCCAAACCGGTTTACGTGCTGCTGGGGATGGTCGGCCTGCTGTTGCTCATTGCGTGTGTCAATGTAGCGAACCTGCTGATCACGCGAGCGTCCGGGCGGCAGAAAGAAGTCGCCATCCGGCTGTCCCTGGGCGCCACGCGAGGCGCGCTGGTTCGGCTGATCATGACGGAAAGCCTCACGCTCGCTGTGGCAAGCGGCATCCTGGGCGTGGTCCTGGCGGGTTGGATCTCCTCCATGCTGGTCGGCATGCTGCCCATGGACAACATCAGCGCTGCCCTGGACACCACCCCCAATGTGCGCGTCCTGTCGTTTACAGCGGCGCTGAGTCTGTTAACCGCACTGCTCTTCGGTCTGGCGCCCGCGCTCCAAACCGCACGGTCCGAGGTGGCGCCGGCGCTCAAGAATGAGGCGGGAGCGCTTTCCGCCGCCGGCGGGCAGACGCGCTTGCGAAGGCTGCTGGTCTCCTCCCAGGTGGCGCTTTCGCTGCTGCTGTTGTTCGGCGCGGGGCTGTTCGCCCGCAGCCTGTACAACCTCGTTTCCGTGAACACGGGCCTGGCCGCGCGCCAACTGCTCCAGTTTTCCATCGATCCTTCCCTCGAGAAGTACACGCCACAGCGCGAGCGAAGCCTGCTGCTCGAAGCCCAGCGGCAGCTCGCGGCGCTTCCCGGAGTCGAATCGGCCAGCGCGGCCTCGTACACGCTGCTCGACAACGGCTGGACCAACACGGTTCATGTGGATGACTATCATCCGCATCCCGGTGAAGACATGAACCCCGGCTATGAGCAGGTGCTGCCCGGTTTCTTCTCGACCGTCGGCGCTCCTCTCATTGCGGGACGGGAATTCTCCCCCAGTGACGTGGGCAAGCCTAACGTGGTCATCGTGAACGAAACGTTCGTCAAACGTTATCTGGCGCATACGAACCCGCTCGGACACCATCTCGGCTGGGGCGGAGGAAACTCGGAAATGCCGTACGAGATCGTCGGGGTCGTGAAGGACCTGAAGGCCGGCGACATTAAAGAGGCGCCGCGGCCGTGGACGTTCACCGCGCTGCTTCAGGATGAACATCCAGCCGAGGCGACGTTTTATCTGCGCACCGCGCGAAACCCCACCAGCGTGGCCGACGATGCCCGCCGGGTGATGCGCCGGCTCGATCCCGCGCTTCCGGTGTACAACCTGAAGTCCATGCAGGCGCAGATTGCGCAGGCAAGCTTCGTGGAGCGCATATTCGCGATACTCTCGAGCGCCTTCGGGCTGTTCGCCACTCTTCTCGCCGCTCTGGGCCTGTACGGGATTACCGCGCACGCCGTCACGCGCCGCACGCGAGAGATCGGGATAAGGATCGCGCTTGGCGCCGAGCGGCGCGACGTGCTCCAGTTGGTCATGCGTGAGGTGCTGCTGCTGACCGTCGCAGGTCTCGTAGTCGGCGGCGCCGCGGCCATCGCCCTGGGCCGCATTATGCAGAGTCTCCTGTTCGGGATGAAGGCGGGAGATCTCGGCATGATGGCCGCCGCCGCCGCGCTGATCCTGGTGGTCTCGGCGATCTCCGCATGGCTGCCCGCAAGACGGGCGACGGCCATTGATCCGGTACAGTCGCTGAGGTGGGAATAGGGTCTACGACAAGTTCAGCGTCTGGACTGCCGGCTCTCGGCGATCTTCATACAGCAGCACCGCATCCGGTTCCTCGCCATTCGCGGCCTCGTGCTTCCACCACAGCCAGGCGGCAACGATGACCCCGGCCATCACTGCATAGCGCACCACCGACGCGAGAATCCAGTGCTCGATGGCGCTCATCAGCGAGGCGAAAAGGAAGAACGCGAGCGTGTACAGGCCGATCGAAAACGCGGGATTGCCTTTCCCCGGCGCCCATGAGCAGGTGAAAGGGATGCTGCGATAGCCGGCAAGCGCGACATCCGCCAGCACCAGGGACAGGAGCGCCGCGAACATCGTATGTGCGGCCGCCATGGCGAGTCCGAACGCCGCGGCATAAACAGGCACACAGATCAGGATCAGGAAAGGCGCAATCAGAGCCAGCATCACCAGGCGCGCGATGCGCGGGCCGGTATCCGCCTGCAAATCGCCGCACGTCCGAAAGATCCAGTTGGCGCGCAGTTCGGATGGCATTGCAAACACGAAGCGCAGCCCGGAGATTAGGAAAAAGATCACGACGAGTGGGAAAGCCAGCACGGGCGCGGGCGGCACAGAAGCTCGGGACAGGGGAGCGCCGGCGATGCTTTCCGAAGCGATCGTAACCGCCAGGCCCAGCGACCCGCCCAGAATGAGCCAGTGCTTCTCGCTGCGCACGATGGTCTTCATGGCGAAGATGGCGCAGGCCCGTTCGGCCGGCCGCCCCGGGAGCAGGCGCTCGATTACCCTCCAGAGCGCTGCCGCGACACGGCTGTATTCGCCGGCTGGAGCGTCGATCGACTCCGGGATCTTCATGAAATATCGCCGATAGCTGAGCGCATAGGCGACGGCCGCGGCCACAAAGACGATCAGCAGGGACCAGGTCGCCAGCCGCGCCAGTTCGGGAAAAACAGGAAATGTGGGTCTGCCGAACAGCGCCCGAGAGAGCGCCACGAACCACACCGGAGGCAGCATTCGCACCAGACGCGGCCAGTGTCCGCGCACCAGCACATCGGACACGGCGAATGCGGTAAGAAAAAGCGATAACAGCGACACCACCGCGACAGTGCGCACGTACCGCGAGGCTCGAACGAACCAGCGCGGTGGCAGAACGGCCTGGAATACTCCGGCAATGGCGATAAAGAAGAGGAAGGTGAAGGCGCTCGCGGCCGCGATGGCCAGCACGTGCGTGGCGGTGAAGCGCACGTAATCGGTGAAATTGCCCCAGCCCGCGATAAAAATCATTGGAAAGACGACCGAGGACGGGCCGTTCACGTCGATGATGAAGAACAACAGCAGTGCGGCCAGCCCGAAGACCTTGGCGTAGAAAATGCGCGCCAGACTGAGGGGCAGGGGAGCCAGCGCGGCGAAGTCGCGGCGATCGGGGAACAGGCTGTCCCACTTGATCACCGTCGCAATTCCGGTTACCGTCATCGCCCAGGTGATGAGCAGGTATTGATCGGCCAGGGACATCTGCCACACGTTCATGCGCCGCCACTGACCCGTAAGCCACGCGCCAAAACTGGAGTACTTCGCGAACAGGAGCAGCGGGGCGAGGAGGCCAGGGACGGCGAAGATGGCGAACACGCCCCCGATGCTCAGGCTGTTGTCGCCGTCGCCGGAAACCAGCTCGCTGTCGAAAAAGCGCGTGAAGAAGTGCGCCGCCAGGCAGGGCAGCGGACGGAGGAAAAACGACGTGCGCGCGTAGTCAGCGCGCCGCAGCAGTTTGCGTGTCATGCGACTTCATGCAATCGACGATTTCGGCCGCGATGGCCTGGGTGTCGGGCTCGTTCACCAGGGTGGCGAACGACTGTTCGAGCGAGAGGTAATCGGCGCGGGCGCGGATGTGTTCAATCGAATCGTGGGCCACGCAGCGCCCGCGATTCAGGACCAGCACGTGGGAACAGACCTTCTCCACCACTTCCAGCACATGCGAGCAGTACAGGATCACTTTGCCCCGGAGCGCCAGCTCGCTCAGAAGATTGCGGAAAATCGCGGCGGAGGTCACATCCAGCCCGGACAGCGGTTCATCGAAGATCAGGACATCCGGATCGTGCAGAAGGGCGGCCATAATGAGGACGCGCTGCCGCATGCCCTTGGAATAGGACGACATGGCCGCGTATCGCTCCTTGTACAACGAGAACAGGCGCATCAGGCGGTCGATTTTGGCGCGAAGCGTGCGCGCCCCGATGCCGCGCAGCGTGCCGACCAGGGTCAGGTATTCGGCCCCGGACAAGTACGGATATAGATTCGGCTCCTCGGGGACGTAACCGAGGCGGCGCTTGTAGCCGGGCAGATCGGCGTGGATATCTTCGCCATCGAGGCAGACATGGCCGCGATCGGGCTCCATTAGGCCGGTCAGCATTTTCACCGTGGTGCTCTTGCCGGATCCGTTCGGCCCGAGGTAGCCCAGCACTTCGCCGCGCCGGACCTGAAAGCTGACATCGGCTACGGCCGGGATGCCCGAATACGACTTGATGAGATGGCGCGCTTCCAGCATGGCCGCACCCTGAGTCTACCACCCTATGTAGAAATCGACAATCGGGTGTACAATTTTCCAAAGGCGGGCTATGAGCGACGATGTGAAACTCACGCACACGTCGGCCCTGATCCTTCAGGTGATCAGCGCCGGCTGCCGTTACGGGCTGGACATCATGCAGAACACGGGGCTGCCGAGCGGGACCGTTTACCCCGCGCTGCGTCGGCTGGAGCAGGGCGGTCTGGTCCAGTCCACGTGGGAAAAGGAACGGGAAGCCTTCGCCGAGCAGCGGCCGGCCAGGAAATACTACCGGCTGACGCGGGCCGGCGAGGCCGCGCTGGCCAAAGCCGTCAAACGTTACCGGCTGCTGGAGAGTCTCAGCATTGACATGAGCCGAGGTGAGGAATGAACTCCGCGCGTGCGTACGCTGGGCCGCTGCGCGAGTCGCGCCTGCTCATCGCACTGGCCAGCATGCTTGTGCCTCGCGCCAAGCGAGCCGAATGGAGAGCGGAGTGGAACGCGGAAATGTGGCACGCCTGGCGTCTGCTCCAGGATCGGGGAGAGGACGGTCATGCCGCGCGGCGGCAGCTGCGGCGCTGGTCGCAGGGCGCGTTCGCCGATGGCTGGTGGCATCGCCTCGAGGCGCTTGATCGCGAACGGCTGCTGGACGAGTGGCGCCGTCGTTGCCAGACTCCGGCGTTTTGCCTGAGCGCCATCGGCGCGGTGCTCGGCGTTATCGTGCTTTGCAGCGCGCTTCTGCCCGTCACGCGTTCCGTGCTGTTTCCGCTGCCATACGCTGACGCGGGCAGGGTGGCCACCATCGCCCAGGGCGGCGTTTCCCTGGCCCTGCGGTCGGGTCCCATTCTCAAGTGGACGCGGTTGTGGCAAACCGAGAGCAGGACGGTCCAGGAGTTCGCCACCTACACGTGGCGGAAGAGCGCCATCGGCGGCGCGCCCGGCCTGGAGGCGCACGTCAGCGCCCGATTCTTCTCTTTGCTGGGCGCCAGGACCGCCGCGGGACGGCTGTGGACCGGGTACGGCGGCGACGTGTGTGCCGATTGCGCCGTGCTCAGTTATGATGCCGCTGCACTCCGCTACGGCGGCGCGCAGGCGGCCATCGGCAAAAAGATATTCATCGCCGGCCGCCTGTTTCGCATCGCCGCCGTACTGCCCCGCGGCTTTTGGTTTCTTTCCCGCCGTATCGCCGCGTGGACGCCTTCAACACCAGCCGAAGAATCGGATCCCTGGCTGCGCACCGGCGTGGTAGTGCGTCTGGCGCCGGACGCTACGCCGAAGCTGGCCGAGACCGAGTTGTTGTCCATCGTTCGCCGCAACGACAGCGGATTGGCCTGGGGCTGTCTGGTCACGGTTTCACCCGTGCAGCAGCGGGTGCGCTCCGTCCTGATGTCTTTCGCGCTGGGGTTGCTGCTGGCCTCCGTGATCGTGCTCGCGGGCGTGCATCTTCGGATTCCGCTGTTCGGCAGCGGCGCCGTGCGCTCGGGATTCTGCTGGCGCCTGGGTCCTTTCTTCGCCGCCAAAACCGTGCTCGCGATTCTTGCCGTGCTGCTGGCCGGTCTGGAGTTTACCCCCGCATCGTCCATCACCATGACCGGCGGCACGGATCTCGCCACCGAGCCGATCTCGACCTGGCTCTTCCTCGTCGGCTGCATGGGGGCGCTGTCGTGGTCGATTCACGACCAGCGTCGCCGCTGCCGCGTTTGCGTCCGCCGCCTGGGCTTATGCGCGCACGTCGGCTGCTCCGGATGCCTGCTGCTGAACTGGGCCGGAACCGAAATGGTGTGCGTGGAAGGACACGGCATGCTGCACGTTCCGGAGATGATCTCCAGCTGGAACGAGCCGGAGCGCTGGACCGCGCTGGACGAATCCTGGCAGGATCTGTTTGTGGCGCGCTGACCGCCCGCGTGTGGGGCAGGCGTCCACGCCCCGCCTTGTCGTTGCCCGAATATCACCCCTGCCCGGGCGAGTCGGCGTGAATAATCTCTTTCGCCTTCACCGCCGGCTTTTCGATCTTCTGATCCGGTTCGGGCCGGCGATGAATCGGCGTTTGCGCCACCTGCGCGGGCTTTCCCGTGCGCATCGACTCGAGCAGCGCTTCCACCACGCGAATGTCGGCCAGCCCTTCATAGCCGTCAGGCTCCGGCTCGCGATTCTCGAGTATGCAGTCAGAAAAGTATTCGATCTCGGCGCCGAACTGATCGTGCGGTTTAACCTCGCGGTGGTATTCTTTGCCGTTCACCACGGCGGTGATGTTCATCGGCTCGTGATACTCGTATCCGGGCTGCAGGTGAATCGTGCCCTTCGTCCCCACGGCATACCAGGAATCGATGGACTCCGCGCCGAAGCTGCAGCTGAAGGCGGCCAGGCGGTCCGAGGGGAAGCGGAGGATGGCCGAGACCGCTTCGTGCACCTCGCGGAAGCGCGGCTCCCCGTTGTTGGCGCCCATGGCCATCGCCTCCACCGGCTCGTCGCGAAATACGTACCGCGCGGCGTTGATGCAGTACACGCCCATGTCCATCAGTGGGCCGCCGGCGAGGTCCTTGCGCAGGCGGATATTCCCGGGTTTCACCTGCTGGCTGAAAACCGAAGAAAACAGGCGCGGCTCTCCGATCTGCCCCTTCTCGATCACTTCAACCGCTTTGAGGTTCGTTCGCTCGAAGTGCAGCCGATAGGCGATCATCAGCCGGACATTGTGGTCGCTGGCGGCGCGAATCATCTCCTGGCACTGCTGCGAGTTCGCGGCCATGGGCTTTTCGCATAAAACGTGAACCCCGGCGCGCGCCGCCCGAACGGCGTGATCGGCGTGCTCGCTGTTGGGGCTGGCAATGTAGACAGCGTCAACCTCGCGGCTGGCGAGGAAGGAATCGTACTCGTCATACGAGAGCGTGTGCGGCACGCTGTACGCCTGGCTCAGCTCGCGCGCCTTCTGCGGATCGCCGGTGACCAGCGCCGCCAGTTCGGAGTTCTTCGTGTTCGCGAACGCGGGCAGCACCGTCTCCTGCGCGATCCAGCCGAGCCCGACCACGGCGTATCGGATTTTTCGTTTTTCAGCCATCACTTGTTAGACCCGGCCCTTCCGTCGCAGTTACGGCGGCAATCCGTCATTATGGAAGTGGGTATGGCGAGCGAGAATGCAATTCGCTGGGCTAAGGCGGCCGTCCTTTTGAGCGCGGCGTGCGTCCTTATAATTGCCATCTCCTTTAGCGGACTGAAGAGGGCCGGAAGAGTGACGGCGGCGAGCAGCAGAAGGCCCGTCGCCGATTTCCGGCTCTCCGATCTTTCCGGCAAAGCCTGGCGCCTCAGCGATCATCGCGGACAGATCGTGGTCGTGAACTTCTGGGCCACTTGGTGCGGCCCCTGCCAGGAAGAGACGCCCGGGCTGATCCGCACCGCGCGGCGCTATTCCGACAAGCCTGTCGCTTTCGTCGGCGTTGCCATGGATGACGATGCCGCCACTGCGGTGCCGCCATTCCTCCGCGAATATCGCATTCCGTATCCGGTTGTCCTGCCGGATTCCAGCCTGACCATGGCGGAGAACATCGACAGCCTGCCCACAACGGTGCTGCTGGACCGCCACGGTCGGATCGCGAAGACCTGGATCGGAGAAGTGGACGAGAACACGCTCCAGACTGTGATCGACGAACTGCTCAGGGAGCCTGCGTAACGTCCGTCAGTGGCGGCGCGTGCGGGAAAGCAGCTCGCGCGCCCGCTCCGTCGCCCGCGATTCGACGTCCAGCTTCGAATCCCCTTGCATGCGCGCCAGCGTGGCCCCCGGCGACACGTTGTCCGCTCGGCAATGCCATGTGTCGCCGAGGCGCCAGGTGGTGAGGTTGACCTCCCAGCCGTCCAGCTCGACTTTATGCTCGGAGTAATCTTCGGCCTTCACTGGCCGACCGCTTTCGCCGCCCCGCGTTCCACCTCCGCACCCACCAGATTGCCCCATTCCGTCCAGGAGCCGTCGTAGTTGCGGACGTCGTCGTAGCCGAGCAGGTATTTCAGCACGAACCAGGTATGGCTCGACCGCTCGCCGATGCGGCAGTACGCGATAACCGGCTTGCTGCCATCCACGCCTTCGCCGCCATACAGTTTTTTCAGCTCCTCGGCGCTCTTGAATGTCCCGTCGTCATTGCAGGCCTTGCCCCACGGAATGCTGCGCGCGCCCGGGATGTGCCCTCCGCGCTGGCAGGTTTCCGGCAGCCCCGGAGGCGCGAGGATCTCGCCCGTGAACTCCTGCGGACTACGGACATCCACCAGCGCCGCGGCGTGCTTCTGTTGCGCCGCCTGCACCTGCGGCAGGAAGGCTCGCAGCGACAGGTCGGGCGCCTGCGCCGTATATCGAGCGGCGCGCGGCGCCGGCGCCCCCGTCTCGAGCTCGCGGCTTTCGGAGAGCCATTTTTTGCGGCCGCCGTCCATGATCCGAATATCCTTGTGGCCGTAGATCTTCGCCTGCCACAACGCCCACGCAGCGAACCAGTTGTTGTTGTCGCCGTACACAACTACCGTGGTGTCGGGCGAAATGCCGGATTCGCTGAACAGCCGTTCGAACTGTTCCTTCGACAGAATGTCGCGCCGGACCTGATCGGAAAGCTGCGTGTTCCAGGCCCAGGCGATGGCGCCGGGCACATGGCCCTCGTCATAGGCTTTGGTATCGACGTCTACTTCAACGATGCGGACGTTGGGATCGGAGGCGTGCTGGGCGACCCAGTCGGTGCTGACAAGAACCTCGGGGTGAGCGAAAGTGGCCATAACCCCATTCTAAATCGGGAATGGGGAGCTTCCGTCCGGTTCGCCGGCCCATCTGACCACAGGGTGCATCCTACAACGGCGGGTCCGCGAAATCGCGATTCTGCCACTCCGAATTGTCACCGACCTTCCTCAGAACCCTGCTTTGCTGCTTATCAATGACCACGTCGAATTTGTCCATCGCCACTCCGTACTTTTGCTGTGTCCGGCGGCGCCGGTACGCGGTCAAACCCTCGAATTTATCGTCGGCTGTTAACTGCAGCTTCGCGCGGCTGGAGTGCAGGTATTTGCTGATGAATGGAGTATCCGGACAGTCTCGAAAATACCGTGTGAACACGTTGGGGCTGCGGAATCCATCGCTGACGATGCGAGTTCTGACGGCCGGTATGGGATCGTAATGGTCGGCCGTCACGCTGGAAAAACAATCGACAACAAAGTCCCACATCGTTTTGGGCTTGGGGTCTCCTCTGCTCTCGATAAAGTCCGCCCTCTCTGAGCCGGGCGGTACTGATGAGGTGTATAGCTGTTTGAGCCGGGCGTTCGGAAAGTTAAAGTGAAAAGCGATCGCCATCCACTGCAGCCGGTGTGTGTACTCGCCGTGATCGAAAGCGATGGAGTCTTTCCACGTCTCCATATCACGGACCATTTCGCGAAAGGTGTCATCAGGCACGAAACCGGTAAACACGCGACCCTTGTTCACGAACCCGAACATCGCCTCCACCTCACGAAGCGTCTTGCCGAAGTGCAGGGTTCGGATGAAACTCTCGTCCGGAATGTCGGCAGGGGGACCTGGTTGCCCCACTTCGGCCCGAATTTTGTTCCTGACCGCGTCCGAGGGTCTGCGAGCACGGACCTGTGGGCCGGCTTCGCCCCAGTGGACAGCGCATTCGGCAAGGGCCTCGTCCAGCGTTCTCATCGCCGCTCTCACCTGCAGCTCATCGGTGAGAAATGCTCCAATCCGCGCATAGTCAGCCCGCAGGCCGGCTTCGAGAGCAGGAAATTTCTCCACGATGGCTGCGACGAACACAGCCTCGTCAATTCTTGTCGGCATGCTCACCCCCAGGGCCGCCGCCCTAAAAACAGAGCAACCAGATCGATCGCAGGACAACGGTAGTGTACCAGCGCTGTGACACGGCGGGCATGAAACAGCAGAACCAGAGGCGCGGAAACGCCTTAACGCAGGACCAGACAGAAAATCAGTTCGGCAACGGACAGCTTTCAAATGAGCAGGAGAATTCTGTTAGACAGTCCCATGGCCGGCGACTACCTTGATGTGAGCGGCCCCGAGCCCAGTACGAGCCCGGACATCAGTCAGGACGCAATGTATGAAGAAGCGGCGGCGGCCTGGGGCGCTTCGCTCGATCGGCTGGCGCGCGCTTACGAGCTCGATCCGGAGGCAAGGCGTGACCTGCTTCAGGAGATCCATTTCCAGCTCTGGCGCAGCTTCGCTCGTTTCGACCGGCGGTGCTCGCTGCGAACCTGGGTTTACCGCGTGGCGCATAACGTGGCTACAAGACATGTCATGCGGCAGCGGCGGATCAGGAACCGGCTGGTGAGCATTGAGGAAATCGAGGCATTGCCGGGCGATGAAGCGCATGAAGCGCTCACCGGGCAGGCCGAAGTACTCGAGCGACTCGCGAAGCTGATCCAGCGGCTGAAGCCGCTCGATCGGCAGATAATCGTGTGCTGGCTCGAAGAGATGGACGCGAACTCGATTGGCGCAATCACCGGGCTCTCGCCGGCGAATGTGGCCATGAAAATTCATCGCATCAAGAGCGTCCTGAAGCGCCGATTCGGGGAAGGAGCATCCCATGCCCGCTGACCCACCGACCAACGACCCACGAGCTTCCTGGAAAAATCAACGAACGGAGCCATTGAAGATGTCTTTAGCAGAGTTACATGAGAAGGCGCGGGAGCGCCAGGCAAAAGCACGTTTCGAAGCGACTTACTCAGTCGCGTTAGGGATCGTGCTTTGCCTCTTGTTTGCGTTTACCGTGAGGTCCGCGCACCAGCTGAATCTACGGCTGGGACTGGGAATCCTGAGTGTGTGGTGTCTTTATTACGCCATTCAGTCATACCGATGGCTCTGGCCGGGGAGGGCGAACGGCGGCGATGAGCCCCTGAGCGCAACCGTGGAGGTTTACCGGAGGCAGCTCGAGAAGCAGCGCGACCTGGTACGGCACATCTGGTGGAGAGCCGGTCTGACGTTCTGTATCCTCGGGTTGGCGCTGATCGTTGTGCCGGAGCTCGTCCGGGCGATCGCGACCCCGCGCCTCGCCCTGAACGTTGCGCCCGTGCTCGTGGTTCTGGCGATCTGGCTCGCCGTATTCATTCCCCAGCGGCGGCGCAAACAGCAAAAACTCCAGCGGGAGATCGACGAGTTGCGGGCCTTTGAAAGAGACAACGGGTGAGGCTGGAAGCGCCCAGGCGATGGCGGAGTAAGAGGGATTCGGTTAACGGGAGGCCGGCTCACGCCGGAACTGAGCGCGTCGCGCAGCCTTACCCGACCGGTGCAGGTGGTGCCCATTCACCAGCGCGGTACCTGCATCGCGCCCCAGGTGCGCATCCGCTGGCGTGGCAGCCATCACAAATCGTCATGACTGCGTGTGATCGGTTCACGGCGCCACGACCAAGGCCTGGCCCGTCGCCTGGCGTAGCTCCGTGAGCCAGACCTTTTCGCCGTCCTTTTGATGGCGCAGCCCCGGCGGCCTCTCTGATCTCGCAGTTTTACACCACATCCCCGAAGTCCCATGCACCTTTCCGAACCCGCTTGTCGCATAAGCGGACAGGAGGATGCGAAAGCACATGAGAACCATCCCGGTTAACCCAACATTGGGCAGGGCCCCAGGAATTGCCTGGCTTTGCCGCAGAGAGATGCCCTGGCTGCGGATCCTGCTGGCCATTCTGATTGCTTATGAGCCGCTGGCGGCACAACAGACGAAAACTCCACCACAGCCGGTCCAGCTCAGCATCGCCGCGCCGGTCTTTGTTTCCACCAGTACGCAGGTCGTACCCAACGTGCAAACGACCGAGATTATCAGCCCGGGCTCGGTTGACCTGTCGAACCCTCCCATCAAAATTGTTCCTCAAGTTTCAACGGTTACGTTACCACTTCAGGGCGGCGGCACGAACGGGAATTGTGCGATTCCCATTCCGCCCAGCCACATCATCCAGGACTGCACCCTGGGCAACACGGCCTTTGAGTCCAACATCGTTAGTCTTTACCTGGCCACCCATGGAAGGCCCCAGTCGGATGCGTCCACTATTTATACCTACGGTGGGGTCGAGCTGCGCGATGAAATCCGCAGCTTCATGTTCGACTACATCAAGGGTGTAATCCAGGGAGACCCTTCGACGCGCTCCCACAGCGATCAGGCTGTCGTTGACTGGCTCACGGCAGCGGTGCAAAAAAATGACGTTGATTATTACACCGCCCTGACCAATGCGTACAACAGCTGGAACACCAGCCCGTGCACATATCAAATCGATCCAACGGTGGCCAGCCAGTTCGGGGCTTCTTATAAAGGCGAGGGCTACTGCGGCGGTTCCTATCAGGAAGCCTTCACACCGCTGCCGGCTCCCGATGTTTCCTATTTCGAGGAGGTCGGGCAGTTATACGGCTACGACAGTAAGCTCAGCGGGTATGACCCAGGCTTTTGTACCTCCAGTAAGCACCCGGCGGGATGTGTTCCGAATGCAGTCCTGCAGGGCGCCCAGATACTGCAGGATAGTGAGCAATTCAACAGTCACTGGGAATCTCTCGCCGGGGCGTTGGCGTCCACTGCCGTTTCGTTGGGAACGGCTGCCCTTGTCGTCAATTTTTACGCAAACATCGCGCCTTTTGCGAGCAGGCAATATCTGGACCCCAATGAAGTAAACCCTAAGCAGGTACGATTTCAGGAGGAAGCCGAACAAGAAGTGGAGCAGAACGCCGAACAGGAGAGTGACGCCGCCGCGGAGGAGGCCGAGGCCGACGTAGAGGTCGAAGAGGCCGAGGGCGGCCTGGAGATCGCGGAAGGCGCCGGCACCGCTGCCGGAGCCGCTTCGATCGTGCTCATATTCGTTTTTATTGGCGTTCAGGCCAGCATCGACTTTTACCAGACATTGCAAAACACGAACGCGATCAACGCCGACATCGCTACCGGCAAAACAGTTGCCACCACGCCACCGGATTTGAAAGCCAAACTGGTGGACTCGAAGGGTTATGAACAGGTATTCGAGACCTTCATCCAGGCCACTCTCCCGGACGCGATTCAGACGCAAACGACCTCGACACAATCCGCGTCACTGATCGCACTCCGATCGCAGCGTGAGAGTGCTCAGGCGCAGGGCGGCCGGTTGCAGTCCGACAGTATTCAGGCCCTCGGCGACGGAACTGCTGGCCCGCTTCCGCCGATTCCGTCGTCGACCCCTGCCAACGACGTGGTCTATATCATCAACCACACCCTCAATGAACAAACTTCCGTGAGCACTTCGTTCAACTACACTACGTGGGATCCTCTGTACGCAAACTATAACTTCGGGAACCCGCCGTTTGCCCAATACGGAACGTCGGTCAATGCTTACCCGTATGACTTCGGGTTCATCCAGACCATCGAACAGGGCCCGGTCAGCCATACCTGGTTTTCGCCGACCATCAAATATATCGATCCAAACAATGGACTGCGGTACATCGCGCAGGTCATCGATCATGGCCGCTTTCTGGTAACGAAAGCGCCGCCTGACGTTAAGCCCTCGGATTTCGACTGTCCCGTGGACGCCGTAATAGGCCTGACCCAGTCGCCCGGCACGCAGATACCCTCGCAGTGCAAGTCGTTTATCATGAACACGCTCAATATCTGGTCTTTCGACACTTACAACACTACCGTCCAACTCCCCCAGCCTCCGGTCTTCGCTACACCGAATGCGGCCGATCTCAGCATCGCGGCGGAGAATGACTTCACTCCGCAGCTGGACATAACCACACAGGGCCTGCCCTGCAGTATCCGCACTACGGGAACGCTGCCGCCGGGATACGCATTCCAGAATGGCGCATTGTTTCTGCACATCCCCTCCCAGGCGGTTCCCGGCACGTATCAATTCAATTTCGTGGCGGATTGCGAGACGCTCGGGCTTGGAACGCCATTTTTGAATTACAGCTTCGGCAATTCCATCACGACGCAGTCATTTACCGCGAACGTTTATGCGGGGGCGACGCCGGGCAGCGGAAACAGCCTCTCCGGATCCAGCCGGGTCAGTTCGCGCGGTTCCACGATCGACGCGGTTTCCAGCGTTCCTGCGGCCGCCGCAACCCCAGCCCTGCAGTTTATCTTTCCCACTTCGAGCACCAGCCTGAAGTTCACGCAGGGCCGTTCAACGACCATGACCCTGGTGACGAATGGCGGCCCGGGAACCACGATCACGGCGGGGGCGAACGCTTTGCCGCCCGGCATGACACTTTCTGACAACGGAGATGGAACGGCCGTGGTCAGCGGTATTCCGAGGATTCCCGCACAACCCTGTTCTTCGAACTGCGCGATCACCGCCAGCGCCCCGGGCTTCACCAGCGCCAGCCTCATCCTGAGCGATACGGTCGCTCCGCCCGTGCTGCCAACCATTCCCGCGACGATAAGTGCATCGTGGAAAGCCGGGGAATACAATACCGCCACAATCGACGGAGCTGAGGGCAGCAACGGTAAGGTGACCAATGTCCCACTTACGTGGTCCGTTGTAGGTACGCCGCCGGACTGGGTAAATTTCAGGGACTACGGAAACAACATGGCTACTATAAATGGATTTCCACCTGCGTCCGCGGCCGGCCAAACGATTCCGATCAAATTTCAATACACGTACGGTGGGAAGCCGGGCTTTGCGTCCCCGATCTTCACGGTGAATCTCGCCGTGACTCCTGCCGAGCCCGTGTTGCGTGTGAGCCCCACCCTGTTGTTCGAGGTTGGCGTGCAGGGGTCCGGCACGATCAACTCCTCCACTTTTTCCGGCGATGCGGGACTGGGCGGCTCCTGGAACGTGATGGCGCCGTTGCCGACGGGTTTGACAGCAACCCCGACCGCGACCTCGCTGACGATTTCAGGCGCGCCTGAAAACCCGGGAGTGTCGTGGATTCCGATCCAGTTCACCACCAATACCGGAACCACGGTCACCCGCAGGGTTCCCCTGATGATCACTCAGCCGGCGAGCCTCGCCGGTTTCCCCAGCCGGCTGGTTCTGTTCACTGGCGTTCCAGCCAATTTCATCCTGCCGGTCACCGCCGGTTTCCCGAGAACCGCCGCGGGGAGTCCAGGCGACGGGCTGCCATCCACTACCGGTACAAATCTCACGCTGACCGGAAGCTACTCAACCACGAATGGATTCCAGATTCTCTCCGACGCTGCGGCGCTGCTCGTCGGAGGCACGCCGCTGGCGCCCTCGGTTTATCCGCTGACGGTTTCGGCGCAGACCGTTCTCAGCACCGGCCCGGTAGGCGACAAGGTAAGCCAGTCGTTTACCGTTTACGTGCAGCCGGCGGGCGACGTAAACCTGGACGGGAAAGTGAACTGTGACGACTACAACCTGATCAAGGCGCATTTCGGGGCTGGTATCGGCGCGCCGAATTATCTCGATTTGGCCGACCCCAATCGCGACGGTGTCGTGAATATCCGCGACCTGGCGTTCGTTCAATCCCATTTGCCCAGCGGCACAGTTTGCCATTAACCCGGGGAGACAGAGAGGAGAAACAACAATGAAACCACTATCCGGACCAGTGCGGGCGAGCATCATCCTGTTGATGGCGTGCCTTTCAGGATCATTGCTTCACGCTACCTCGCTGACCATCAGCCCCGCCACCGGCACTGAGCAGGTCGGGCAGCCGTTTACCCTAAACGTCAGCGTGGCCGGCCTGAATCCAGCGGCCGACCTGTACGACTACACGTTCGATCTTCAGTTCGATCCGCACGCTTTCGAGGTTCTGGCCGCCAACGACGGCACGATCTTCAATTACGCGGGAAACGCTCCGTTCTATATGGACGGCGCCATCGACAACGTAAACGGGTTCGTTACGTTTCACAGCGGAATCGATACCAATGCGGGCTTCACCGGAACGGGTGGCCTACTCGGTAGCTTCACCTTCGAGGCTCTGAAACCGTTCGCCAGTACCCCAATTGCCGTGCAGAACGTTTCGCTGTCGACCTTCAACGCCGCATCGAACCTGCTGCCGCCGGATATAGATCCAGGGAAGCTGCCAACGGCGATCCTGACCACCGTCAGCGGTGCGGCCGTTCCGGAGCCCGGTACTGGCGTGCTGGCCATTATCGGCTGCCTGCTGATTCTTCCGCGCAGATCTCGCCGGGCATAACCGTCCAGCGAACTAAAACGCCGGAGCGAGTCAGCCAGTGACTCGCTCCGGATTATGTCGAGCGAGCAGTTTCCTCAGTGCAAGCAACTCCGACGGCGGAGGCGGAGTTTCCAGCAGCGCGCCTGTCAGCACGGCGTAGCGCGAGTCGAGGTTGTCGCACGCGGTGAGCGCTTCGAGGGCGGCGGCGCGTTCAGCCGGCCCGGCGTCTCTCGCGCGAGCAACCGCCGAAGCGAGATCCCGTGCGGCGATTGCAGCGCTGACACGCCCGCTGTACCCGGCCAGGCCCTGCTCCTTTAAAAACCTCCACGCTTCGCGGGCGGGGACGACAGCCTCGTCAAATTTGCCCTGCGCTTCGAGGGCGCGGACGAGAACGTGCAGTGCGGACCAGCGCAGGTCGTAGTTGGCGTTCCAGTCGCTGTTGCGGCGAAGGCGTATCGCGCATTTCGCGGACAGCGTCGTCGAAGCGCCCGGCGTCGAGCAGCGCGGCGCCGAACGTCACACGGTACACCATGGCCCGTTCGCGACCCTTGTTAAGACCGGCGTCAGGGCCGCGCGGCAGGCGAAGGTTCTCACTCGCCAGAGCGATCGCCTCGGCCGAAGCGCCCGCTTTGCCGAGCAGCAGCGCGAGATAGCCCCGCACCAGGCCGCCTGCGTAGTGGTAAACCGCGTTCGCGGGATCCTCCTGCGAGAGCGCTTCGAAATCGGCGACAGAGTGGCGCAGAGTGGCTATGCCCTGATCGTGGTTCCCGGCGGCCCATTCGATTTCCCCAAGCGTGCCGGCGGCCTCGGCGCGGCGCATGCGGCAAACAGGCGCCGAGCAGTTGGCGACCACATCCACGGAGTGCCTGGCGGCGCTTTCCGCTTCCGGATTGGCGCCCTCATACATCCAGGAGCTGATGGCCAGCTCGCGCTGCAGGTGGGACAATTGCGCCAGCCTCTCCGGATCCTGCGCCCATTCGGCGGGAATGCCGCCTGCCAGTGTGGCCAGCGCTTTGCGGTGCAGGTCCAGAGCTTCCTTTACCTCGCCACCATTCCAGAGGATCACGCCCAGCTCCAAATACGCGGTGGAGAGATACCAGTTGGCCTGCACCTTGTCGCGTACGTCCGCGGGCAGGCCGGCGATCACGCGTTCCAGCTGTGCGCCTGCCTGTTTGCCGGCTTCGACGGCGCTCAGGCGATACTGCAGATGCAGCCAGGTGGAAAGCGCTTCCAGCTGGCCGCGCCGCACGGCTGGATTCTCGGGGCTGCGGCGGGCGAGACCGGTATAGAGATCGATGGCCTTTGCAACGTACTTCGCAGCCGCTGCGGGATCGCCTTCCGAACCTGCCGCGCTGTAGGGCCCTCTGGCCATTCCGATGGCCAGCCACGCGTTGGCGATCTCCAGAGCCAGAGCGTCGTCGCCGCGAACCTCGCGGCTGAGCACGTCGAGCGCCCCTTCTGCGTCGCGCATCAGTTCGCCGCGCAGCGCCGTACGATTCGGTACCTGGGCCAGCTGCGCTGGCCGTTCGACGATGATTTTGCGCACCACTTCGCGCAGTGCGGCATCGTCACGGTTCGCCCGCATCTGCTGGCGCAGCGCGATGGTCATCCAGACCAGCGCGGCGATGAGCACCGCCACGAACGCCGCCGCGCCTCCGATCGCCCACTGGTGGCGCCCGGCGAATTTGCGCGCGCGATAGAGCTTTGACGGGGGGCCCGCCTCAACCGGTTCCCCCGAGAGGTACCGTTGCAGGTCGCGCGCCATCGCGCCGGCCGATTCATACCGGCGCTCGCGGTCCTTTTCCAGCGCCTTCAGGGCAATCCAGTCGCATTCGCCGCGGACCTGCGCCGCGGTGGCCCCGGCGCACGCGCTGGGCGGCGGTGGAACTTCTTCCTCGATGCGTTTGAGGATTGCGGCGTACGTCGTACCCCGAAGCGAAAGTGTTCCCAGCGGCGGCGCGCCGGCCAGCAGTTCATAGAGGACCGCGCCCAGCGAATAGACATCAGAGCGCACATCGATGTCGCGCGCGCCGGGCTCGGCCTGTTCGGGACTCATGTACGCGAAGGTGCCCAGGATGTCGAACGCTCGCGTGAAGGTGGCGCCGTCGTGCAGCGGCTGCTCGGTCGCTTTGGCGATACCGAAGTCGATGACTTTGGAAATTGCGGCGTCGCCATCGCGGGCGACAAGAATGTTGGACGGCTTGATGTCGCGATGGAGGATGCCTTTCTGGTGCGCGTGCTGGATGGCCTGGCAAACCGGGATCATCAGTTCCACGCGCTGCCGCACCGTCAGGCCGGCTTCATCCGAGTAAGCCGTGATCGGCTTGCCCTCGACCAGCTCCATGGCAAACCAGGAGCGCTCGCCGGCGGTGGTTCCGGCATCGAGCACGCGCGCGATATTGGCGTGCTCCATCAGCGCCAGCGCCTGGCGCTCCGCGGCGAAGCGGGCGGCCACGAGGCCGGCGTCCCAGCCTGGACGGATGATCTTCAGCGCCACCTCGCGCCGCACCGGCTTCTCCTGGCGCGCGCGATATACAACGCCCATGCCCCCCTCGCCGAGTTTCTCCAGGAGCCGATAGGGGCCGATTTCCGTTCCCGGGCAGGGTCCCGCGTCATCGTCCGCGGCGCCGGCAGCGGCAAACAGCAGAGCGGGCGATTCGAGCAGCTGGTCGCCGAAGGCCGCGCCGGCCAGCAGCGACTCCACTTCGCGGCGGATGGCGTCATCACCGCAAACATGCGCCAGGTAGCCCGGGCGGGAAGGCTCGTCCAGTTCGAGCGCCTCGAGGCAGATGTCCTCAACCGTGAGCCTGGGAGCGGGGGCCATGGGCTTAGTACAACGGCAATTCCCCGCGAATTTCGCGCGCCAGCCACAGCTTGGCGAAGTTCCAGTCGCGTTTCACCGTATCACGGGAGATGGTGAGGACTTCGGCAATCTCGTCCTGGGTCATCCCGCCGAAGAAGCGCATCTCGACCACGCGGACTTTGCGGGGATCGGATTTGAACAGGGAATCGAGAGCATCATCGAGGGCGATCAGCGAGCGGTCGCTTTGCTCGGCAGCGATCTCCGCTTCATCGAGGGAAGCGGCTTCAGCGCCGCCGCCCCGCTTCTCTCTCCTGCGGGCGCGGGCAGCGTCCGTGAGGATGCGGCGCATTACCTTTGAGGAGACGGCGAAGAAATGGGAGCGATCCTTCCAATCGACTTTCGCGCCTTCCGCCAGGCGGAGGAAGACTTCGTTGACCAGCGCCGTAGCCTGAATGGTGAGGTCCGGGCGCTCGCGGGAAATGGCCCGGCGGGCGAGCTGCCTGAGGTCGTCGTAGATAAGCGGAATCAGGCGCTCCAGCGCACTCTCCTCACCGCCCCGCCACGCCCGCAGCAATTGCGTGATCTCTGACTGCCCTCCCATTTTCTGCAACTTTACCGCAGATGCGAGCGCCGCGGCATAAACGGAGCCCGGAAGGCCCAGCCGATGCACGGTTCCGCTCTTTGGCGTCCCGTGCACCGAGAAGGCGGAGAACCGGCATGACGACTCGAACCAATGGCATCTGTGAGCTGACTGTGTGCCGTCTGCCGCGCTGGTTATCTACAAACCGCTCGCGGTCCTGCCGGAGCCGGCCCAGACGTACACAATCTGTTGGAAATAAGCCCGAGACAATGGCGGAGGAAGAGGGATTCGAACCCCCGGTACCCTTTCGAGTACTGCGGTTTTCAAGACCGCCGCCTTCAACCGCTCGGCCATTCCTCCATTTTCTATGCTACCTGATTGGCGTTGCGGACTGTCAGTACGCCACTTTGGCGGGCTTCGCCTTCCGTGGCACGACTGCAACTGCTTTGTGACCACAGCATGGTCAGCCTCAACAGTCGCTTGACAGCGGCGACGAACATCAGCACCTAATGGCAGAAGAGAAACAGATCAAGGCGGCGTGAAGGGCGCGCTACTGGCGTTCGCGGTGCGCGACCTGCTTGGACTGCTTGCGCTTGCGACGGGCTGCTGCCTGTGTTGGATGAAGCGCTGTCATTACAGCTCTCGGGTTCCTGGAGATGACGGTAAGGAATGCGCGTACCGGAGCTTCCGGCGTTCTGCGCCCTCCCTCCCAGTGCTTGACGGCATCAAGACTAAAGCCGAATGCATCGGAGAACCTGGCCTGGGTCATGTGCAGGTTTTTTCGGATCGCCTTGACATCTATGTCGGCAGGTACAGTCACCCGGTAACCAGAGTGCTTCCCTCCGAGGTATGCATCAACCTCGGTAAGGCCGTTCTTCAGGTCGTCAAACATTTTGCTCATCGTTAGCTCCTGTACTTGCTGAAAATTGAGTCAGCCATCTTCGCCAGGTCGTTGCGTTCCGCTTTCGTCAGGTTCTCCTTATCGTTCTGTAGACGGTCATGAGGAAGAGTGGAAAGCTTTCGTCGCGAAAGATGTAAATGACTTGCGCGCGACCACTATGTACTCCACTGGACACCTTCCGTCAAGTCCAGAGTGGTGTCCAATGGAACCCAAGCGAACTGCACGCCGTAAAGCGCCCTCACCCTCTGCCGTTTCGTTATCCCCACCAGCCGTATAGCCCGTATTCGCCTCTCGCTCACCGTGAGACGGGATTATCTACTTCAGCCGTCCGCTCGGGCGAATATAGAAACGTGGTGCATGTCGGCGCGGAAGAGTTCGATCGTCTGGTCGAGGAAGCTCTCGCCCACATCCCGCGCCGCTTCCGCCGCCGCATGCATAACGTCGCGCTGGTGGTGGAAGCCGAGGCGCCCCGGCCCGGACTCCTTGGCCTCTACCGCGGCCGGCCGCTCCCGTATCGCAGCGTCTTCGAATCGTTTGCCATGCCCGATCAGATCGTCATCTATCAGGGCACGCATGAGCGCCTGGCGCGCGACCGCGAGCACCTGGCGCGCATGGTTCAGGACACCGTCTGGCATGAGATCGCGCACTATTTCGGTATGAACGAAGCGCGCGTGCGCGCCGCCGAACGCCGCCGGGCGCAGCGCAACTCCGGCGTGCGCGAACGCTGAACCCGACGACAACCTGCCCATCTGAGCCGCGAACACAATCAACCGCCCGAATCGGGAACGCGGGGGCCGCTCGTGTCGTATTCCCAGACAGGTATGCGTGATCTGAAGTTCGCCCTGCGGCAGTTGCGGAAGTCGCCCGGATTCGCCGCCACGGCCGTGCTGATGCTCGCTCTCGGAATCGGAGCGACTACCGCAATCTTTTCCATAGTTGAAGGCGTCCTGCTGCGGCCGCTGCCGTTTCCCGAACCCGAGCGCCTCGTCTCGCTCTCCGACATTCTCCAGGGGGCGGACCTGAGCGGTAACGGCGAGGCCGGCGTGACCTCTCAGGATATTCGCAACTACACCCGCGATACGCACAGCTTCGAGAGCCTCGGCGGCTGCGGGCAGACCGGCTTCGAGCTGTCCGGCGTTGGCGAACCCGCGCAGGTGAATGCCGCACGCATGTCCGCCGGCGTCTTCCCGGCCCTTCGCGTTCCGCCGCTGCTCGGCCGCTTTTTCACCGCGCAGGAAGACGAGCGGAGCCAGCCGGTGGCGCTGCTGAGCTATTCGCTCTGGCAGAGCCGGTTCCACGGCGACCCGCGCGCGATCGGGGCGAAGATCCTGCTCGACCGCAAGCCGTACGTGGTGATCGGCGTCATGCCGCGCGGTTTCGAGTTCCCACTCGTCCCCGGCCGCCTCAACGCCAGCGAGCTGTGGGTCCCATTCAGCTTTACCGCGCAGGAGCTCGGCACGGGCGCCGCCTCCTGGAATTACAGCATGGTGGGCCGCCTGAAACCTGGAATCACTCCGGCCCAGGCGCAGGCCGATGCCGAGCGCGTGGCCCAGGCCACCATGCGTGCGTATCCCGCCTGGATGGCCAGCCTGCATATCAGCGCTGTCATCCATCCGCTGAAAGAAGAAACAATCCAGCAGGCGCGCCCGCTCATCCGCACCCTGTTTTTTGCCGTCGCCGTGGTGCTGCTGATCGCCTGTGCGAACCTCGCGGGACTGCTTCTGGTGCGCGCCATTCGCGGCCGCCGCGAAGTCGCGATTCGCCTCGCCGTCGGCGCGCGCGCTTCCGCCCTTCTGCGCCAGGCCACGCTGGAGAGCCTGGTCCTGAGCATCTCCGGGGGCGTTCTGGGCCTGATTGCCGCTGCCGTCGCGCTGCCCATGTGCCTGCGCTTTCTTCCCGAAACTCTGCCGCGGACCAGCGAAATAGGCCTCGACTGGCGAGTCGTCGCCTTTGCGCTGGTGCTCGCTGTCGTCACCGGTCTGGTCTGCGGCCTTGCTCCCGCATTTGCCGCGATGCGCACCGGCGTAAACGAAACCCTGCGCGAAGGCGGGCGCAGCGGTCTGGCGGGCGGCGGTCATGCCCATCTCCGATCGGCTCTGGTGATTACGGAGATCGCTATCGCCCTGGTGCTGGTCACCGCGTCCGGACTGCTGCTGCGCAGCTTCGAGAAAATGCGCGATGTAAACCCCGGTTTTCGGGCCGGCCACACCCTGACGGCCGCCTACTCGCTGCCGCAGAAGCAGTACGCCACCCAGGCCGCGGTGGACGAATTCAACCGCGACCTGCTTCGCGGGCTGCGGCAGTTGCCTGGCGTGCAGAGCGCCGGCCTCACGCCGTTTCTTCCCGCCGCCGGCTTCAACAGCAACACGGCCTACCTTGCCGAGGGCGGCGTCGCTCCGAAGAATGGGTCGTTCTCTCTGGCCACACCGATGAACGTCGTGGGCGACTATTTCCAGGCCATGGGTATCCCGCTCCTTCGCGGTCGCCTGCTGAACGAACACGATACGGCGACATCTCAGCTCGTCGTGGTCGTGAACAAGAAGCTGGCGCAGGACGCCTGGCCGGGGCAGGATCCCATTGGCAGGCGCATTCGCATCGGCACCCAGGAGATGCGCACGCCGTGGCTGACCGTGGTCGGGGAAGTTGCCGATGTGAAGGAAGGCTCATTCGACAAGCCCGACAAAGAGCAGTTCTATCAGAACGTGGACCAGTTCGTGCCGTCGCTCGGCGCCCTGGCTTCACCCGGCGATCTTACCGGAAACGGCGGGTACCTCGCTGTGCGCACCTCGGGCCCTCCCGAACTGATGGCGAACGGGATACGCGGTGTGGTGCACGCTCTCGATCCGCAACTCCCGCTCACGCATATCGAAAGCATGGAGCACGTGGTTGCCGAAAGCGAGGCGCCACGGCGCTTTAACACCGGGCTGATTTCTGCGTTCGCCGCGGTTGCGGTGCTGCTGGCCATTCTCGGCGTCTATAGCGTAATCGCGTTTTCGGTGGCGCTTCGCTCCCAGGAGATCGCGATCCGTATGGCCCTCGGTTCCCAGCGCGCCGGCATTCTCGGGCTGGTTGTCGCGTCGGGAGGAAAGCTGGCCGCCATCGGATGCGTCATTGGCCTCGCAGGCGGCCTCGCCGCGTCGCGCATGTTGCGCTCGTTCCTGTTCGCGGTCAGCCCCTTCGATCCGCTCACTCTGGTCATTGCGGCTGTGCTCGTATTGGCGCTCGCCCTGGCTGCCTCGCTGCTGCCGGCGCGCCGCGCGGCCACAATCGACCCCATGCGCGCACTACGCGCCGGCTAAGCGTCAGTTGTCTGCATATGGGGGGCAGGGCCTCGCCCTGCGGCGGGCTCTCAGCCCGCCTGGCCCGTTCACGCGATATCGCCTCATTGGAATCAACAACTTCCATACTCAGCCCATTTCCCCTTTGCGAAGATCGTAATGCGAAGGCTGGCCAG
>DASRCB010000341.1:0-4666 GCA_035653295.1 Bryobacteraceae bacterium
AAAGGGCCGCGATTGACAAAGAGAAGTCCGAGCACCACAAGGACGCAGGTGGCGGCCACTCCGAAGACCCACAGCAACGGGGCGCGAGACCGGCGCGGGACTGACGGCGTCTCGTCGTGCAACGGCTCCACTCTCGCCACCATGCGGTAGCCGAGTCTCGGGACCGTGGCTATATAAGCGGGCTGACGAGGATCATCCCCCAGCTGACGGCGGAGCGTCGCGATGGCCTGATACACGGAATCAGGGCTAACGCTTACACCGGACCAGACCTCGTTCAGCAGATGGTCGATGCTGACCACCTCGCCGGGGCGCACCGCGAGGCAGAGCAGCAGGCGCATGGCCCGCTCATCGAGACGAGCGGTTTCGCCGTTTCGGGAGATCTGCCCGGATCGCGCGTCGACGCGCCACTCGCCGATGCGCAGCATGCTCATCGGCGGCTGGCCCATGTCTTTCAGGGTAATTCAGAGGGTTTCAGCCGCGTTCAGGACTTCCGGAACGCGCCACGCGTATGGTGCGGGAAGGGAGGAAACGATGAGCGCAGCTTCTGTTGCAATGCAGGCGAGGAGGAGGAGCGCCGTGGCGGCGATTGCGGTGGGAGGCGGCATAGCCGGCATCCTCGATCTGCTGCAGGCCTGCATCCTGTTTGGATGGGACATTCCGCTGACGATCGCGGGCGGGCTGCTGGGGCCGCGCGCGTTTCACGGAGGCGCGGGGACGTACCTGCTGGGAGTGCTGCTACACTTCTTCATCGCGCTTTCGGCCGCCACAGTCTTCTACCTGGTGAGCCTCAAGCTGACCTTTATGAAGGAGCACCCGCTGGTGTGCGGCTTGTTCTTCGGCGGCGCGGTGGAGGAAGTCATGAACCTGGTGGTGCTGCCGCTCTCAGCCCTGCACGCCACCGGCCCACGAAGTCTGCACAACCTGATTCTCGGACTGGTGGTACACATGGTCATCATCGGACTGCCGATCTCGTTCAGCGTTCGGCGGTTCGCCTGACGCCGGCTATCGCAGGGCCGGTTTGTCTTCCGGGGCGGGCTTCGGCTTGCGCCGGAGATGCAAGCGGGCCTGGCGGTGAAGGTCGCCCATGTTCACGCCCGTCACGGCGAGGGCGATGTAACCGACGATCAGCAGGGGCAGCGTCACCACCGCCCAGAGAATCAGGGCGAAGCCGAAGGCGGTAGTGCGCGGAACGGCGAACAGCAGCAGAGTGCGCGCGGCGGCGAACTGGAACAGGCCGATGTTGCCGGGCGCCTGCGGCACCGCCGAGCCGAGGCGCAGGAAGACCATCATGATGAAGGCGATCACCAGGTGCAATCGGGAAAGCGGCCCATAGGCGCGCATGAGGGCGTAGATGGGGATGACCTGGAGCAGCAGATAGGGCAGGCTCGCGGCCCAGGAGTAGTACAGGTAGCGGGAGTGCCCGATGAGGTGCAGGTCGGTGATCAGCACTTTGGCCCAGCTCAGCCAGGAGGTGTTGGCAACGGCCTTGAGCGACTCTTCCTTCCAGTACATGGCGACGCCGAGCAGGACGGCGCACACCACCACCAGCACGCTGAGAAAGATGCCGGCCCGCACGATGAACGGGTGCACGTGGGGCGTATCGCGAATGGCCACGAGCAGGCAGAGGATGAGCCAGAAGCCGTCGAAGATGCGCTCGATCAGCGCCGAAGCCAGCGCCACGGAGATGGGAATGTCGGCCCAGCGGCCCAGCAGGAAGCAGCGGATGATCTCGCCGGCGCGAAACGGCAACACCTCATTGGCAAACAGGCCGACGTAGATGGCGCGCACCGTGTCCCACATGGGGACTCGCTTCACCGGCGTGAGCAGAAGGCTCCAGCGCCAGCCCTGCCATACATAGACCGCGATATCGGCGATGATGGCTACCGCCAGCCAGCCCCAGTGCATGTGCCGGATGCTGTTGCCCAGCTGATGCCAGTTGGTGCCCCACAGCACCCAGATGAGGCAGATTAACGCGACCGCGTTGGTGGCGAGGAAGATGTACTTCGAAGCGGCACGCTGCTGTGGATCGGCGTGCGATTCATCTATCGGCATGCCCCACAACCATGATAACGGGGCGGGCTGAGAGCCCGCCGCAGGCTGGGAGCCCGCCCCACATCTAACGGGCGCCGATCTGGCGCAGGCAGCGGTCGATCCACTGGGCGGTCAGCTTCTCCTGCACGCCCTGCTGGGTGAGGCGCGTGCGCAGAGTGGGCCAGTCTACCAGGTCCAGGCTCTGGTCCTGATTGAAGCAGCTGAAGACCACGGTCTCTTCGCCGGTGTTGGGATCTTTGTGCAGCTGCAGGCACTGCGCGCAGATCTCCTTCATCATGCACTGCATTGGAGAGTTGATGCTGCCGATGGCCTTGTGGCAGGGCTTCAGAAACGGAGCGAGCACGCCGTGGCGGGCGCGGGCGACGGCGCCCATCATTCCGTCGGAGCCGATGGCGATGATGCGGTCCACTTTGTCCAGCGGGATCTCGGGCGGACCGCCGAGTTTGCCGCTGGCGTAGGCGACCATGCACTCCACGATGTTGCCGACGAAGCTGCGGTCCTGCGGGCGGTCAGGCTCAAAGCCGGGAGCTTCGTCACAGGTCCACACGACGATGTCCGCGGCGCGCTTGATGTCGTCAATCTTGTAACGGTCGACCACCTTCTTATAGCCGGCGAAGTAGATTACCTTCGAGCCGTTCTCGCGCAGGCGCTGGCCGATGGAGAAGAGCACGGCGTTGCCCAGCCCGCCTCCGGCGAGTAAAACATTTTCACCGCTCGGTGTTTCGGTGGGCGTGCCCGTGGGACCCATCAGGATCACGGGCTCGTCCTTCTTCAGGATGTTACACAGATCCGATGATCCGCCCATCTCCAGAACGATGGTGGAGAGAAGCCCTTTTTCCTTGTCCACCGACGCGCCGGTGAGCGCGAGTCCTTCCATCATGAGGATGGTGCCGTTGGCGCGCGGGGCGAGGCTCTCGTAATTCTGCAGGCGATAGAACTGGCCGGGATGGAAGCCACGGGCCGCTTCCGGCGCGTGCACGACGACCTCGACGATGTTCGGCGTGAGGCGAATCACGTCATGCACGGTGGCGCGCAGATCGGTATTCAGGCGCGCGATGAGATCCGCTCCACTCGGGCCTGCCGGCGGCCGCTTTGCGAGGGTGCGGGAAATCACCGGATATCCCTGCTTGGCGCTCGACATGGCCTTTACAACGTTGCCGGCGAAGGAAGGATGCAGATCGCCGAAGAAGCTGATGGCGCGCTGGTCGTCGCGGATGGACATGAGCACGTGGACGGCGGAGGGTTTGGTGCTCTTCTCCGGCTTAACGGGCTGCCCCTGCTCATCGACCGCCAGGAAGTGGCGTCCGTTGACGTAGACGTTGCGGCTGTCCTCGCGGGCAAGGACGGTATTCGGCTGCGTGCCGGCGGCGACCAGAATGCTGCGGGCGGGCAGCACCGCGGTTTCGCCGGTGGGGACCAGCTTGCCGCTGGTGTCGTCGAAGCGCGACTTGCTCACTTTCAGAGCCTTCGCGCTGCCGTACTGATCGATCTCGACCTCTTCGGGCGTGAGGCACTCGGCGAAGTGCACGCCCTCCTCCATGGCCTTCGCGACCTCCTCATGGTTGAGGGTGTAGCTGGGCGCATCGATCAGACGGCGGCGATAAGCGATGGTCGATCCGCCCCACGTATTCAGCAGATCGATGAGATTGGGGTCGCGGCCTTCCCGCTCGGCGGCTTCGCGTTCGGCGCGGATGGCGCGCGCGTGGGCGAGGTACTCGGCGGCGATTTCCGCTTCTTCCGGCGTCCAGCGGGCGCGGACTGTTTGCTCGCCGCGTTCGGCCGCCAGCGTTTCGTACCGCTGAAGGAACTTCTCCACCTGCACTACGTAGTAAGCGAGCGCTTCGGTCGCGGTGTCGATGGCGGTGAGGCCGCCGCCGATGACCACGATGGGCATGCGGATCTGGAGGTTGGCCAGGGAGTTCGCTTTGGCGGCGCCGGTGAGCTGGAGGGCCATGAGGAAATCGGAGGCCTGACGGACGCCGCGCGCCAGGTTGTTCTTCATGGGGATGACGGTTGGCTTGCCCGCGCCGGCGCACAGTGCGATGTGGTCGAACCCCATCTCGAAGGCGCTTTCGACGGTCATGGTGCCGCCGAAGCGGACCCCGCCGTACATGCTGAACTGCGCGCGGCGTTCCAGCAGCAGTCGCTCGAGCTTGAGGAAGTTCTTATTCCAGCGGACGGTGATGCCGTACTCGGCCACGCCGCCGAAGCCGGCCATGGCGCGATTATCCAGCGATTCATAAATCTCGTTGACGTCGCGAATGGGGCGGAACGGGACGCGCTTGCCAACGGGCGTGACGCCGGAGACATCCTCGGCCAGCGGCTCGATTTTCAGGCCATCGATGGCGACCACAGTGTGGCCATCGTTCATGAGGTGATGCGCGAGCGTGCTGCCGGCCGGTCCAAGGCCCACGATCAGGACCTTATAGCCGCTGTCGGGCCTGGGCAGCGGCCGATCGAAGTTCAGGGGATTCCAGCGGGTGAGCAGGCTGTAGATCTCGAAGCCCCAGGGGAGCTCGAGCGAGTCTTTTAGTGTGCGTGTTTCCACCTGCGGGATGTCCACGGGGTCCTGCTTCTGGAAAATGCAGGATTTCATGCAGTCGTTGCAGATGCG
>DASRCB010000342.1:0-11728 GCA_035653295.1 Bryobacteraceae bacterium
CCCTCTCATGCTACCGTGACGGTAATGCGCAAGGTTTCCCTGGCCGCGAAGTTCGCGAGCTTCGACGACCATTGGAATCCGCGAATCGCCGGTGAACTTAACGGACAGCAGGTGAAGCTGGTGAAGTTTCAGGGCGAGTTCGTGTGGCATCATCACCAGCACGAAGACGAGCTGTTCCTGGTTGTCAAGGGCTCGTTCGTGATGGATTATCACGATGAATCCGGAGCGGAGCGGAAACTCGACATTGGCGAGGGCGAGTTCGTGATTGTGCCGCGCGGTACAGAGCACCGGCCGCGCGCCGCGGAGGAGGTGCAGGTGCTGTTGTTCGAACCTGCCGGCACGCGCAACACCGGCAACATCACCGGCGAGTTCACCGTGGAGCAGCCACAAGCCATATGAGCACGGGATTCCGGGAGTGCAGGGCGCCAGCGTGCGCCGGGCCGGCAGAAAGACTGCTCTGCGAGGCCATGCTGCGCGCCAGCCTATGATCACTCACGTTTTCGACGACCGCACCGCGGCGGCGAACTCCTGCGCGCATCGCATTGCCGATCTGATGAAGCAGATTGTCGCTTCAAAGTCGCGGGTCACACTCGCTCTCTCCGGCGGCTCGACGCCCGGCCTGATGTTCGAGGAACTTGCCCGGCAGGATCTGACGTGGACCAGCGTTCATATCTTTCAGGTGGATGAGCGGCTCGTCCCTCCAACGGACGAGAACAGCAACTATCATTTGATACGCGAAAAGCTGATCGAACCGGCCGGCATTCCCTCCGCGAATGTGCATCGCATCTGTGGAGAGCTGCCCGGCGCGGATGCGGCCGCTCGCTACACCGAGGAACTGCGGACTTTCTTCGCGCTTGGCCCGCGTGATCTTCCGGTATTCGACATGATGCACCGCGGCATGGGCGAGGAGGGTCATACGGCCAGTCTTTTCCCCGGCGATCCCGCGGTCATGGACGTCAAGGGTATTGCGGCGGTGGTGCACGTGCCCAAACCGCCGCCCGATCGGGTCACGTTGCTGCCTGGTGTTCTGGTGCGCGCGGCGCACACGCTCATGCTCGTGGCCGGCTCCGATAAAGCCGAAGCGCTGCACGCGGTACTCAAGGGTCCTGTCGATGTGCTGCGCTACCCGGCGCAACTCGCGGCCCGCGACGGCCTGGAAGCGGAGTGGTTTCTCGATCGCGCGGCGGCTCGCCTGCTGGATGAGTGATTCACGGCCGAAGACGGCCATCGTTTTTTCGGCAGGCGGCATGTACGGCGCCTGGGAAGTCGGGGTGTGGAAGGCACTGGAGCCCGTGGTCCGTCCCGATATCGTGGTCGGCGCCTCCATTGGCGCGGTGAACGGATATGCGGTCGCCGGCGGCTGCACGGCCGAGGAACTGCGGCGACAATGGCTCGCGCTGGAGGGTCTGGCGCGCCTCGAACTGCAGATGCCCTGGGGTTTGCGCGGCATCGTCAAATCCGACCCTGTCGAGCGGCTTATTCGCGAACTGTATGGGCGCTATCCGGCGCGCGTAGAGTTCGGCGTCGTGGTCACGGACACGCTGCGACTGCGGCCGGTGCTGGTGCGCACACCGCACGTGAGCTGGCAGCACCTGGCCGCATCCACGGCAATGATCGGTATCTACCGCCAGCACCGGATCGGCGGCCGCATCTATTCCGATGGCGGCCTGCTGCACGCGCTTCCGGTCTGGGCCGCCGTGGAGATGGGCGCGACGCGGATTGTGGCTATCAACTGCCTGGCGAAGATGCCGTCGGCGGCCGTTCGCGGCGTGGTGAAGAGCTTGCGCCGTATCGCGCGATGGCGCGCGCCCGCAACGCCCGACCACGTCGAGGTAATCCGCCTCGACCCGTCCGAGGATCTCGGGTCCGCCCGCAGCGCGTTCGTCTGGTCACGGGCGAACGCCGAGCGCTGGATCGCGCTCGGCGAGCGTGATGGGGCGGTGCTTCGCGATCGGATCACGGAAGCCGCGCCGCGAGCGTCTGCCCCAGACTGACTGCATCCTGTCCCTCGGGCACATTCGCGTACCCCCCGATCCTGCTGCCTTTGCGAAAAATGCAGATCCTGCCGAGGTACGGGTCGCTCACCTCGAACGAATCCTGAGTCACTGCCGTATCATGCGCGGCGGCGAATCGCGCTCGCAGTTTCGTCATTACCGCGGAAGCGTGTGCCGGTGAGGCTTCGGTTACCACGAACGCCTTCCCAGCCCCGTACTGCGCCACATACCCGCGCTTCAGCGCGCCGATTCCGAGCACGCTTTCCGGCACGAGCCTCGCCGTGCCTCCGTCCATGCCCGGTGGAAACCAGTTGAACGCATCAGCGCGCGCGACGCTGCCCTCGATGCGTGCTGCGTAAACCTCTGCCATGGCACGCAGCTCCGCAGTGTGGTCGCCTTCCTGTTCGGCCGCAACTTCGACGAAATACCTGTCCTTCGCGAAGATGGCCTTGCGCGGCGCTACTTGTCCACCGGTTCCAATCGGTTCGATCGACTGGCCGGAGTCACGATTTGACAGAAACATTCCGTACGCCGATTCACCGTCCGGAAACTCGGAGACGTCGACGATCACTGTGGCGTCGCCTTTGGCGCAGGTGATCCCGTTCATGCGCACGAAGCCATAAACGAGATACCCCTCCGAATTGCCGTCCATGTACTCGAACAGCTTGTCGCCTTCATACAGGCGCGCGGGGCCGCGCTGCCGCCATCCAGCCCCGATCCCACAATCGAGCAGCGACGCGATGGCCAGCGCCGCCACTACGATCACGCGAAGCACTCCTGCGCCCGGCTCAGGCGCGCCTGAACGTGCACGCCGCGCGGGCACTGGACCGTGCACTCCGGACAATCGCCGCAGCGCACGTCGCGCATCTGTGCCGGCAGCGCGCGGAAATGATCCCGGCCCAAAGAGAACTGCCCGTAGCCGTCCGAGTACATGTAGAAGCGCAGCATGTCAGCCACAGCGAGGCCGTGCGTGCACTGGCCTTCACAGGCGCCACACATGTTGCAGTACGACTCGCGAATCCCCGCCGCGCGCGCCTGGAGCACCTTCTCGTCAATGGGGGACAGGGGCTGCCACATGGCCTTCAGATTTTCGTCCAGCTGATCCATGTCGGTCATGCTGGGAATCGCCGTATCCACCCTAAGGTTACGCAGCACCCATTTCAGCGCGGCCAGCGAGGCCCCTTCATGGCCCAGAATCTCCTTCGTCTTCGGCGCGCTGGCGCGCTTGCCTCCGGCCATCACCTTCATGGCGACAATGCCGAGCCCCGCATCGGCAGCCTGGCGGATCGGCTCCTCGATCGTGGTCTCCATGAAGTAGTTGTAGGCCGTTAGCACGACATCGAAATGGTCCTTGTGCGCCACGATCGCGGGCATCAGCTCGGCCTGGCCGCCATGCGTGCTCACGCCCGCGAAGCGGATCTTACCGGCCCTGCGCGCGATCTGTTGCGCTTCCATCAGCTCGTCTTTGAGCTGGTCGGGCTTCGACTTGCCGTGCAGATACCAGATGTCGACGTGATCGGTGGCCAGCTCTTTCAGGCTGGTGTCCAGATCGGCGAGCGCCTGCTCTTTGGTACCGGCGCCGGTCTTGGTGGAGATGAACACGCGGTCGCGCCGGCCTTTCAGCGCCGCGCCTACCATGCGCTCGCAGTTGCCGTTCTGATAAACGCGGGCGGTGTCGAAATAATTGACGCCGAGATCGGCCGCCCGCTGGATGACTGTTGGATCGGAGGTGATCATCGTGCCGAATGCCACACGAGTCACCTTCAGACCCGTTTTACCCAGCACGCGATACTCGAGTTTCTGATTTGCAATCAGCTCCGGCAGCCCATCCGGCTTCGGCGGAAGCTTCTGTGGCATTGCGGTCAGAACCGCGGGCGCACCAATGCCCGCGATGAGAAACCTGCGTCGCGAGGATTCCTCGTTCATGATTTTGTCCTGAGAATGAGATATAAGTAGGGCGACTTCAAACTATCACAGTTGAATGGAGGTCGGATGACTCTCGCACTTTCACGCCGCGAGCTGTTTCAAGCCGGCGCCGCATCCCTGTCGCTGGCCATGGCAGCCCGCCGGGCCGCCGCGCAATCCCCCGCCCCTTTACCGCCACCGCTGGTTCCCAACGACACTCGCGCGGCCGTTTCACTGATGAAAGGCGAAGACCGGCGCAGGAACGTCTACAACGCACTCATGGCTATCGATCATCAAATCGCGCCGGCCCTGAAGCACAAAAAATACGTCGTCATCAAACCGAATAATGTCTCCACCGTACGCCAGCTCGCTTCCACGCACCCGGACGCCGTGCGCGGGATGCTCGACTATCTATCCGAGCGCTTCCACGGCCCGGTGATGATTTCCGAAGCCTCCGCGGGCGAAACAATGGAGGGATTCGAAACGTTCCATTACCCGCAGGTGGCCCGCGAGTACAAGCGCGTCAGCCTTCTCGACCTGAATGCCGAGGCGAAGTACCAGGTGCTGCCGGTGCTCGATTTCGATCTGCATCTGACCCCGGTCCGGCTCGCCGCGCGCCTGCTCGACCCTGAGGCGTTCGTGATGTGCTCGGCCATCCTCAAGACACACAACACCGTGGTCGCGACCTTGTCGGTAAAGAACATGTGCCTCGGCGCACCGCTGCACAACGCGCCAAAAGAGAAGCCCGAATGGAACGACAAGCGCCGCTACCACGGCGGCGTGCGGCAGACGCACTACGACATGTTCCTCACGGCGCAGAAACTGCGGCCGTTCTGGGGCGCCACGGTGATCGACGGCTACGAGGGCATGGAAGGCAACGGGCCGTCGGCGGGCACGCCGGTTCCCTCGCGCGTGGCCATTGCCTCAATGGACTACATTGCCGCCGACCGTGTCGGCGTCGAGGCCATGGGCGTCCGCGCGGAGAATATCGGCTACCTTCTGTATTGCTGGCAAGCCGGCCTTGGCCAATACGATCTGAACCGGATCGACATCATCGGCGAGAACCTCGCCTCGGTGCGGCGAACCTACCGCCAGCACAACGACATCGACCGCGAGCTGCAGTGGATGGGACCCATGCTGGACCTGCCGCCGAAGCTGGGCTGATCAGGGTTCCAGCCGCTTGAGCGCCTCGCGCATCACGCGCGCATACTCCTCCATTTCCAGCACGCAGTCCTGGCATGGCTCGCACAACAGCAGGTGCTCCTCCACCCTGTCGCGAGCGGCCTCGGCCAGTTCGCACCGAGAGTACGCCTCAAGCTCGTCCCTGCATGGGTGATCCACGCAGAGATAGATGCTGATGGGAGAGAAATCAGAAACCGCAAACATGAGCGACGCTATAGTGCGCCAGAGGTGCTGAAAATCTCACCCGTTGAATCCTCTTGGACGAGGGCGACAATAGGGACTATGGCGCTCGACCCGAAAGCCGGCAAACCTGCTACTCCCGACATGTTGGTTGACGTTCCCCGGCTGATCACGGCCTACTATGCGTTGCAGCCGGATCCGGATGCGCCCGAGCAACTGGTTTCTTTCGGTACATCAGGACACCGCGGCACATCCTTAAAGAACAACTTTAATGAGAACCACATCCTTGCGATTACCGAAGCCATTTGCCGCTACCGCAAACAGGAGCAGATCGACGGTCCGCTGTACCTGGCCAAAGACACCCACGCTTTGTCGGAACCGGCCTTCGCCAGCGCGCTGGAGGTCCTGGCGGCACATGATGTAACGGTTTGCGTGGATTGCGATCTGGCGTATACGCCGACGCCCGCGCTCTCGCATGCGATCCTCACCTGGAACCGAGGAAGGGAGAGCGGCCTGGCAGATGGCATTGTGATCACGCCCTCCCACAATCCTCCGGAGGATGGCGGCTTCAAATACAACCCGCCCAGCGGCGGCCCCGCAGACACAGGCGTTACGAAGTGGATTCAGGACGAAGCCAATCGGCTCCTCGCCGCAGGCCTCTCCGGCGTGAAGCGGACCACGTACCAGAAGGCCCTAAAAGCGGGCGGGACGCAGCGCTTCGACTACCTCAGCCATTACGTGAACGATCTGTGCCATGTCATTGATATGGATTCGATTCGCGGCGCGCGTCTAAACCTGGCCGTCGACCCGCTGGGGGGCGCCGGCGTGTTCTATTGGCCGCGCATTGCCGAGCACTACAAGTTCCCACTGACAGTCCTGAACAGCACCGTTGATCCCACGTTCCGGTTCATGACCGCTGACTGGGATGGCCGCATTCGCATGGACTGCTCCTCCCCATACGCCATGGCCAGCGTCATTGCGCTGAAGGACCGCTTCGACGTCGCTTTTGCCTGCGACACCGATCACGACCGCCACGGCGTGGTGACGCGCAGCTCCGGCTTACTGAACCCGAATCACTATCTGGCAGTCGCCATCTCGTACCTCTATCGCAATCGCAGCTCCTGGCGCGCGGACTCGGGGGTCGGCAAGACCGTCGTGAGCAGCAGCATGATTGACCGGGTGGCCGCAGGCCTCGGCCGCAGGCTCGACGAAGTGCCGGTCGGATTCAAGTGGTTCGTACCCGGGCTGCTGGACGGCTCCGTTGCGTTCGGAGGAGAAGAGAGCGCCGGGGCATCGTTCCTGCGCTCGAACGGCGAAGTATGGAGCACTGATAAAGACGGCATCATCATGGGTCTGCTGTCGGCCGAGATCATGGCCCGTCAAGGACGGGATCCGGGCGAGCTTTACAGCGAGCTGACGGCGCGCTATGGCAACCCGGTTTATGAACGTATCGATGCGCCCGCGACCCCGGAGATCAAGAAGAAGCTTGCGGGCGCTTCACCCGACGATCTGCGGTCGAACGATCTTGCCGGCGAGAAGATCGAGAAGGTCCTCACCACAGCGCCCGGCAACGGCGCCGCGATCGGAGGCATGAAAGTAATGTCGGCGAATGGCTGGTTCGCCGCCCGGCCTTCGGGCACCGAGAACGTGTACAAAGTCTACGCCGAGAGTTTTCTCGGCGAAGCTCACCTGCGCCGGATCCAGCAGGACGCGCAGGCGCTGATCTCCAGCCTTTAGGGAGAACGAAATGCAACTCGAGACGATTACTCTGGCCGGTGGATGCTTCTGGTGCCTCGAAGCGGTTTACGACGACGTGGAAGGAGTGCTGTCCGTGGAATCCGGCTATATGGGCGGGCATAAAGCGAACCCGACCTACCAGGAAGTGTGCACCGGCCGCACTGGGCACGCCGAAGTGGTGCAGATCACTTTCGACCGGGACGTTATCACCGCGAAAGACATCCTTGAAATCTTCTTCGCTATCCATGACCCGACCACGCGCGACCGGCAGGGCAACGATGTCGGCCCGCAATATCGCTCGGCGATTTTCTATCACAATGAAGCGCAGCGTCAAGCAGCCGAGGAGATTATCCGCGAGCTGCATCTGCCGGTGGTGACGGAAGTGCAGCCCGCGTCAGTGTTCTACAAGGCCGAAGACTACCATCAGGAGTACTTCACGAATAACCCGAACCAACCCTACTGCATGTTCGTGGTCAGCCCGAAAGTGCAGAAATTCCGAAAGTCCTTTGCGGCGCGCCGCAAACAGCCCGCGTAGGTTTCGTCAATCGCACCTTAGAGCGGTCATGGGGTCGAGGCGGCTGGCCCGGTGGGCCGGAATCCAGGCTCCGAGGACCGCGACCGCGGCCAGTACGGCGATGGCGGCGATGTAGGTGATCGGATCGCGGGGACGGAGGCCGAACAGGAGTGATGCGGCAGTGGAGGCGAGGGCGGCCGCGCATACGGTTCCGATGAAAGCGCCGGCGCCAACGAGCAGGGCCGCATCCTTCATGACCAGGGCGATGACCTCGCTGCGGGTCGCGCCGAGGGCCATGCGGATGCCAAGCTCGTTCTGCCGGCGCACTGCGATATAGGCGATAACGCCGTAGAGACCCACCGCAGCCAGAATGACCGCCAGCGCGCCGAAGAAGCCGGAGAGCGCGGCCATGAGGCGATCGCGCGTGAGGCTGATATCGATTTGCTGGCGGAACGGATGAAGCTCGACGGCGATGCCGGGATGCAGCCGCGAGAGGCGCTCGCGCACTTCGGAGATGATGCTGCCGAGCGGCGCCGAGGACCGGATGTAGGCGAGCATGTAGTCGTCGTTGCTGGTTTGCGGCGCGTAGGCCATGGCCTCGATGGGGCTGTGGAGGTCGAAGTAGCGGGTATCTTTCACCACGCCGATGATCTGGTAGTCCGTGGCGGGATAGTTCGGCTCAGTGATGGTGCGGAAGGTGCGGCCGATGGGATTCGCATCGCCGAAAAACCGGCGCACGAAGGCCTGATTGACGATGGCGACATTGCGGTCGCGATCGGTGAAGTCGCGGCCGGCGAGCAGCGGCATGTCGAGCGTGGCGAAGTGGCCCGGGCTGACCCAGGTAAAGGCGGATGAATTCAGAACTGCGCCGGCGTGCACGCCGAGATGCCACATCCCGCCGGTGACGACGAAGTTGGTTGTGGTGGCGACGGAGTCGATGCGGGGCATGCCGCGGATCTCGTCGAGCACGGTTTTCTCGCGTGCGTGCGCGTGACTCAGGTCGATAGTAGCCAGCAGAACGCCCTTGCTTCGAAAGCCGGGATCGAGGGTGAGGAGGTTGCGGAAGCTGCGCACGAACAGCAGGGCGCCGACGACGAGCACCAGCGAGACGGACACCTGTACGACCACCAGGGCGCGCTGGAAGGAGAAGCGCGCGTGCGCGGCGGTGAGGCCGCGTCCGCCGGACCTGATGGTATCGCCGGGGTCCATGCGCGAGGCGCGGAGAGCCGGAGCGAGCCCGAAGAGCACGCAGCAGGCGATGGCCACGCCGGCGATGAAGGCGAGCACGCGCCAGTCGACGCCCACGGCAAGCGTGAGCGGATCGTCAGCATTGTTAAGGAAAGCGAGGATGGACATGCTCAGCAGGCGGGCCAGCGCCGCGCCGAGAACCGCGCCGGTGGCAGCGAGCAGAAGGCTTTCACAGAGCGATTGCTGGATGAGGCGGCGGCCGGACGCACCGATGGCGAGGCGCAGGGCGAACTCGCGCTGGCGTGCGCTGGCGCGGGCGAGCATCAGATTCGCGAGGTTGGCGCAGGCGATGAGCAGGACCAGGCCGGTGACGCCCAGCAGCAGGTATAACGAACTGCTGTACCGGGTCCGCAGGCGGCTAATGCCGTTGGCGGCCGGCTTCGCCTGGAGACGAAAAGCGCGGTATTGGCTGAGCACCTGTGTGGAGTAGCCGGTGGGAATCGTGGCCTGCATCAGGCCAGGACTGATGGCGCGCAGATAATCGTTGGCCTGTTCGATGGACCAGCCGGGCGCGCGGCGTGCAAGGACGGTAAGCCAGGAAAGATCGGAACGGGTGAACCAGTCGTTGGTGGGCTGCATCGTGCGCAGCCAGCAGATGGGAGCGGCGACGTCGAACTGGTGTTCGACCTCGAGGCCATGAAAGCCGGGCGCCGAGACGCCGATGATCTCCATGGGTATGTTGTCGATGACGATGCGCCTGCCGACGGCGGAGGAGCTTCCGCCGTACTCGGTTTGCCAGAACCCGTAGCCGAGCACAACGCCGGCATCGCAGGTGTCGTCGCGGAACAGGCGGCCGGCGGCGGGCTGGACACCGAGGGTGTGGAAGAAGTTGCTGGTGACCAGCGACGCGCGGACACGGCGCATGCGGGTGATATCGCCGATGGGAACGTCGCGATCGGTCCAGGCGAGCACGCCGGAGAAGGGCCGGTGATGGTCGTGGAGTTGTTGCCAGAGCGCGTAGCTGAGGGTGTTTTCGTTCTGGGAAACGCCCCAGCCGTTCTTTTCGGGGATGACGATTTGCACCAATTGCCCGGGATGCTGCACCGGGAGGCTGCGCAGGCGCACGGCGTCGAGCAGTCCGAAGATGGCCGTGTTGGCGCCGATGCCAAGGGCGAGCGTGCAGATGGCGGCGACAGTGAAAGCCGGGCTGAGGCGCAGCGTGCGGGCGGCGAATCGCAGATCGCGGGCGAGCGATTCGAGCCACACCGTCCCGCGCGCTTCGCGGCACTCCTCCTTCAGGCCTTCCAGGCCGCCGAGCTGGAGCAGGGCTTCGCGGCGGGCCTGGGCAGGATTGCGGCCGGCGCGGATCTTGTCGGCGACGGCGCGCTCGATGTGGTCGCGGAGTTCGGCGTCGAGTTTGGCCTCGAGCCGGCGGCCGTGAAGGAGACGGCCGAGCCAGGTCATGAGGCGGTCTCCTGTTGAGTGAGGTGGGCAGCCTGCGAGAGACCTGGCGGGCTGAGAGCCCGCCGCAGGGCGAGGCCCTGCCCCCCATCGGACCTCATGAGGCGGCGTCCTCGTCGGCCAGGCGCAGGATGAGGCCGACCGCTTCGGCGACGCGGCGCCAGTTTTCGGTTTCGCTCTGGAGCTGGCGGCGGCCTTTGGCAGTCAGTTTGTAGAACTTCGCCTCGCGGCCGGTTTCGGATTCCTTCCAGTCGGCGGTGAGAAAGCCCTTGTTCTCCAGCCGGTGGAGAGCCGGATAGAGGGAGCCCTGCTGCACGCGGAGCGCGTCGCGCGAAATCTGCTGGATACGCTGGGCGATGGCGTAGCCATGCACGGGGCCGAGCGCGGCCACCTGGAGGATGAGCAGGTCGAGGGTGCCCTGGGGGAGATCGGTATTGGGAGCGTCCATACCTTGCACTTCTACATATACGCCAGAACGTGTAGAAGGTCAAGGTGTCTGGGATATGCTGTTCGACGATGAGAACTGCTGCCTTGCTCCTTCTTTGTTGCGCGGCGTCCGCGCAGGTGTTCACGTTTACGCGCGAACAGATGATGGAATACACCGCGAAGAACCCCTACGACCGATTTGCGGACGGCCGGCCGAAGGTGCCGGACGACGTGCTGGAGAAAGTGCGCGGGCTGAGCGCGGAGGAGGTGTGGGCGGTACTGCCGGAGTTCGGGTACAAGCATCAGTACGAAGGCAACTGGATGATCGTGCATCCGGAGCGCAAGCTGGTGGGACGCGCGGTGACGGCGCAGTTCATGCCGGTACGGCCGGACGTGCAGAGCGTGGCGGAGGCGAAGGCCAATGCGTCTGGGCAGAAGCGCAACGCCAACCAGCGCGTCATCGACCTGCTGCAAAGCGGCGATGTCATGGTGGTGGACCTTTTCGGCAAGATCGAGGGTGGGACCTTCGTGGGCGACAACCTGGCGACGGCGATCTGGGCCACGACGAAGACGGGGCTGGTGGTGGACGGATCGGTGCGCGACATGGAGGGCATTTTCCCGCTGGGGATGCCGCTGTATATTCGCGGCGTGCATCCGACGCCGATCGAGGACGTGATGCTGACTGGAGTGAACATTCCGATTCGCATCGGGCAGGCGACGGTGATGCCGGGCGACGTGGTCTTCGGCGATCGCGAAGGCGTGTACTTCATCCCGCCGGAGCTGGTGGGCAAGGTGGTGCAGCGAGCGGAGGAGACGCATGTTCACGATGAATGGACAAAGATGAAACTGCTCAGCGGGAAATACAAGACCAGCGATATCTATCCGCATCCGCACGATCCGGCGCTTATCAAGGAATACGAGGAATACAAGCGGGAGAAGCTGGGACATTGAAGCCGGGGGACCGGGGGCGAAGAATCCGGGCTTCACTTTTCGTCATCGCCGCCGGACGGAACGGGGACATCAACAATTACACGCTGATCTACCTTTCAAACGACCCGGTGTCGCAGCCGAAGGCCTGGGGCTTCCGGCGTATTTCCTGACGGGAACGGAAACGGATCCGGCGCCCGGGCCGGGCCAGGAC
>DASRCB010000343.1:0-5921 GCA_035653295.1 Bryobacteraceae bacterium
GACCTTTTGTTGGTCGCCGGCGTAGATCTGATACTGGACATGCTGCAGGAAGGTGTTGCGCATGCCGTTATCGAAGCCGCCGTTCAGCATGGCGGTGTCGCTGAACGCGTTCATCCAGAAACCGATGCTGCCCGGCGCGAAAACGCGGCGTCCGGCCATGTGCGTTCCGAGCCAGGTCGAAATTTCGTACTCGGCTGCCGATCGAATCTCGATGGGCCGCTCCATCTCGCGAGCCATCGAACGCTGGTGCAGAAAAATGGGCACGCAGAGCGCAATGAGCGCCACCAGAGCGATGCGCACCGTAGGGGCCGGCCATGGCCGGCCTACAGCCGACAACGCCAGCGCCGCCCCCAGCCAGACCGCCAGATCCATTTCCAGGTGATATCGCTGGGGCTGTGGCAGCAGGCTGAAGTGGAGCCAATACGAGCCCAATGCGATTCCGCTGGTCCCGTAGAGAAACAGGGCGGTGAAACGCACCCGCGCATCGAGCCGCAGCCGCCAGCCGATCCACGCCAGCACCAGGAACGAGGCGGCGAAAGCTGCTTCCGCCGCGAGGTTCGGAACGAAGCGGCCGCCGACGAATGGCGCATTGGCGCGAATGGTCGCCACCGTCGATGGCGAGACCCACGGCAGCGCCAGAGCATAGGCATAGGCCGCCAGGGCCGCGGTCCGCGCGAGCCTGCCGTATGCCGCCACGTACGCCGCCACCGCCACCGCCAGAGCGAAGCCGCCGATCCAGTTGCTCAGGACGGTCGCGGCCATTGCCAACGCCGCGAGCACGTACCACAGGGGCCGGCGCTTTTCGAGCGCCACGTGCAGCAGGCCGATCGCGAGCGCCAGGAAGAGCAGGGAAGTCACATGCGGCCCTTCGCCGTAGTGGACCAGCGTCTGCATCCGCCGCGCTGCGAACCAGCCCCCGGCATCGAAGCGCACTTCGCGCACCAGCAGGCACGAAGGCGAAATCAGCGAGTAAAGCAGCGCGCAAACAAACGCCGCCGCGCGGTTGGCTCCGAGGCGCCACGCCGTCCAGAACAGCGCCGCCGGCGCCGCCGCGTAGATCGCCGCCGTGACCGCGTGATACGCCAGCCCTGTGGAAATGTGGAAAAGCGCTCCCGTGCCGGCGACCGCCCAATGCAGCAGCGGCGGGTAGCTATCGGGGTAGGGAATGCCGCCGTACCAGAGCGGAAACCAGCTCAGATCGGGAAAATGATCGCGGATGTAGCGCGCCAACCCAATGAACGCGCCTTCGATCGACCCCATCTCCGTCGAGTAGCCGATGCGAAACAGCGGGGCAGTCAGAAGCGCATTCACCAGGAACAGCACGGCCGCGAGCGCGGCCGGCCACATGGCCCTGACCCCCGATCCCTGACCCCCGATTCCCGTCTTAGATTCCATAGAACCGGGCCGCCGTCCCGCCGAGAATCTGCTCGCGGGTTTCGATGCTCTGCGCTCCGAGCGATTGCGTGAAAAGGGCGAGCGTGGCTTTCCACGTGAAATCCGGCAGCCCGCCGGGCCAGCCGCTGGCGAACATGAGGCGCGCGGGGCCGAAGAGGCGCAGCGCATGCTGCACGGCCATCCGGGGATCGGGGAATTCCCGGAGGCCGCTCAGCTTGCAGCACACGTTCGGAAACCGTGCCGCGGCATCGAGAAGCCTGGCCCAATCGGCGCTAAATGGCGCGCCAAGATCCGCGATCGCGATGCGAAGGTTCGGGTGCGCGGCGGCCAGATCGGGAACGGCGGCGAGGGCGCCGGCAATATCGACAGGGATGCTCCGCGCTTCCCATTCGCCCCACGGAAGGCCATGGACCTGGGCCACAGAGATGCCGCGGAATTTGGGATGTCTGGCGCAGTCCTCGCACCACTGTTCCGCCGGAACCACGATGCCGCGCACGAAATCGGGCGTCGGAACGATCGGGCCCGCGAGGATCGACCCCTCGAACCGGTTGCGCTTGAGGATGGTTTCCAGATGCGCAAGCGTATAGCGTTCGGAGTAGGAATGTTGCGCGTCGATTCGCAAGGAAAGGTTAGAAGATGAAGCTCAATCCGCCGCGGAAGCAGCGCGGCGTATCGAACAGCAGCACGCGCTGGCCGCCCGCCATATTCAACGGAATGTAGCCCTGAGCCAGCATGTTCCGCAAATCGGCGGTGGCCTCCATGCGCCACGACGAGCCGGTTGGGTGCGGCAGCGGCTGCCGGACGTAGACGTTCAGCCCAGGCAGATCCTGGCTGCCCTGCGTGCTGTAGAGATTGCCGGAGAGGATCCAGCGCTGGTCATTGGCCCACTGGTAGCTGGCGATCAGGTGGGTACCGCTGCGCGGAGCCGTGGCGGCAAGCCGTGCGGTGGCGGCCTGCTTGCGCCCCGCGCGGATCATGGCGCGCAGCTCGTCCGGGCTGTTGCTGACCAGTTCGCGATTCCCGACCGTCAGCGCGCCTTCCGAGCCGTAAATGATCGTGGCGTTGACGTGCTCGCCCAACTGCTGTGTGACCGAGAGATCGAAGCCCGAGTTGCGCAGGTCCCCAAGATTGAAAATCGAATTGCCGGTGAACACGTCGGGCAGAATGTTGCCTCCGGCGAACGCCCCTTCCGGCGCCAGCATCGAAAGCGTCGCGTTACGGATGATCTCGTGATACGCCGAGACCCGGTAGGTGCGCGAGCCGGCCTTCTGCGAGTAGGCCGCTTCGTATTCCTCGCCGCGCTGCACCTCCGGCCGGCCATTGCGCAGAGAAATGCGGGGGAACTGGCCGAGGGCGCTCAGGTCGTGCTGCAGACCGTTCTCGTCTGCCTCCGCGGCGCCGAGATCGGGGCGCGCGTTTCCGGATGAGTAGGCGAATTCCAGCTTGCCGCCGTGCGGGGCGGCCCAAGTGAGGCGCGAATACGGGCTGAAGTAGTTCAGGTGGTCGACGAACGAGACCGCGTCCATCGCAAACCCGTACTGCAGCGTCACGTTGTTGTCGAGTTCCTTGCGATCGTCCAGGCCGGCCGACATGGTGCGGAGCTCGGTGAGCGCCGGATCGCTTCCGGGCGGCAAACCGCCGAGCCGGAGCTGCCGGACGGTCAACGAGATTTCGGGAGTATCGCCGAAAAACTGGCGGCTGTAGCTGGTTCGGAAGGCCGCGGTGGGCACGCCGGTCGCGGCGCCGTAGCCGAGATCGCCGCTCACGCGCAGCAGATTGTTGCCGTAGAGTGAAGTCGCCACCGCGAACGCCGTTCCCATGCCGGGGGCCTCGCTGACGTTGCCCGCCACCGGGCTATCGCCCGCCGACACCCGCAGCACTCCGCGCGTATCCGAGAACATGGCGGCGTGCTCATGGCTTTCCGGCACATTGGCCAGCGGCGAATCGCCCACCAGACGCAGCACCGGGCGCGTGGATGCGGCGCTGCGCAGCACCCATTTCCATTCGTCGCTCATCACCCCGCCGTTTTCGATCGCCACCGGGTACCCGATTTGAATCGTGCTGAACAGCGTGTTCAGGCTGACGCTCAGTATGCTGCGCATGCCGGGCTGCACCAGGATGTCGCGCCGGAAGGCCGGCAGGAACGTGGCGAGCGAAACGCGGATCGAATAGGCGTCCGGGAACAGTCCGGCGAAGCGGAATTCGCCTTTCGCGTCCGTCTGCGCTTTCTGCACCGGGCGGTCCTGCTTGTTGAAGAGGATCACCGTCGCGCCCATCTGCGGAACCCCGCTGGCATTGGCGACCACGCCGGCGATGGTGCCCGCCAGCCGCACGGGACTGCTGTCCCCGGCGAACGCGGGAGCCGCCAGACACGCCATCCCCATTACCAGGGAAGCGACCGCGCTGTGCGTCTTCGCAATGGACATGCGACGCCCTTTCGCTCTACGGGATGCACCCGTTATCAATTAGGTTACCGTAAAGTCGGCCGAAGGGGTAAGGACCTGATTCTTGCTTCGGTCAGTAATCTTCAGTTTGACGGTATATACGCCAGGATCCAGACCCTTTAGATTCAGGAACTTTTCGATGGTCACCTGGGTGGCGGAGGCGTCCGGGATCTGCGAAAGGTCTTCTTTCATGGACGCGATCCGTTCGTTGCTTCCCTTTTTCACAATCTCGTACTCGACGTCGCCCACCGGCTTGTGGGTGGTCTCGTCCGAGCCGAGATTGTAGACCTTCATGTAGATCCCCATCTTCTCCTCGCGCTTGAACACGTCGTCCACGCGCGGCCGCACTTTCATGCCGCCGATGACGAACATGCCGGCGCCGATACTGCGGTCCGGGACCCGCTCGATGTTGTCCGCCAGGATCAGGGAACTCGTCGAAGCCTTATCCACATCGATACGGGGCACCGTGATCGCCACTTCATAATTGTTCATGGTGCCGGCCACCACGTCCTTGGCGACCACGTTCAGGCGGTACGTGCCGGGCTGCAGCGGCACGGTCTTCTGATAAATCGAGCGCTGCTTGGCGTATTCCTGCAGGTACTCGGTCGGCGCGTCCACCGTCACGGTTTCTTCGAACGGAGAAACGGCCATGCGGCGCGTCATGGTGGTGATGCGCCCGTAAATATTGACCATCGCCTTCTGCACGCCCTGCTTGGCCTGGAACTGCAGGTCTTTGTTATCGAACTGCACCGTGATGTAGGTGAGCACCGACGCGTCGGTGACGGGGAAGTAGTCCACCCGCACCTTCATCGGCAGGATGTTGTACGTGATGCGCGAATTGACCACCGCTTCGAGATCGGTGAATTTCACCTTGGGCGGCTGCTGCAATTTCGCGAACTGCTCCAGCCGGTTGAACTCGTTCATGCTCTCGGTCCGGCCGCCGAAGGGCACTCCCAGGTGTGTGCCGTCCGTGTTCTGGAAGCGCTGCGTTTTGTCGGAAAGGCCCAACTGCTCCATCAGGGTGAGGCCCGCGCCGGGCACGTACAGCAGCGCGTCCTTCTCCGAGGGATCCATCGTCATGTGGTACTCGCCCGACATGGTCGGATCCACGAACTCGATGATGATGTTGTTCCCGATGCCGTCGATGTAGCGGTAGCGCCACTGCTCGAACGGGAAGGTCGAGGTCGTGCCGCCGCCTTCCTCCGGAGGCCGCTCGTAGGTACCGCCTGAAGGGTGGGATTCGATTTCATCCGGCGGGCCGAAGGTGATGTAGATGCGCCCGCGGTCCGTCTTCCAGCCCGGAATGCCGCTGGCGTAGTGCTCGTTGGCGTAAGCGATGCGCCGGTAATGCTCTTCCTTAAACTCGTTTTCGACCGTATCGGGCGTCGGGTCGCGGCGCAGCCAGAACTGCTCGATGAACTGCTCACGCTCTTCATCGGTCTGCAGCTTCTTGAAGGCGGCGCGCTCTTCATCCGTGATGATATAGGCGACGTCCTCGTTCAGCCACTTGCGGTAGGGCGTTTCGAGCTCTTTCTTGAGCTTCTGCTCGCGCTTTTTCCGCTCCTTCTCGCTGATGGGCCGGGCAACCGTCTCGCGCTGCTGGTCCTTGGCGGCGGTCTTCTTGGTGTCATCCCCCTGTTGGTCCGCCGCAAGAACGCAGATGGCGATCGTGAACGAGACGCAGGCAATCGAAAGGCGTGTAGCTTTCATACGGCACACCGCTCCACAAATGGACAGGGCTGGTCGGCTGGCAACTATTTTAAATCCGATGATTTGCACGGGTCAAACTGTGAAGCGCGGGATACAGGTGTGGATGGCAAGGACAGCAGATGCAGCACCGCTTCCCGCACGCGCCGCGCGAGCGCAAGGGCCTTGGCCTCGTCGCCGGGGAGGCACTCCGGCGTGTCGCTGGGATATCGGGTCTCGGCCGCGAACGCCGTCAGCCAGTGCGCCGGCAGGAGAGATTCCATCAGCGGTCCGTTCATAGGCAACGCAAGCTCCAGTAGCCTCTGGATGCTATGTGTTTTCGGGAAGTCGATGCGATTCGCGGTAAGGAGCGCCTTTATGTATTTCTCGGCCGAC
>DASRCB010000344.1:0-8801 GCA_035653295.1 Bryobacteraceae bacterium
CGGCGGGTGCGCTGTCCGATCAGCTTGCGCACGTTCTCGCGATACGTGTAGCGGTCGCCTGGCAGGCTATCGACAGGAACGAGCCCCTCGATGAACAGGTCCTGAAGTTCCACCCAGAACCCATATTTCGCGGTGCTGATGATGAGACCGTCGAACTCCTCTCCGACGCGGTCTTCCATGAACTTCGCCTTTTTCCACTCCACGAGTTCGCGCTCGGCGTCCGCGGCGCGGCGCTCGGTTTCCGACGACTGGTCGGCAATGATGGACACCTCCTCCTCAGTGAGGCGCGGTCGCTCGCGGTGATCCAGCCAGTCGGAAAGAATGCGGTGGACCATCAGGTCGGGATAGCGCCGAATGGGTGATGTGAAGTGCGTGTACGACCCGGTTGCCAGCGCGAAGTGGCCCTTGTTCTCGGCGCTGTAGCGAGCCTGCCGCAACGAGCGCAGCATCAGATAGCTCAGGATGCGCTCCTCCGGCTTGCCTTCAATTCGAGCAACCAGCTTCTGGTATTGGCACGGCGTAATGGCGATGTCCTGGGGCAGTTCGATATCGCGGCGGTTTTTGCGCCCGTCGCGCCGCCGGTCCACCTGCGCGAAGCGTTTCACCGGGATCGCGCCCACGCCCAGCGAGTAGCCAAACGTGGCCGCCACCTGCTCGAATTCCATGACCCGCTTCGGATCGGGCTTCTCGTGGATGCGGTACATCATGGGCCAGTCCATCGCTTCGATGTGCGAGGCCACGGCTTCGTTGGCGGCCAGCATGAACTCCTCGATAATGCGGTGCGCGATGTTGCGCGGCCCGCGAATGACGCCGGTCATCTCGCCGAATTCGTTGAATTCGATCACCGGCTCGGGCAGGTCGAAATCGATGGAGCACCGCTTCTCGCGCCGGCGGTTAAGGATTTTCGCCAGTTCCTCCATCAGCTGGAAGCGCTCAACCAGCGGAGCATAGCGAGCGCGTGCCTCGGCGTCGCCTTCGAGCACGGCATGGACCGCGGTATAGGTCATGCGCTCGTCGCTGCGAATGATCCCGCGCGTGAACTCCTGGCGCACGACGTCGCCCTTGTAATCGATCTCGAGCAGAGCCGAGAGCACGAGCCGGTTTACCTGTGGCTTGAGCGAGCAGATCTCAGTGGAGAGCTCCAGCGGCAGCATGGGCACGGCGCGATCCGGGAAGTAGACGCTGGTCCCCCGCAGCCGCGCTTCCTCGTCGATGGGCGATCCGGGGCGCACGTAATGGCTGACGTCCGCGATGTGCACGTGCAGGGCGTAGTTGCCGTTGTTCAGCCGGTCGACCCAGACTGCGTCATCGAAGTCGCGGGCCGTCTCGCCGTCGATGGTGACAATGGGCATGTCCCGGAAGTCGCGCCGCCGCGCAGCCTCATCAGCGCGGATCACGGGTGGAATGGCCTGCGCCTGGGCCAGCACCTCCGGCGGGAAGCGATGCGGGATGTGGTGCTTGCGGATGACGATCTCCACGTCCACACCGAAATCGTCGGGGAAGCCAAGGACCTCGGTGACTCGGCCAATGGCGTGCTCGCCGTCTTCGGGAAACTCCAGCACCTCGGCGGTGACGATCATGCCCTCGAGGTCCTGCGGGCCGTGGACCTCGATCGGCGCAGCGCCCACACGGTCGCGCGATGGAGACTGGTCCTCCGGAACTTCCATTCCTTCGGGAATCTCGATCCACTGCTGGATGCGCTCATCGTGAGGGATGACGTAATTGCCGCGCCGCTTCACCGCGAACTCGCCCACGATGGTGGTGTGGGCGCGGCGCAGGATGCGTACCACCTCCCCGTCCGCCCGGCCGTCGCTCTCGATGCGTGCGATCCGCACCACCACGCGATCCCCATGCATGGCGTTTCCGGAGGCCTCGGGCGGAACGAAGACATCGCCCTTGAGACCTTCGACGGGGTGGTCGGGTATGACGAAGCCGTAACCATCCCGATGCATGCTCAGCCGGCCCACGGAGAACTCCCGGTTATTGCGCGTCGAGACATAGTGGCCGGAGCGCGTTTCGATGACCTCGCCGCGGGCGGCAAGCCGATCGAGCGCGGATTCGAGTTCCTCGCGAGAATGGCCTTTCGTGCCCAGCTCGCGCACCAGCTGTTTGAAGGTGGCGCGCGCGTGCGGCAGCCGCTCGATGTGCTGCGCCAGTTCGCGATCGGTGGGCAGTTCCGCCATAGCCGGCCTTCATTATAGAGACTGCGGCCGAGTGGGCAGGTTTCCTTTGTACAGTGGAGGCATGGAAATCAGGTCGGTGCGGCTGGAGATCCCCGAGGGCGGGAACATCGTGGTGGGACAGAGCCACTTCATCAAGACCGTGGAGGATGTTTACGAGGCGATCGTCAACACCGTTCCCCAGATGAAGTTCGGCGTCGCTTTCAATGAGGCATCCGGGCCGTGTCTCACGCGCGTGGACGGCAACGATGACGCCCTGAAGGCCATGGCGACGCGAAACGCCAGCGCCATCGCCGCCGGCCATGTCTTCGTGGTGGCGCTGCGCGAAGGCTATCCCATCAACATCACGAACGTCCTGCAGAACGTGCCCGAGGTTTGCCGCATCTTCTGCGCCACGGCGAATCCGGTGGAGGTCATCGTGGCCGAGACGGAGCAAGGCAGGGGCGTGCTCGGGGTGGTGGACGGCAGTTCGCCGAAGGGCGTCGAGACGGAAGCCGACGCGCAGGCGCGGCGCGAGTTCCTGAGGAAGATCGGCTACAAGAGATGACCCCGTTCGCGCTCACCGCCGACATTCATGGCAACGCGTGGGCGCTCCGGGCCGTGCTCGAGGACATCGACCGGCGCGGTGTCGAGGTGATTTACGACCTGGGCGACAGCCTCTGCGGTCCGCTGGCGCCGGCCGAGACCGCCGATCTGCTGATCGAGCGCGGCATCCCGTCCATCCGCGGCAACGATGATTCGGCGTTGCTGGAGACGGAGAGGGCCAAACTTACGGCCAGTGCGCGGTTCACCATTCCCCGGCTCTCGCCGAGGCATCTGGAGTGGATTCGCGCGCTGCCACGAACACGGCGGATTGTCGATGTCCTGCTTTGTCACGCAACACCACATTCCGAGCTGGATTATCTGCTGGAACACGTTCAGCCCGGAGTCGTGGAGCTACGCGAGCCGGCTTCCATTCGAGCCCTTCTGGGCGTAGTCGATGCGCGGCTCATCGCTTGTGGGCACACCCACGTGCCGCGGCTGGCGACCATTGACGAGCACGTCACGATCGTGAATCCCGGAAGTGTCGGACTGCCTGCATACGAAGCGGAGTTGCCATACCCACATGCGATGCAGGCGGGAAGTCCGCACGCGCGGTACGCGATTATCGCCGGCTCGCACATCGAACATGTTGCGGTGGACTACGATCATGAGTCCGCGGCGGCGTCCGCCGCGCGCAATAGCCGTCCGGACTGGGCTCGCTGGCTGCGCACCGGCCGGGGCTGACGTATTTTTGCAAGGTAACCAAACGGCGCGAGCCGCGTATTAAAGCCGAGGAGCTGCGCCGGTGGATCTCTTTCAGGACTTTCGTTACTCCATTCAGCAGTTACGCCGCAGTCCGGGATTCACCGCCACGGCGGTCCTGTCGCTGGCGCTCGGCATTGCGGCCACAACGGCCGTCTTCAGCGTGGTGTACGCCATCCTGCTCGACCCTTATCCATACGCTCATCCCGAGCAGATGGCGCACCTCGTGCTGATCGACGACGCCGGGCACGAACGCTGGCCCGGGCTGAACGGGCCGGAACTGCGGCAGATCGCGCAGGTGAAGTCGCTGCAGAGCGTCGTCGCGTTCGATGAATGGAACCTCACCACGACTGGCGGCGACATTCCTGACGATGTGACCGCGTATTACTTCACCAGCAACGCGACCAGCTTTTTCGGAGTACCGCCGCTGATGGGCCGCGGGCTGCTGCCGTCCGACGCGCCGTATGGCCAGGACCCACAGCCTGTGGTGGTACTGAACTACAAGTTCTGGCAGCGCCATTTTGGGGGAGCTCCCGACGTTGTTGGGAAACCGCTGCAGTTGGTGCACAAGACCTACACAGTAGTCGGCGTAATGCCGGAGCGCTTCACCTGGGGCGATGCCGACCTGTATCTGCCGCTAAAGGTGTCGAACAATCCCAAAGCGTTCTATGGACCGACCCTCCGGCTGAAGCCCGGGGTCACGCACGAGGCGGCTGACGCGGAACTCCAGCCACTTATGATGCAGTTCGCCAAAGACATGCCCGACCACTTTCCGAAGAAGTTCAGGGTGCGCATCCAGGGGCTGAATGATCACTTCATCAAGCGGCTGGGAGGCACGCTGTACATGCTGCTCGCAGCCGTGGCAATGCTGCTGGTGATCGGCTGCGCGAACGTATCCATTCTTCTGCTGGCCCGGGGGACCGCGCGCCGTCACGAGCTCGCGGTTCGGGCGGCGATCGGCGCACGGCGCGGACGCCTGGTTCGGCAGTTGCTCACGGAGGCGCTCGTGCTCGCGGTGGCGGGAGCATCATTGGGCATTCTGCTGGCGTGGAAATCGGTGGCGCTGATTGTGCGGTTTCTGCCGGAGGGTTCGTTTCCCCACGAGGCGGCGATTCACCTCAACGTGCCCGTGCTGCTGTTCAGCACAGGGCTGGCGCTGCTCACAGGCATTCTCTTCGGGTTGTCGCCGGCGCTCCAGTTGTCGAATCCGGAGCTGGCCAACATGCTGCAGTCGAGCACTCGCCGCCTGATCGGTGGCGTGCATGGACGGCGCACTCACAACGTGCTGGTCGGCGCTCAGATCGCCCTGACCCTGGTGCTGCTTACGGCCGCCGGCGCGGCAATGCAGGCCTTCCTCACTCTGATGCACGCCCCGCTCGGCTACGACCCGAACAATGTAATGTCCGTCGGGATTCCCGTGCACGACAACACCTACACCAACTGGCAGGCGCGCGCCACCTACTTTGACCAGCTGCGGCGCAGGATCGCAGCCATGCCGCAGGTGACCATGGCGGGCATTTCGAGCAACGCGACGCCGCCGTGGAACGGCTTTCAGAGCCACTTCGAGCTGATGGGGCGGTCGATCCCCGATCAGCAACAGGCGCGCGTCAATCTGATCGGGCCCGAATACTTCGAGGTGCTCCATATTGCGCTGTTGCAGGGCCGCCTCTGGGATCAGGCGGAGACGATGCGCGGCGCGCGACTCGCAGTCATCAACGCCACCATGGCCCGGCAGTACTGGCCCAACGGGAGCGCCATCGGCCAGCAGGTCCGAATCCCCGACATGAAGCCCTCGCCGCCTTACGTCCTGAATGCGCCCGGCAGCAACGATTGGATGCAGATCATCGGCGTCGTGGCGGACGCACGCAACCAGGGTCTGCGCGAACCGATTAAGCCCTCGATCTATGTTCCGTTCACGACACAGATGTACGTGTTCACGCAGATTCTGGTTCGCAGCACGGTCCCACCGCTGTCGATCCTGCGGGCCGTTCGGGCCGAGGTGATGAAGGTCGATCCGGACCAGCAGGTGATCGGCAACGTGCGCGATCTGAACGGGTGGATTACCAATCAGCCGGAATGGGCGCAGGGGCGCATGGTGGCGATCCTGTTCGGCGGCTTCGCGATTCTGGCGCTGGCGCTCGCGGCCACGGGGCTATACAGCGTGGTTTCCTACAGCGTGGCGCAAAGGACGAACGAGTTCGGGGTGCGCATGGCGCTGGGTGCGAATCGGACCGATGTCCTGCGGCTGGTGTTCGCCTCCACCGGCGTCAGCATTGGCGGCGGCCTCCTGGCCGGCCTCGTGCTCAGTGTCGCGGCGAGCCGGCTGATTGCGACCTGGGTGGAGGGCAGCTCGCGAAGCCCGCTGATTTTGCTGGCGGTGGTCGCCGTGCTGGCCGGCGCGGCGGCTGTGGCCAGCTTCCTGCCGGCCCGGCGCGCATCGGCGGTGGATCCTATGTGCGCTCTGCGTTATGAATGATCGCGAATTGACCAGGCCCCGCGCCGCAAGCTCGGGATCGTTTAAGCCCAGGCGTGAAATCGATCCACACGGGGAGCGCATCCGTCTGATTTTTATGCGCTTTCATCCGGTCCCTCGCGTTCTGGATATAAACCATGGCGGCGAGATCGAGGCGTCGGAAGCCGATGGACTCGTTCCGCCAGCCCGGCCGCGGGTACCGTGACCGCACGCTCGGTCGTCCTCACAACTCATCTGTGTCTGGGGGCGGCGGCGGCGCTGTTTCTCTTCATCCTCGGCCTGACCGGCGCCATTCTCGCATTCGAGAACGACATCGATCACTGGCTGTATCCCAGCTTGTACTACGTCCAGGCGGGGCCGCGCACGATTCCCGAGGCGGACCTGGTGGCGGCCGTCGAGCGCCGCTTCGCGCCCGATCGCGTGAAGTTCGTCCATATTTTCCGCGAGAAGAACCTCGTCCAAATGATGCAGCTCGCGCGGGGCGGGACCGTGTTCGTCGATCCTTACAATGCGGGCGTCCTCGGCAGCCGCACGAAACAGCCCTGGACCGAGGACTGGCTCGGCTATATCCATCAGCTGCACACGCATCTCGTGCCGAACCCGCGCAGCGCCCCACGTGCGGGACACGCTGGCGCGATCGCCGTTCAGATCGCGGGATTCATGCTGTGTCTGCTGGCCCCGACAGGGCTTATCCTGTGGTGGCGGATGAAGCGGGGCTCGGTGAAGTGGCGGGCCTCCTGGTTTCGCATCTGCTTCGATCTGCACAACACGGTCAGCCTCACGCATTCGTCCCGGCCATCGCGGTTTCCAGACCTGCATTCCACGGAGGCGAAGGGCGCACAACCGATCCCAATCGATCGCGCCGAAGCGATCGCGCGGGCGGCGCTCACCGCGAGCACGGTATCCGACCTGCTGCTTCCTCAGACGCCGCGGGACGTCTTCGTGCTCGCTCTGCGCCGGCCGGAGGAAACCTCCGAATCCGTCCACAGCTACGCCTTCGTCGACCAGTACAGTGGGCGCCTGCTGCACCTCACTGATTTCTACACGGACTCCTTCGGTTATCGCGTGATTCGGTTCAACCGCTCGATCCACACCGGCGATATCTTCGGCACAGCCGGTCACCTCATCATGGCGCTCTCGAGTTTTCTCCTCGCGGTGATGGCGGCAACCGGCGTGGTGATCTGGCTGAAGAAGCTGGCGGTGTGACCTAATTTCCCATCTTCAGGCGAAAGCGCAGATAAACATTAACTCCCCAGGGGTGGTCGCCGTAGCTGGGCTTGATCGCAGCCGGGATGCCATAAGCCGTCGCGTTCGCGCCGATGCCGGTCTCGATGTCGCGGAACGTGCCGATGTCGCGCGTGTACCCCGCCGTGTAAGCCTTGACGCGGAATATTGCGCCCGTCGCGAACAACTCGTCCTTGTCCACCAGCTCGATGCGTCCGGTCAGGAAGTTTCTCCTTTGTACCGGCAGAAGCGTTTCGAGCAGGTACGAGTTCAGGTTATGGCCGGTAAATGTGTCGTGATTGCGGCCCCAGATCAGGCTCGTGGACCACGCGTTGCGGAACCGCATCGGCCGCGTGTAATGAACCGAGGCCGTTGTCCGGACCAGGTCGCCAGGGCTCTCGCGTTCCGGATGAGCCACCCGGCCGGCGGAGACCTGCGCCGTCCAGTTGGCGGACGGGAACACGGAGACTCGCCCTGCGTACGAGTTCATCGGACCCCAGTCGATGTTCCAGCGGTTCTCGTCCGGCTCCGTGCCGTAGAAGCCACTGGCCTCCAACTGAAGCCAGCGATGCTTCAGCGCGATGGTGGCGACGTTATCGGCGATATGCGTCGAATCCTGCCAGTGATGGCCGAGGGTCGCCTGCGGAAGCTCGAAGGCGGATGCGCGATGCGGAAAGGCGACAGGCCCAAGCGCCGGGTCGCCCACAGGCGCGTAATAGAACTGAACCACCGTGTTCTCGCCCGCCGAATGCGCGTAATGGACACCGACGCCCATGATGAAATCGTGCGGATGCTGGGCATCGACGAGTGGCCGGCCGTAAGCTGTTTCACCGGTTTGGAACAGAAGCGGGTAGCGGCGGTCGGTGATGGTGGCCGGCTCGAGGCTGAGCATGGCGTCGAACATTAGGCTGCCCCCTCCCACCGAGTGCTCCGCCGAGCCCATGAGCCAGTTCGTCGAGTACAGCTTGTCCGCGCCGCGGGGGCCACTCTGCTGCGTATCCACCAGGAACGCCTGGCCCATAAACATCAGCTCCCATGAACCGGGCATGGCCATGATCATCGGCATGGGCCAGCTCCAGGGGTTCATGCTTGTGCCCGAGGCGTTCTTCATGAGGTACATCGCGGCCTCATGGTCACCACCGCCGTTGTCCATGTGCTCCATCCCCGGCATCGACTCCGTCCCGCCCGGCGCGCTGGTTTGCGCGTACGACGGAACAAGGATGGCCATTGCAGCGCCGCAGATAAGAGTCCGCATACAGTTACCTCCCTGCGAATAAACTCGTGTTGTTCGCTCGCGGGATCTGCGTCAGATACGCAGGATGCGGGCTCTGCGGATTACCGGATCGGCCGGCGGGCCGTTGTCCCGATCGAAATACGAGGCGACCGTCCGCAAATCAGGAAAGGCCGGCATTGGACCAACGTACACGCGCGCACGGCACAAAGGAGACGAGACGCCGGCATGAGCGTGCGCGACGGTCGCGGTAAGGTCGACGGCACAAACGTGCGTGGCGCGGCTCGGCGCCCGATGGTCTCCGTGGCAGCAGTCCGCGGCCGCGGCGCCGCGCAGAGCATCGCAGGAGGCAAGACACCGCGAGTTGGCAAAAACGACACTCGCGACGATCAGGACCAGCAGGTGCGCG
>DASRCB010000345.1:0-16621 GCA_035653295.1 Bryobacteraceae bacterium
CAACAACCGAATATGCGAGCAGGCGCGCGTCCGGCGAGATGCTGATGTGGATGGGAACCGGGAGAGGCAGAGTGATGTTGCTGATGGCCCGCGCGCAGATGAAATTGAGCAGCAGACCAGCAACGGCCCCGAGCACCGCGAGCAGCAGGCTTTCCGCCAGCAGATGACGAATAATTCGCGCACGGCTGGCGCCCAGAGACAGCCTTACCGCCAGTTCCTGCGAGCGGCTGGACGCGCGCGCCAGCAGCAGGCTTGCGACATTGGTGCACGCGATCAGCAGCACCAGGCCGACGAGGATCATCAGCATCGCGAAGAACGCCAGCACCGGGCCCATCATTTCCTGACCCAGCGTCTCGAGGCCGCTCACGCCCGTGACGCGGATATCGCGGGCGCGCTTCCAGCCGCCTTCTTTGGGACGAATGCGATCGAGCTGTTCGAACACGCTGCGCAGCCGTTCGCGCGCCATGGCCCGCGTCATCCCGTGGGGCATGCGCGCGTAGAACCCGACGCGGTCGTCGTCGTGCAGCACGGGGGTATAAACATCAGTCGAAAAACCGAAACCGAGCAGGCTGCAATTGTCCGCGGGCAGGATGCCGACAATCGTGTACACGCGGCCATCGAGAACCAGCTTGTGGCCGAGAATCGCCGGATCGCTGTCGAACCGGCTCCGCCAAATGCGCTCGGCGAGCACGGCGGTATTCGTTTCGCCCGGGGCGATGCCACGCCCAAGGCGAAACGGCGCGCCGACCATGCCGAAGTAGTTGTCGGTAACGAGCGCGGCGAAAAGCCGGCGCGTCCGATTGCCGTCGCGCCAGTTCATTTCCCGCTCCACGTTCGTGCCGGCCACGTCTTCGAGAATGTGCGCATCACGCACGAAGCGGAGGTCGGCCACAGGCGACTCGCTGTTGCCGCCTTCCCAGATATCAACCAGCGACCCGGCGTCGCGGCAGGAGGGCTGGCTGAACAGCAGATTCGTAGTGATGCTGAACATGGTCGTGTTCGCGCCAATGCCCAGCGCCAGACAGACTACCGCGGTGAGCGCGAAGCCGGGGTTGCGGCAGAACGCGCGCGCGGCGTAGCGCACGTCGGAAACCAGCTCTTCCAGCCAGCGCACCTGCCACGCTTCGCGCGTTTCTTCGACGGCGCGCCGCGACGATCCGAACTCCCGGCGTGCGCGCGCCCGCGCTTCATCGGGTGCGAACCCCTCCTCGATCAGCTCCGCGGCGCGGCAGTCGATGTGGAACGATATCTCGCTGTCCAGTTCGGCGTTGAAGCGTGAGAGTCTGCCGAGGTACCGGAGGCGCCGCCACAGCTCTTTGACCGACCTCATGTCATCACCTCATTCGTACCGGAGCGCGGTCATTGGATCCACGCGCAGCGCGCGGACCGCCGGCGCCATCGTCGCCAGCACTGCGACAGCGCCGAGCACGCCCACCACAGCCAGGAACGCTGACGGATCTTCCGGATTCAGACCCGGAACCAGAAACATGGCCATCGGCCGCATGGCCGCGAACGCCAGCGCCAGACCGATCGCTACGCCGCTTCCCACCAGAACCAGACCGTCGCGGCAGACCAGGCGCAGCACGCGGCCCGAAGTGGCCCCCAGCGCAACGCGCAGCCCGATCTCGCGCGTGCGGCGCGAAACCGAATAGAGCAGCACGCCGTAGAGGCCGATGGACGCAAGCGCCAGGCCGAGGATGCCCATCGTGCCCAGCATCGCGGCGCCGGCGCGGCTCGGCAGCAGAGCGATGCCCATGGCCTGGGTCATGGGTTCGATCTCGATCGCGGCGGTCGAATCGAGACGGCCGAGTACGTCGGCGATGCTTTTCACGAAAGCCGCTGGCGCCCCGTGCGTTCGAATCATGAAATTAAGGCTGGCATTGTCGGCCGTCCACGGCTCGAACAGCGCGGGCCGACCATCCTCGTTGAAGCTGAAGTACTTGCTGTCGGCCATCATGCCGACGATCCGCAGGGGTTTGCCGTGCAGATAGATGGTCCGGCCGACGGGATTGGAGTGGCCGAAAACCGCCCGCGCGAATGACTCGTTCACGATGCCAACGCGCTCCCCGCCGGCGCGGTCGCGGTCCGTGAATTCCCGTCCGGCCAGGAGCCGGATGCCCATGGCCCGGAAATACTCCGGGCCAACGCCGTTGCACTCGTACTGAATGGGAGAGGAGCGCGTCTCCGTGTCGATGCGCACATCGGTGCTCGCGCGGCAGTTGTCGTTCAGCGGCACGTGTGCGGCAATGGAAGCAGCTTCCACGCCCGGCACGGCGCGCAGGCGCTCCAATGCCGCGTTCGCAAGCGCGACATGCGTATCGGCGGTCATATATCGCTCCGGAACGGGCCTCACGCTGGCCCAGACCAGATGATTCACGTCGAAACCGGGATTGAACGATGCCGCGCGCAGCAGATTGTGCAGGAACAGAAAGCCGGCGGCCAGCAGAACTACGGTGATCGCGAGCTGGCCCGAGACAAAAACGCCCCGCAGGCCCCAGCCGCGGCCGACCTGGCGCTCGTCAGCCCGAAGCACCGCGTTCACGTCACGGCGGGCGCCGCGAAATGCCGGCAGCAGCCCTGCAATCAGAGCACAGGCGAGCGCGATACAGATGGAGTACGTGAGCAGCCGCGTATCGGTCTTCATCACCAGGTGAATGGGGACCCGAAGCGGGAGGGTTATGCCGCTCACCAGATTAACGGCAATCGTGTTGATGAGCAGTCCCGCGGCCGTGCCGAGCACGGCGAGCAGCAGGCTTTCGGCCAGCAGGTGCCGCACGATGCGGCTGCGACCGGCGCCCAGCGACATGCGCACCGCGAGTTCCTGCGACCGGCTGGATGCCCGGGCAAGAAGCAGGCTGGCCACATTGGTGCAGGCGATGAGCAGCACCAGGCTGACCAGGATCATGAGCATGATGAAGAAGATAAGCACCCCGCCGGGCTTTTGGCCGGCGAGCATTCCGAGGCCGGAGGCGCGGAAAACACGAGTTCCCTGGGTGCGCTTTCCCTCGGTCATGGGATGAATACGATCGAGCTCCGCCAACGCAGCCTGGAGCTTCGCACGTGCAACCGAAATCGTCATGCCGCGCGGCAGACGAGCGTACATACCGAGGTAGTCGCTGTCACGTGTCGCGGGCGCGTAGATATCCGGCGACATTCCGAAACCAACAATAATGCGGTGGTCGGCGGGGAGGACTCCGGTGATTGTGTAGGCACGGCCGTCCAGCAGGAGGCGGCGGCCCGGAATGCCGGGATCGGAGGCGAAATGCGCGCTCCAGAAACGATGCGAAATTACGACGGTATTCGTCTCGCCCGGGAGGATTCCTCGGCCGAGAGCAAAGGGGACGCCGAGGGTTTGGAAATATTCGCCCGTAACGAGGGCTGCCGAAACGCGCCGCGTCCGATCACCGTCGCGCCAGTTCAGCTCGTCTTCCGGATCGATCGCCGCCACGCCGTCGAACAGGTGCGCATCGCGGATGAAACGGTAATCGGCCAGGCTCAGGTTGCTGTTGCCGCCTTCCCAGATTCCGACCATGGATCCAGCGTCGCGGCAGGAAGGGTTATTGAACAGGAACGCGGTCGTAATGCTGAACATCGTCATGTTCGCGCCGATGCCCAGCGCCAGGCAGATAATGGCCGTGCAGGCGAACGCGGGATTCCTTCGAAAAGCGCGACCGGCATAGCGCAGGTCGGAGAACAGGTCTTCCAGCCAATGCAGCTGCCAGGCCTCCCGCGTCTCTTCGATGGCGCGACGCGACGACCCGAACTCACGCCGCGCGCGGGCGCGGGCTTCTTCCGGCGCGACGCCTTCGTCGATCAGCTCCGCGGCGCGGCAGTCGATGTGGAACTCGATCTCGCCGTTCAGCTCGGAATTGAAACGAGTTCGGCGGCCAAGGTACCTCACCCGGCGCCAGAGTTCCCTGAGCGCCCTCATGCTGTCCTCATGACCTGCTGAATCGCGGCGACCAGTTTGTCGAATTCGCCGGCCTCACTGGTCAGCTGCTTTCGGCCCTCGTCGGTCAGGCGATAGAATCGGGCCCTGCGGTTGGTTTCGGAGGCGCCCCATTCGGCCTCGAGCCAGCCTTTGACCAGCATCCTGTTCAGCGCCGGATACAAAGAACCTTCTTCGACGTCCAGGACACCGGACGAGCACTGTTTGATGCGTCGCGAAATGGCGTATCCGTGCATCGGCCCGGCGGCCAGGGTCCGCAGGATGAGGAGGTAGAGCGTGCCGGGCAGAAGTTGTGGCGTGTCTTCTTTCATACCCTAGTCCTGACTATGCATTGTCTGGACAGGATACGCAAGAGGAAAGTTCGAGGCTCCCGGAAATTAGGGAGCCGGGTGGCTTAGCCGGATGTTGTAGTCGTCGAACAGCGTCCAGGTCGCACGCTGGTACTGAACGAACGAGGTTTGATATGTGATGTACGCGTTCAAAAGCGAGAACTGGACCTGAGCCAGCTGGGTCTGCGCCTGTAACAGCTCGAAAACCGTGGTGCCGCCGAGCTCGTATTTCTGTTGCTCGGCCTGAACGTTCTTGATGGCCAGATCGCGCGCAGTCGTTCCGGCATCGATTGACGCCCGCGCCAGCTCCAGATTATTCATCGATTGCCGCACCTGCTGGATCACCGTTTGCCGCAGCGAGCGCTGGGTATAGCGGTCGCGCGCCTTGTTGACGAGCGCGGTGGAGAGGTTCGACTGCGCCAGGCTGTTGCGGAATGGAAGATTGAACTGAAATCCGAACCCGTAATACGGCGCGTCGAAGGTAAACACCTGCCACAGCGCGTCGCCGAGGCCGCCTGGTATGAACGTCGTCGGACCGGTACCCAGCGGGCCCGTTACCGGGATCTGGTTGCCGCCAAGCCCGTTTGCCCCGCCCTGCAGGTTGAGATTGAACTGCGGCCGCAGCTGGTTGCGAGCCACGTCGGCGTTCAGGTCATCAACGGAGATGCTGCGCTGGGCCGCGCTCAGCTCGGGCCGGTCGTGCAGCGCTCGCGCCAGCGCCTCCTCGAACGGGTCGATAGTGCGCATGGGCAGCGTGGAAGCGTCGTCCTCCAGAACCATTTCCATGCCGCGCGTATCGGGGCGCAGATCCGCGCCGATCAGCCGCCGCAGGCCATCGAGCGCGATTTTGTAGTTGTAACGCGCTTGCACCAGATCGAACTTCCGCGAGGCCACCTGCGACTCCGACTGGAAAATATCCAGCTTTGGCAGCGCGCCCAGATCGAGCGCCTGCTTGTCGCGGTCGTAGGATTTCTGGGCAAGCTCGAGGGTCTGCTCGGAAACATGAATGGCGTCGCGCAGGGCGACCGCGGCCCAGTATTGCTGGGCGTCGGCGGAAATGATATCGGCAATCTGCGATTCGTTCTGCTCGGAGGTGATCAGCAGCTGCGTGCGCGCGATCATCAGCGGAGCCCGATATTGCAGACCGGTGCGATTCTGGAGCAGCGGCTGGCTGATATTGAAGGCCAGCAGGCCAGTGATGTAGGGATTGAAGTATGTGAACGCGCTGTTAGTCGAGTTCCGCGCGCCGGTGAATTGCACGTTGATGTTCTGCCCCGAAGGCAGCAGTTGAATGTACTGGAGATTCCCGGTCTCGATCAGATTGTTGACCGACTGCGCGCCCTGAATCTGGCTGTAACCCGGCGAGATGGAGCGGTATGCGTTCCATCCCAGCTGCAGCTGTGGATCGAAGGGCGCCTTCGCTCCCGTTATGTTGGCCGCCGCGGTCAGCTCATTGAGGCGCAGGAGCTCGACATCCGGCGAATTGAGCAGGACCAGCTCGATGAAATCCCTGAGCCGCAGGTGCAGCTTGCCATCGAAGATATGTGCATCGAGGCCCTGAACCGGGCGCATCTCCACCGGCCCCGGTGGCGGATAGAGCCGGCGATACACCGAATCCATCACCGGAAGAGAGCCGGCGCGCGCCAGCACCGCCGCGAGTACGGCAATCGCGCACGCGATTCTACTCATAACGAAGCGCCTCGATGGGATCGATACGCGAAGCCTTCAGGGCCGGATAGATGCCGAATACCAGTCCCACCGCCGCCGAAACGCCGAAGGCCATGAGGATGCTGGACGTGGTGACGATGGTCCTCCACTGCGCCGCGTGCGCAATGAGCCACGACAGACCGAACCCGAAGGCGACACCCAGCAGCCCGCCGCCAATGGAGATGAGCACCGATTCGATGAGGAACTGGCGCACGATGTCGGATCGGCGGGCCCCGGCGGCGCGGCGGACGCCAATTTCCCGCGTGCGCTCCAGCACCGTGGCGAGCACGATATTCATGATGCCGATGCCGCCAACCAGCAGTGAGATGGCCGCGATGGCCACCATCACATACGTGAAGATAGTTTGCGACCGCTGCTGTTCGGCCAGCAGGGCGGCGGGAATGGTGACCGTAAAATCCTGGGTGTCATGGTGCGTGGAGTTCAGAATCGCGCTCACCACACGCGCGCTCTCCACGCTGTTGGCGGCCGGCTTCAACCGAAGGTCAACCCCGTCCAGCTCGTCCTTGAAGTTGTCGCCCATAGCCCAGAAGCGGTACTGGAACGTGTTCAGCGGCACGTAGATGATGTTGTTGGCATCGGGTCCACCCGATTTATCGCCGCCCGATTCCACCTGCGGGCGCAGCACACCGATCACCTGCAGCCACGTATCGTTCACCTTGACGAACTTACCGACCGCGGCCCCGTAACCCAGCACGCCGGTTTTCGCCGCCTCGCCGAGTACACAGACCGCTGCGCTGTCCTCATCGTCCCGAGCGTCGAACAGCGACCCTTCCTCGAGCTGCCAGTTGTGGATGCCCGCATAAGACGGCCGCACGCCATACAGTTCGGGCATATCGTGCGCCGGACGTGGCAGAACCCGCTGTGGATGGATGCTGCGGCGGGGCGAGATCAGATCGAGCCCGTCCACGTTCGCGGTAAGGATGCGGACGTCGCGTTCGGTGAGACCGGGCGAAGAGCGGCGGCGTTGCTGGAACTCCTCCTGGCTGCTGGCGGGCCGCGATTCGACCAGTACATTATGCACCCCGAGCTGCTCGATGAAGCGCAGCGACTCCTCCCGCGCGCCGGCGCCGATGGCCAGCATTCCGATCACCGCGCCAACGCCGAAAATGATCCCCAGCGCGGTCAGGAATGTGCGTGTCTTCTGTGTGACCAGGCTCTCGAGAGCCAGCGCCACGTCGAGCCAGTAGCGGGTCACGCTGAAGCGCGGCCGCGTGTCTGGTGAGAGTCCGATGCTCGGGGTCGCGCTCATTTGCGAATGGCCTGCGAGGCGCTGGCCGGCGCGGAGCCGCCTTTTCCGGCCTGCTCTTCCGGATTGGTGAGGCTGATGGCCTGATGCTCTGGCACGCCGGAGATCACCGCCTGGCTCTCGCTGCGGCGCACCAGCTTCACGTCATGCGGAGCGAACCCGCTCCCCGACCGAACGTAGACGAATTCTTTTCCGTTTTTCTCGAACAGAGCCTGGGCTGGAATCCACAGCACGTTCCGCAGCACGTCTGTCGTGACCACGATGCGCGCGCTCATGCCAGGCCGCAGGTCCGGGGACGCGTTCTGGAGGGCGATTCGGCAGTCGAAGTGACGGTCCCATGGTGGACCGGTGGTGCCGCCAAGGTCCTTGATGCGTCCCACGAAATCACGCCCAGGCACAGGCACGATCTGCACGGACGCCTGCTGTCCGACGGCGAGATGACCACGGTCGAGCTCACCGATCGTGGCTACCACTTCCCAGTTGCTGAGATCGGGAATTTCTGCGATCGCCATCCCCGGCCGCACCGTATCGCCCACCTGGAAAGACGGCAGGGTCTGGCCGAAGAAGAAATTGGGCTGGTTCTGCTTCAGCGCAACATAGCCGCCGCGATGGGCGGTAAGGGTCATGGCATCGATGTTCTGCCGCGCCGTGCCCGCCTGAACCTCGGCCTTGCTGCGCGCCGCTTCCTGCGTGGCGATCGCCGCCTTGTTCGTGGCCTCGTGGTTAACCAGGTTCTTCTGCAGCTCCGTAAGGTGTTCGCGCGCCTGCTGCAGCGCCATGTCGTTCTGCTTCGCGGTAATATCGGCCACCAGCGGATTCCGGCGAACCTCCAGCTCAGCGAGGCGTACGTCCGATTTCGCTTTGAGCAGCGCGTAGCTGTCTTCTTCCTTTTGCGCTTCGAGAGTGGCGCGAGCCTGTGCCGCGTGCTGCTCGGCTTCGGCAACATCAGCCTGGGCTTCACGCAGCTTGTATGTCTGCTCGGTCGTGTCCAGCTTGACAACCACATCGCCGGCTTTGACCACCTCGCCGGAGTGGCGCAGGAAGGTGATGTGCATGTCGCTGCCGCCCGTCATGGGCGCGGTCATCATTTCGGAATTGCCCCCACGCAGCTCGCCGCGAGCTGTAACCGTGAAGGTCACGTCACCCCGCTTTACCTGGGTAGTGGGTACCGGCGCAGTGCGCGTGATCGCCAGCGTGCGATACGCGCGCACTCCGAACCAGACCACCGCGGCCACCGACCCAAGGATCAACAGCCAGAGCGCAGCCCCGCGCAGCACCGCGCGTGCGCCGTCGCGTGAAGAACGCCTCGGCCGCGCAGTTGCCCGAACCTCCTCGACTTGGGGGCGCGGCTTCAGCGTGGGCGTGCTCACAGCCGTGCTCCTTCCTTCGGCGGCTCCTGCAGCGCGACGCGCGTCCCCGCGGCGAGACCGGAGACGGCGACCTCATCGGGGTTGCGCGCCACCACGGTTACCTGCCGGGGCTCGTAGCCAGTGCTGGTCCGCACCCATGCCGCGGGCTTTCCGGCGTGCAGGAACAGCGCCTTGGCTGGAATCGCGATCGCGTCCGGGATGCGCGTGATCACGAAATCGGCGCTGGCGTTCATGCCCTGCCGCAGCCGCGGATCTGGCTTCTCGAGCTTCGCGTACGCTTTGAAGCTGCGTGTCGGCGGCCAGTCCGTCACGCTCACTTCCGTCAGCGGAGAGATGGCTTCCAGCTTCGCCTGGAAGGTCGTTTCCGGATACGCGTCCACATGCACGAGCACAGTCGAGCCGGGATCGATTTTGCCCCGGTCCACTTCGTCCACCCGGCTTTCCATCTCCAGAGTGGCCATTTCCGGGATCTCTCCCACCAGCCCACCGGGCCAGACATGATCGCCAACCTTGAACGGCTGGGCGTTCTGCCAGCCCTGGGAGTAGTTGGACATGTACGCGATGACGCCTTTGACCGGGCTGCGGATCTCCATCTTCGCCAGCTGATCGCGGGTAAGGTCGATTTCGCGCTGTTCCTGATCGCGCAGCCTCGTGAGCGACGCGATCTTCGCTTCATCGGATTTCCGGTGCAGCTCGACGGTGGCCTGTTCCACCTTCAGCTTCTCTTCGGCGAGTCCCAGATCGATGCGGCTCTCCGCGCCCTGAATGGCGCTGACGATGGCCTGCTTGGAGGCCTCCAGACGCGCGCGCTCCACGTCGTAGCGGGCCTGCGCCAGATCGAGCTTGTCCTGCTCGGCCGTGATCTTCGCATTGGCCAGCGCCTGATCGAGCGATCCCTGCGCCTGCTTCAGCGAAGCGCTGCGCTCGTTCAGCTGCTGCCGCGCGCGGCTGGGATCAAACCGCACCACCACCTGGCCGGGTTGCACTTCGCTGCCCGGCGGAGCGAGGCTGACGATCTGAAGCTCGGGGACGTCTTTGGGCGCATGCAGCTCGACCGAGCGCAGAGCGGTCAGTTCGCCGCGCGTGCGCACCAGCACCAGGAATTCGCCGCGCCGCGCGGGCGCGGTGGGCAGATCGGGGGTGTCGTGGCCGTGGCGCATGCGCTCGATCCCGAATCCGGCGGCGGCAACCACCAGCAGCAGGATGCCGACACGGATCCACAGCATGGGCCGGCGGCGCTTCAACATGCGCGGACCCGCATCCTTTCGGTAGTTGGTAAATCAGGCGCCATTGGGCCCCTTCGCCTGCGTGGGTTCGTCGATATCCAGCGCGGCGGACAGATCCGGCAGCAGGTGCGGATCGCTTTGCGTAAACCTGAAAATCGCGTCGAAGGTCTTCAGCGGCGCCATGGGCTGCGAGGCGGCCACGGGGCTTGCGGAGACGAACTCGGCGTGAAAAATGAGGTCGGGCCACGCGTCGAGGTGCACTGTGGCTACGGTTCCCGGCTTTAGCAGCGCGCCGTCGGGCTCGTTCACCGAGGCCAGAATCTGCATTTCGGAGGGGTCGAAGATACGCAGCAGGCCGCTGCCCGGCCAGAGCTGATCGCCCTCCTCGGCATGCCCCATCGTTCCCTGCTTCCAGACGTTCTCCAGAGAAACCATGCCGCCGATTGGCGCGTGGATGACCAGCTTCTGCATATTGTCGCGGGCGCGGTCGAGCGCCACCTTCTGCCGATCGCGCTGCAGCTCGAGAATCCTCAGATCGGCCGCCTCCGCCAGATCGTGATAATGGCCGGAGCGGCGCAGGCTGGCCGTGTGCTGTTCGGCGTCTTCGAACTTCACTTTGTTCTTTTCGTCGTCGATGGCGCTGAGAATCGGGCCCTTGCGGATCTCCAGCTTTGCCTTTTCCAGGTCCGCTTCCGCCTGCTTCAGCTCCGAGGCGCGTTTCTCGGCGTTGCTGTGGTTTTCCGCGATTTTCTGCTCGATCTGATGACTCAGGTCATCGAATTTCGTCTCCGCCTCGCGCGCGGCCTTCACCTCCGCCGTGGCGTCGAACTCGGCCAGCACGTCGCCGGGGCGAACGGTAGCGCCGTTGGGGACCAGGTGGGTCAGGGTGAGATTGCCCCCCTGCGAATAGATCTCCGGAGCCTGCACCATATACGCTCGGACCGCCTGAACCACTCCGGTCAGCCGGGCGACGTGGCGCCGCGTTTCCGTGTTCGCGGGGCGCGTGGCCGCGGAGACCGTGTCCGCAGGCGCAAGCCGGCGTGCATTCCCGCAGCCCGCGCACAGGAGAACGGCCGCCATCCCGACGGAAGACGCAATGCGGCTGTAATGCATCCAAATCCGCTCTTTAAGAGACTTTAGACGTAAAACACTCGACTTTTGTTGTGGCCCCCGCGGAACATTTTTTGGGCGGGGTCACGCCAAACCCGATCTCCTTCTCGACGCCCATTTCCGGCCCAGGTTCGCTTCCAGTCAATCACACCTTGAACCACTACATCGCCTGCCGCTGGAAACCGCACGCTCGGAATTATGGCTGCTCGGCGCTAACACTATAGAATCAAGACGTGCCCGACGAGCCATCCCCGACCACAGCGAAACAAAACGGCGCTGCAACGTTCGAAGCCGGTCTGGCCGAGCTCGAAGCCATCGTCAGGGAGATGGAGAGCAGCGAGCTTCCGCTGGAGCGCGCCCTCGAGCTGTTCGAGCGCGGCATGAAACTGAGCGAGACCTGCCGCAAACAGCTGGAGGAAGCGGAAACGCGAGTGGAAATGCTGGTGCGCCGCGGCAACAGCGTTCACACCGAGCCCTTCCGGCCGGATAAAACATGACCCTTCCCGAATACCTTGCCTGTCAGCAGAAGCTCATCGAGCAAACGCTGGACCGCTGCGTCCCGTCCGAGACCACCGCCCCGGAGACCATTCACAAGGCGATGCGGTACAGCCTCTTCGCCGGCGGCAAGCGCATTCGTCCCGTGCTGTGCATCGCCGCGGCGCAGGCCGTGTCCGATTTCACCGGGGGCGTGGAGCATGCGGCCGTATCGCTGGAGCTGCTGCACACCTATTCGCTGATCCACGACGACCTTCCGGCGATGGACAACGACGATCTGCGGCGCGGCCGGCCGACGTGCCACAAGGTGTTCGGCGAAGCCATCGCCATCCTTACAGGCGATGCCTTGCTGACGCTCGCCTTCCAGGTGCTCTCGCAGTTGCCGATCGCCGCGGAACGGCGGGCTCGCCTGGTGGAAGAGCTGGCGTGCGCCGGGGGCACGGTCGGCGGAATGATCGGCGGCCAGGTGCACGACCTCGAAGGCGAGGGCAAACACCCGACGGCCATCCTGCTGGAGCAGATCCATCGCGCCAAAACCGGAGCCCTGCTGTGCGGCAGCGTGCGCATGGGCGGTATTTACGCCGGCGCCGATGACGCGCAGCTGGCCGCCCTCACCGAATACGGCGAAGCGGTTGGGCTGGCGTTTCAGATTGTGGACGATCTGCTCGATGTGGAGCAGTCATCCGAGCATCTTGGCAAGACCGCGGGGAAGGACGCCGAGCAGCAGAAAATCACCTTTCCGGCGGTGTACGGCCTGGCTCGCTCGCATGAGATGGCCGAAGAGCAGCGCGTTCGCGCCCATACGGCCCTGCAGCCCTTCGATGATCGCGCCCAGCGCCTGCGCGAGCTGGCGGACCTCATCGTCCACCGCAGCTCCTGAATCAGTTCAGCTCCCTGACCGGCACGTTGAACGCGGCCGTGTTCACTACCCCGTTTCGCTGAAACTGCACCCAGATCCGATATGTCCTGGCCCGCGGAAAGATGACGTTGAACTGAATTTCGCCTCCCTCCGCCGGCAGAAACGGATGGGTGTGGATCATGTCGATCAAATCGTCGCTCGCCGCCAGCATGTGCCCCCACGCGCCCAGATACTTCTCCAGCCCGTCGGCAGGCGTCAACCGAAAGAAGAGCATTGTTTTCAGGCCCGCGATCGGCTGTGCCGGTTGCGTCGTCAGCGCCACCTCGACCGTCGCCGCCCGTTTGGCGGACAGGTCCGGCTTCAGCGCCGCCGCCCGAAACGAGTCGCCTCCGGCTCCCGGCACGATAATCGTGGCGGGAGCAAGCTGGGGCGCGCCGCCGGATGGGTAGAAATCGGCCAGCAGGCGATACAATCCGGGCCCCGGGAACGTGGCGCGCAGATGGAAGGCGCCGTCGGCGCGCAACTCCGGATGATCGTGGCGGAAGAACTGCAGGTCCTCACTGACCAGGAACAAATGGCACAGCTTCTCGTGCACAACCTGGAATCGTGTTACCGCCGCGCCCGTCCGGGGATCCTCCACGCGAAGCGTAAGCTCGGTCGCCTGGCCGGCCCGCGGCGGCTCCGGCTGCACCGTCACCCGCAGCGGGTACTCGGCGGGCTCGGGAATCCCGAGCACCAGCTTCATTCCACAACGCGGGCATACGCCTGGCTTGTCCGAGCGCACATCGGCATCCATGGGGCAGACGTAATCCTGCGCCAGCAGTCCCCCGAACAGCAGCAGGGCCACGGCAAAACGCACCATGAACGCACAGTTTGACACAGGCGTAACACTGCGAACGCAACTGCGAAGCCCTGCGGCGCGATAATCGGATTGCAAGGGCCTCGCCACGCCGCGGCGCCGCTCAAAAACCGCGTGCCCCATGCCGGGCCTTGCGCATCTTACCGGAGGAGAACGTCATGCCTGCCCGCAACCCTCTGATTGAACTGCTCGACTACGGACAATCCTTCTGGCTCGATTTCATCCGCCGCGGGTTTATCGAAACCGGCGAGTTGAAGGCCATGATCGACAACGACGGCCTTCGGGGCATCACTTCCAACCCGTCGATCTTTGAAAAGGCGATCGCCGGCAGCACCGATTACCGCGCCCAGCTCGATGATCTCCGGTGCGAAAAGGGCCTCGACCCGCAGCGCATGTTCGAACGCCTCGCCGTTAAGGACATCCAGGCTGCGGCGGACCTGCTGCGCCCCGTGTACGACAGCTCCGGCAAAGGCGACGGCTTCGTGAGCCTGGAGGTCTCCCCCGGACTGGCCAACGACACCGAAGGCACCATCCGCGAGGCGCGCGAGCTCTGGAAGGCAGTGGACCGCCCCAACCTGATGGTCAAGGTCCCAGGCACCACGGCCGGAGCCCCGGCCTTCGAAACATTGATCGCCGAAGGGATCAACATCAACGTCACCCTGCTGTTCGCGGTGGAAGCGTACGAAAACATCGCCGAGGCTTACATCCGCGCCCTCGAGAAGCGTGCCAAGGCGGGACAGCCGATCGATTTCATCGCCAGCGTCGCCAGCTTCTTCGTCAGCCGTATCGACACCGCTGTCGATGCCCAGCTAAAGGCAAAGGCCGAGGCCGCCCAGGGCGACGAGCGCGCGCACATTGAAAGCCTGTACGGCAAGACCGCCATCGCCAATGCAAAACGCGCCTATCAGCGCTTCCAGGCCGCGTTCTCCGGCCCCCGCTGGGACGCGCTGGCGCGAAAGGGAGCGAAACCGCAGCGCGTGCTCTGGGCCAGCACCAGCACCAAGAATCCCTCGTACCGCGACGTCATCTACATCGAGGAACTGATCGGGCCGCACACCGTCAACACGATGCCGCCGGCCACGGCAGAGGCGTTCCGCGATCACGGCCGCCTGCGCAACTCGCTCCAGGAAGACCCTGCCGCCGCGGAAGCAGTGCTGAATGAAATCGCCCGCCTGGGCATCGACCTGAAGGCCGTGACCGCTAAGCTCACGATCGACGGCGTGAAGCAGTTCACCGACGCTTACGACAAGATGCTCGACGCGATTCGCGAGTCGGTGAAGCCGCTGCCCAAACAGGTCACGCACCTTCCCGCGCCCCTCCAGCAGAAAGTGGACCAGGTCGCAGCCGAGTGGGAGAAGAGCGGCAAGACAAAGCGCATCTGGGACGGGGACACGTCCGTGTGGACGAACGCCGACGAGAACAAATGGCTCGGCTGGCTGCACATCGCCGACGAGCAGTCCAGCCATATCGAGCACCTGGAGCGCTTCCGCGACGAGGTCAAAAAGGAGGGGTTCCAGCACGCCGTCGTGCTCGGCATGGGTGGATCGAGCCTCGCTCCGGAGGTTCTGTCCCGTACTTTCGGCCGCCAGAACGGGTTCCCTCAGCTGGAGATCCTGGACTCCACGGATCCGGCCCAGATCCGCGCGCTCGAATCGCGGCTGGACCTGAAAAAGACTCTGTTTATCGTCTCCAGCAAATCGGGCTCGACGCTGGAGCCGAATCTCTACTACGAGTACTTTCGCAGCCGGGTGGACGCGCAGGTCGGGCGCGATAAGGCCGGCCATCAGTTTGTCGCAGTGACTGACCCGGGCTCGTCCATGGAGAAGCGCGCCAAAGAAGACGGGTTCCGGCACGTCTTTTACGGCGTCCCCAGCATCGGCGGCCGCTATTCCGCGCTGTCCGATTTCGGCATGGTCCCCGCGGCAGCCATGGGACTCGATGTCGCGCGCCTGCTCGATCGCGCCGAAACCATGGCCCACTCGTGCGCTTCCTGCGTGCCTGTGCGCGAGAACCCAGGCTTCGCTCTCGGATCGATTCTCGGCGCTCTGGGACGCGACGGCCGCGATAAGGTGACCATCGTTGCTTCCCCCGCCATCGCCGACTTCGGCGCGTGGCTCGAGCAGCTGCTCGCCGAATCCACAGGTAAGATCGGCCGCGGTCTCATTCCCGTCGATCAGGAGCCGTTGGGCAACCCCGGCGTTTACGGTAACGACCGCCTCTTCGCCTATATCCGGTTTACCCCGAAACCGGATGCGCACCAGGACGAAGCGCTGAAGGCTCTCGCGGCCGCCGGTCAACCTGTCGTGCAGATCGATGTCGCCGATCCCTATGACGTTGGCATGGAGTTCTTTCGCTGGGAATTCGCCACCGCCGTCGCGGGCAGCATTCTCGGCATCAATCCTTTCGACCAGCCGGACGTCGAAGCCAGTAAAGTCGCATCGCGCGAGCTCACCTCGGAATACGAGGAGACGGGCAAGCTTCCGGAGCAGCCCCCCCTGGCCTCGGGTGACGGCATCAGCATCTTCGCCGCCGACCGCAGTCTCGCCTCAGCCAAAGGCGCCACGGTGGCCGACGTCCTTTCCGCATTGTTTGAGCGAATCAAACCGGGCGATTACGTCGCTTTTCTCGCCTATATCCCGCGCAACGACGCCAATACCGAAGCGATCACGGACATGCGCATCGCCGTCCGCGACGAGCGCCACGTGGCCACCTGCGGCGGCTTCGGCCCACGCTTCCTGCACTCCACCGGTCAGGCCTACAAGGGCGGGCCGAACAGCGGCGTATTCGTTCAGATCACCTGCGAAAACGCCGACGACCTTGACGTTCCCGGCCATAAGTATACCTTCGGAGTCGTGAAGACGGCGCAGGCGCTCGGCGATCTTCAGGTCCTGAACGAGCGCGGCCGCCGCGCCGTGCGCGTGCATCTGCCGGGAAACGTCAAACAGGGGCTCAGTACACTCGAAGACCTGGTTCGCCAGGCGCTGACGGCCGGGCAGACGGCGAGGGCATAGCGCATGCAGATCGCAATGGTGGGACTCGGCCGAATGGGCGCCAACATGGTGCGGCGCCTCATGCACGATGGTCACCAGGCCGTCGTCTACGATCGGAACCAGGAGGTCGTAAAACAACTGGCCGGCGAGGGCGCGACGGCCGCGTCGTCACTCGCCGATCTCGTCGGCAAACTCAAAGCGCCGCGCCCAGTATGGGTCATGCTGCCGGCCGGTGAAATCACCGATGCGACCATCACGGAACTTGGTGGTCTCCTGTCGAAAGGCGATGTCGTTATCGACGGCGGCAATACCCATTACGTCGATGATGTCCGCCACAGTAAAGAGCTCGCCGCGCACGGCGTCGAGTTCATCGACTGCGGCACCAGCGGCGGCGTGTGGGGCGTGGAACGCGGCTATTGCCTCATGATCGGCGGCCCGCAGGGGACCGTCGAGCGTCTCG
>DASRCB010000346.1:0-8950 GCA_035653295.1 Bryobacteraceae bacterium
CCGTTACTAATAGCCCGTTCGGCTTGACCATAAAATTTACCCGCAATACAGCGCAGGCCAAACATTCTCTTGTTCTTGTGTTCCCCGTCAGTGTTCAGCAAGCTTTCCCCCCCCGGGGAAAGCCCCCGACCTTTGGGTGATCTTAGCGTGAGGGCCCCACCCGTTCCCATCCCGAACACGGCAGTTAAGCCTCACAGCCCCGATGGTACTGCACGCGCCAAGTGTGTGGGAGAGTAGGACGTCGCCCAATTAACCACCAACGCCCCGAGCCTCACCGCTCGGGGCTTTTGGCTTTCTGGCAACTCACGCCCGGCCCACGCCAACTTATGCGATCCGCGGATGCGGCACGGCGCGCGTGAAAACGGCGGGTAGCCCCGCACGCCGAAGGCGATGACCAGCAGAAGAGTACCGCTGAAAAACGCCTAAGCCCCTCTCAATCCTGAGCTACGATAAATTGCTAACGCAACCCTCTGCGACTGTATCGTGCCGGCAGCCCGCTACAGAACGGTAACGGCCTTCTCGACGGTCTTGGCCACCGCTGCCCTCATGTTCTTCGCTCAAAGCACTGAGTACCGGGGTCAGCAGTATGCGAGGATTGCATTCGTTCTGACCATCGCAGGCATTGTGGGAACCATTGGGTTCATCGCTCTTGCGATTCGTATGTTCACACGCGCCGGCGGAGCTGCTGTGCTCGCCGCATGCTTCAGCATTGCAGCCCTCCCCTTCATCGTCGACTGGCTGCTTCGACGCAACGGAACACAATTGAAGATCCACGGCGCCGCGATCTACGGCTTCTTCTTCTATGGATTCGCCTCAGAAATCTGCGCGGTCACGCTGTTCCTGGCCCTTGTGATGCGCAACGCACGAATTACGATGAACCGCGCCGGAGAGCGTAATTGAGTTTCCGTTACTGCGCGTCCACGACGAAGTGCGCGAAACGCTTCTTCCCTCCGCCGTCCTGCGCCTTGATCGTATAGAAGTGGGTGCCCGGCGTCAGGCCTGTCAGCACCACCGCATTCGCGCTGATCGTACGCTCCGGCGCGGCCGGTACGCATGAGACGACCGGGGGCGCCCCGTTTGCATCCCGGACGGAAACGGCACTGTCGCCGTCCCGTCCTTCGTCGGCAGATACCCGGGACCGACAATAGTCAGCGTCGGCGTGGCGCTCCCGTCGAGATCCTTCGGCAACGCCTCCACGCTGGCCCGATAGCGCGTGTCCACGAGGAATGGAACCTGGAACCGATCGCGCTTCGTGTCGACGTCCTCGGCGTTCACGAACTGATCCATGGAAAGCTCGAGCCGCTGGTATGTGTCGTAGACCTCCTGGAGATTCCGTGCAAGATAGACGAAACCGAAACGAAGCTTCTTCGGGCTGGCGCCCCCGAGTCACTCTTCGGCCACGCACGAAGGTGTTACAGGCTTCAGCCAGCCGCGAAGCGGGTACCCGACGGCGATTGGATGCTCGCAGCTCGTGGTGAGTACGACTGTTGCCAAGCAGTCATACGGCCGATAGCTTAGCTATGAATGAGCCCCTGTCAGCGGGCCCGCGTGGGCGCGTCGGCAAATGCGACGCTTGTCATCGGAATTTTCCTTATTCGCTGCTGACGCCGGTCGGCGAAGGAACACTGATGGCCTGCCCGAGGTGTGTCCAGGAGGCCCGTAGCGTTGTGAAGACCGAGCCGAACCGGCGACTTCGGCTGGTCAGGGGCGCTTAGAAAACCGCCGCGTGCTGCGTCTATGCGGCGGCGCGGAATGGTTCCGGCGACCAGTGGCCTGACGAACACAATGGGGCCTGCATGAATTCAAAAGCTGTGCCCGTTGAGATGCCGCGATCCTTCAGAGCGGCGGCCATCTTCGACAACGCAAGCTTATGGATCTGCGAGACCCGGCTCTCGTTGACGCCGAGCACCTCGCCGATTTCGCGCATAGTTAACTCATTCGTGTAATACAGCGTGATTACGGTCTGATAACGCGGCGGAAGATCCTTCATCGCCTCGCCCAGGAAGCCGCGGAGCTGTTCGCGGGCACAGAGCTGGTCGGGGAGGCTCTCCAGAAAATCGGCCGTCTCGCGAGCCGGTCCGCGGTCGTCGGTGCCCGATGACGAGGAGGACACGGGGGCCGAGGCCTGCAGATGGGCGGCAAGCTCGCGCCACGTCTCGACGCTCATGCCCATATGGCCGGCCATTTCCGCCTCAGTGGGCTCGCGTTGCAGCGCCATGGTGAGCGCGTGGGCAGCCTCGCTCGCCTGCTTCTGGCGGCGGCGCATATCGCGGGACGCCCAGTCCATCTGGCGCAGGCTGTCCAGCATGGCGCCGCGGATGCGGTGCCGGGCGTAGTAGCGAAAATCCACGTTTTTGGAGGCGTTGTACTTTGTGGCCGCGTCGATCAGGCCGATGATGCCGGCGTGAACCAGATCTTCCAGGTCAACATAAGCCGGCAGCTTTTCATAAAGGTTCAGGGCGATGGCCTTGGCCAGGGGGAGGTGCTCGAGCACAAGCTTGTCACGCTTCGCTGAGTTCGAGCAACCTGATTTGGCGGTCTGTCTGCTACGCTTTGGCACGGATTCCTCCACAGATGGCGGTCACCAGAACAGGGATGAGGCGAACCCGGCGCGGCGGCTGCGCTGCTTCAGGGGAACACCTGAAATCGGTTCGGAAACCTAACCGAATTCCGTTCTGAAGGACTAGTATCCACGGGTTTAAATTCACCTGGAAGTCCAGCAGAGGCGTGTTTGCGCCGGATTCGTGGTGGGGGGGCAATCCCCCCATTTGTGCGCTGCGACGAGATTTCGGCGGCGCGCGCGTCCCGTCCGACGCGGGCACGACGGATCTCCGCCGCTCATTCCAGCCGCAGGGCGCTTATCACCGAGCCACTGGCGGCGCGAGCGGCCGGAATGCACCCGGCGGCCAGCGACGCCAGTGCGATCACGGCGCCGGCGACCCCGTAGGATGCTGGATCGGCGGCCGTGACTCCAAACAGAAGCGATCGCAGGTATTGCGTCAGCAGCAGCGCGCAGCCGGCGCCCAGGGCAATGCCCGCGCTCGTAAGCAGCAAAGTCTCGCCGATAACCAGCCGCAGGATGGCCGCGGCGTCGGCGCCAACGGCCATACGTACTCCGAATTCGCGCTTTCGCTGTGACACGGTATAGCTGACCACGCTGTAAACGCCGACTCCGGCCAGCACCAGCCCAAGGATTCCGAATACCGCCGCAAGGAGGGCATTGAAATCGACAGGCGCCCCGGCGCGCCGCACATAGCTGGCCATGGGCAGGAGCTTCGCAATCGCAACACTCCTGTCAGTCGCCCACATCTGCCGGCGGACTGATGCCGCCAGCGACTCGGGATTGCCACGCGTTCGCACCACGAAACTCAGATGCTCGCGCGGGCTTTGTGTATAGGGGATATATATCTGCCCCCGGACTGGATTGGTCAGGCTGTGGTGCTGCATATGCTGCACCACGCCGACCACGACCGCGGATGCCGGGGCAAACTCCTCGCCGGTGTAGCGCTCGAAATGAAGCCGCCGGCCGACAGCAGCGATGCCGGGCCATGCCGAGTGGGCCAGCAGATCGTCCACGATGACCACCGGCGCGGTATCAGCGCGGTCGTTGTCGTCAAAGAAGCGGCCCGCCACGAGGTGCGCCGACATGGCGCGGAAGTAATCCGGCGTGCGTAATGGCGCGATGATCGGCCATGAGCCCCTTCCCGTTCTGCTCGCTGAGGCCATCAGGCCGGTACGGGCTGTACCAGTTCGGGTAATCGTCCAGCGGCAGGTGTGACGTGGCGCCCACGGCCTCGACTCCCGGCAGGGATCGGAGAGCACGCTCGCGTTCGCGTACGAAGTTGATTACCGCCGCCGTATCCGCGCCGCGCGGCTGCAGCTCGAACGTGAGAACGTGCGAGGGATCGAATCCGGGGGAGGCGCGGTGCATTTTCGCGAAGCTCATTATCATCAGACCGGCGCAGGTGAGCAGGACAAAGCCGAGCATTACTTCCACCATCACGAGCGCTCCGCGCAGTGCGGCGCCTGCCGGTTTATGCACGCCATGGCCGGTATCTCGCATCGAGTCTGCCAGGTTCACACGGCGGGCCCGCAGCGCCGGAACAATGCCGAAGAGTATGGAGCAGAGCAGCGATACGGCGAGTACGAAGAGGAGTACCTGCGGGCTGAGGCTGACCGGCCCCAGACGGGCGAGCGAGTCCGGTACAACGAGACTCATCGCTCTTACGCAGGCCCAGGCAATCGCCGTCCCCATGAGGCCGGCGGTCAGCCCGAGCGCGAGGCTTTCCGCGAGAAGCTGGCGCACCACCCGGACCCCCGAAGCGCCGATGGCCGAGCGCAGGGCGATTTCCTTCCGCCGTGCGGCCCCGCGCGCCAGCAGGAGGTTGGCGACATTGACGCAGGCGATCAGAAGGACAAAGACGGCGCCGGTCATCAGCGTCGCAACGCCGGGGCGCAGATCGCGGATGGTGTCGTCGTGGAGATCGAAGGCATGAAGCCCGAGGTTCTCCATCGCGTACTCGCCATAGTTGGAGCGCAGCCAATGCGCCACGGAGTCGAGATCGGCCTGCGCCTGGGGCAGCGCGACGCCAGGCCTGAGGCGGCCGATGAAGCGGATAAAATACAGGTCGGCGGGCCCGTTCGGGACCCACGGCCCGAATGGAGTGAACACCGGAATATCTGTCGGTATGTGGGAATCAGCGGCAAAATAGAGGCGGAATTCAGGCGGCATCACGCCGATGATCGTTGCGGCTCCGTTGCGCAGGCGTAGCGGCTTCCCGAGAACGTGCGGATCGGCGCCGAAGCGGCGTCGCCAAACGCTGTCGCTGATAACCGCCGATTTCGGTGGATACGCGGTATCAGCGGGCGTAAAGCCGCGGCCGATGGCCGGACGAGCGCCGAACACATCGAAGAAGTTAGTGCTGACCTCAGCGACCTTCACCTGCTCCGGATCCGCGCCGCCGCCGATGACGCCGGATCCGACCCAGATACCGGTGATGCCGGAGAAAAGATGCGTGCGGTTCTGCAATTCCCGCAGTTCCGGTCCCGAGCCCGCGGCCCGTTGCAGCCCCATCTGCGAGAACTGGGACCAGATAATCGCGAGGTCCTGTGGGTGCTGGTAGGGCAGGGGCTTCAGCATGACCGTGTACAGAATGCTGAATACCGCCGCATTAACTCCTATGCCGAGCGCCACAGTCAGAACAGCCAAAGAGGAAAACGCGCGGTCGCGCCGCAGGATCCGAAATCCGTGGCGCAGATCGTACACCAGCGCTTCGAGCGAGGAGCCCCGGCGCGCGTCGCGGATCTTTTCCTTTACCTGCTCGATACCGCCGATTTCGAGGAGTGCGGCGCGCCGGGCCTGCTCGGGATCCAGTCCCGCCGCGGCGTATCGGTCCGTGAGGATTGCGAGTGCCGCGCGCAGCTCCTCATTGATCTCGGCTTCGGCCCGCGTCCGGCCAGAGACGATGCGGAAAATGCGCAGCATGGCTTTACTCCGCGGACAGGACACTCTCGACAGCGTCCGTAAGCCGGCGCCAAGCCTTTGTTTCCGAGGCCAACTGTCTCCGCCCGGCCGCTGTCAGCTTATAGAAGCGCGCGCGCCGTCCGCCTTCCGTTCGCCCCAGCCCCCTTCGACCCAGCCCTTGCGCTCCAGGCGGTGCAGGGCGGGGAAAAGTGAGCCGGGGCCGATGTCGAAAACGCCGCCGGTGATCTGGCGGATACGGTCGGCCGCGCCCACGCCGTGGAGCGGCTCCAGCGAGAGCGTACGGAGGATCAGCATATCGAGCGTTCCCTGCAACAGTTCGGCGCGTCTGGCCATATCGGGTCATGATATCGGATGTCGATATCGGACTGCAATATGAGCGGAGATTACTCGCCGGTGAAAATGTCCGTAACCTTGCGCTCGGAGTAGGTGATGTTCGTGAAGGTCGCCTCAGCGCCGGGACCGATGGGCGACTGTGCGGAGAAGCCGGCGCGCACGCTCCTGCCAGCGCCGAAGGTGAAGGCCCGGATCATTTCCCACGTCCGGCCATCACGGGAAGCGTAGAACCCGAAGGCGTCGCCGAGGCGAGCCACTTTCAGCCATACCCAGTTGCCGTCAACGCTCCACGAATTGCAGTCGTCCGAAACGCCGTGCGTCACCACGGTCACGATGGTTGGCTTTTTGTAAACGGCCATTTCGAGCGCGAATTTGGCCCACGTGTTGTCGTCGATGTAGATGTACAGCGCGCCGGCGTCCCACTGCGTTTTAAAGTCAACGGAGACCTTGGCCACGAGGACGAAATCGTGCGCCGGGGTGAAGAGGAGTATTGGCGCGGTGGCGGCTGGCTTCTGATCGACCGGCGAGATGTACCAGTCCGTCGATTTCCCGGCGGCAATAGTGAGGGTGTCGCCGTGCGCTTCCGAACGGACCGGTGTGTTTTTCCATTCGGTCGGCGAGGGGATTCCTTTTATGATCATCAGGAGCGGCATGAGAGCGAGAAATGGAGTCGGCATATGCAGTGGCTGACTCAGTCTATCGGAGTCCCGCTCCCGCGGGCCGCTGACCTCTATTCCTTCGTATGGGGGCCGTTGAACGAGCGCTCCACAGCATCGTGAACGTCGGTGGAGACGGGCTGGTCGCGCCAGAGCCAGCGCATCATCTCCGGGAAAACCGTGGCCAGCATCTTCTGACCATGGAGCTGGATGCCCCAGCAGTAGTTCACGTCGTAGCCCTTTTCGGTAAGCGCCTGCTGCATGCGCACGTTCTGATAGAACCAGTCCCGGCGCTGATCGTAAGTTCCGTCCGCGTACAGGCTCCGGTTGTCATTGCGGCCATCCACAAGAAACACGCGAATGGGCTTCTTTTCGCTCCGGCGGATGATATCCGGGTAAGCATCGCCGCCACGGATATTCGTGAAGCTGCCGACATTGCTCAGCACCTTTCGAAAGTCCCTGGGCCGTTCCCACGCTACGGTGAACGCCGCAATGGCTCCGGAACTCGACCCACCGATGCCGTGCCGTTCGGGATCCCTTGAGATGTTGAACTCCTTGTTGAGCACCGGCATGAGCTCATCCACGATCACCCGCGCGTATTTGTCATCGAGAGTGTTGTATTCGGTGGGACGGTTTGTGTCCTTATCGCCCCAGTTCTTCAGGGTCGGCTCCGGCTGATCGGGCCGTCGGCCCGGATTGATGAAGACGCCGATCATCACGGGAATCTCGCGGCGGTAAATCAGGTTGTCCAGCACTACGGGAGCGCGAACGTCGCCCTCGGGCGCCATAAACGCCTGGCCGTCGTTGAAAATCATGAGGCTGGCCGGGGTGGCCGGATCGTACTGCGCCGGGACATATACCCAGTACGTATGCTGCGTGCCGGGATAAGCCTGGCTGGGGAGCGTGAACGGGCCGCGGATCTCTCCCCTGGGCACGCCATCCTGGGGGTATGCGTCGATCGCGAGCTTGTAGTAAATATCCGTGTTCGGCGTCTCGGCCATCGCCGGCCGCGGCGTCTGCGCTGTGGCGCGGAACAGCGTCAGCACAAGGGCGCAAGAGAATAGTCTGCTCATCGGGTTGAAGTGGCGGCCTGCGATGCCTCGCCCTGCTTGTTCATGATTGCCTTCAGGGTATCGAGGACCTCGTCGAGCGGAAGGAAGCCGGCGATTTTCATCGGTGTGCGGCCGCGCGCATCCTTCACCGTAACGTCTGCGCCGTGGTCGGCCAGGAATTGCACCACCCTGGCGATCTCCGAGTCGCTGGATGACTCGAATGCGCTGACCGCGGCGTGAGTGGCCGTATCGCCACTGTCATTTGCAGCGTTCGGCTGAGGGTCGAGCTCCCACGCGTATCGGACGACATCCGGGTGTCCGCTTGCGGAGGCCGACATGAGCAACGTGCTGCCGTCCTGCGCTTTGACGTGGGGATCGGCGCCGGCGGCTACCAGCGCCCGCATGATGTCTTCGTGATCTCCGGCGGCCGCCAGCTGAAGCGGCGTCATTTGGCCAGGTGGCGGATGGAAGGGGAGACGGGGTTTGGCCTCAATCTTCTGTGTGCGCGCATTGGGATCCGCGCCTTTCGCGAGCAACTTCTTCACGATCGTCACATTGCCCTCGCGCGCGGCCGCGTGAAGAGGCGTGTAGCCGGCGCGGTCCGCAGCCGTGACGCTCGCGCCGTGATCGAGCAGGAGATCCGCCGCGTCATTCTTTCCGGCGATGAGCGCCAGTTCCAGGGCGGTCTGCCCGCCAGGAAGGGCGTGGTTCACATCGGCGCCGGCTTCGAGCAGTTTGGAAAGAGATTCGGTATCGCCGCGCTGGGCTGCGAAGATCAGCGGCGTGAACCCGCTTTTTGATTCCGTTCGAGGATTAGCGCCATGGCGGAGCAGCAGACCAACCACCCCGGCGTGGCCTTCCGCCGCGGCCCACATCAGTGCGTTCTGACCCCGGCGGGATTCCGCCGGTTCCACTCTGGCGCCCTTCAGTAACAGCGCATTCACGGCCTCTTCATTGCCCGAACGCGCCGCGAGCATCAGGGGCGTTTCTCCGCCCCAGCGGCCGGCGTTGGGGTCGGCGCCGGCGGCCAGAAGCTTTCGGACAACCAATCCGTCACCGTTAGCGCACGCCAGCGTGAGCGGGCTCTCGCCATAATCGTCGGATGTGTTTACACGCGCGCCTGCTTTTAGCAGGAGGTCAACGACGTCGGCTTCATCCAGAAAAACGGCCCAGGCCAGCGGTGTCGCCCCGTCCGGCTGCGAGGCGTTGACGTCCGTATGCGCCGCGAGCAGCGAGGCGATCGCCTGGCGATTGCGGTCCTTTACGGCATCAATCAACGGCGAACTTGACGCCGCCAGACACGACCACCCGAATATGACGGAAATCAGGACAGGTCGGAGCACGCGTCAGACTTCGGAGAGGTAGGCAGCTTCGCCGGTGCTGTCTCCCAGGCGCTCGGTCCTGACTCCCGCCTTATCGAGCAT
>DASRCB010000347.1:0-16261 GCA_035653295.1 Bryobacteraceae bacterium
CATGCCGGCGCGGAGTTCTTTCATGCCTTCGACGGAATCGGCGCCGGGCTGCTCGGCGATGCCCCAGCCGTTATAGCCGATTTCGTCGAGCGCCTTCATCACTGCCGGCCAGTCGTTGTCGCCCTCCATGTACTTCACGTCGAAACCGGAGGACGGTCCGGTCTTGTCCATCTTTGCGCGGCTGTACTCCTTGATATGCAGCTTCTGGATGCGCTTGCCGAGAATGCGGATCCACTGCTCCGGCCAGCCGTACGCGATGACATTGCCCACATCGAAGTGCCAGCCGATGGCGGGGCTTTCGAACTCGTCGATATAGCGCGCGGCCTCCAGCGGGCTCATGAGGAAGTGATTCCAGACATTCTCGACCGCGATTTTCACGCCCAGTTCCTGGGCCAGCGGCAGCGCCCTGCGGATCTGCTCGCGCGAGCGCGCCCACGCATCGCTGTAGGAAACCTTCTTGTTCACAACCGCGGGGACGAGCAGCACCGAACTGGCGCCGTAGGCCTTTGCATCGTGCAGCGCCTGCTCGAGGCCGCGCAGGCCTGCTTCGCGCACCGCGGGGTCGGGGTCAGACAGCGGCTTTTCCCAATGCGTCGCGCAGCACACGCTGGCGGCGGAGAGGCCGCTGGTTTTGAAGGCATCGAGAACCTCGGCCTGATTCATGTGGCTCATAGGCTCGATGCCGTCGAAGCCGGCCTCGCGCACCGCCTGGAATTTCTGAAGCACGCCGCCGGGCAGGTTTATCGTTTCGTACATGATTGCCGCGCGGATGTTGCGTTTTGGGGAAGCCGAGGCTGCCGCCGCAGCCAGCATGCCGCTTGTAACCAGGAATTCTCGCCGGTTCATTGGATCACCTCTGTGGCTCGATCTCCACGTAGTCTATCGCTGCTTGATCGCCGTTGTCCGGCCGGCCTTCGATGCGAATGATGTCGCCGGGGCGCAGGCCGATGCCGGCAATCATGCGGCGGGTCGAGGTGGTTCCGTCGATCTTCGCCGACGGCAGATGCGCATCCGCGGTCCACTCGTCGATAAGCTGGGCGCCGATGAACAGGCGGAAGCGCGCACCGCCGTTGTTCTGATCGAAGTAGCGGACCTCAATCGTGTACCAGCCAGGCGCGCGCTGGAAGCGGAATGCAGCCGCGCATGCGGCGCCGGCGCACGATGCTGCCCTGCCTCCCGAGGCCGTCTCCCACGGAGTGACATCGATGATCGAATAACCGTCCAGCCGCATGGATTCGGCCTCGGTACGCTCGGGATGATGGCCGACGCGGCCGTGCGCATCGGGAATGCCGGACTCGCGCAGGAACCAACGGTCGACCGCGTCGCGCCACAGCTCCGCCGCCCCGGCCTGATATTGCAACTGCTTCAACACTCGTTGATAGCGTTCGTCGTCGATGAGCCCGTGCAGCGCTTTCCACGAACGCACATACTCGGCCACCGTGGCGGCGCCTTCGTAATGCGAGTCGTAGATGGACTGGATTACCGTTTTGCCGGAGTGCAGCACGTACGTGTACGGCACGTGATGAAAGAACAGCAGCAGATCGTCGGGACAGGTGGCGAGCGATTCGTACATGGAAGCGACGGGCGCCGAATATTGCCCGGTGAAGCCCGTGCCCGTGGCCATGCTGCGATCCATGCCCACGCCGTGCTCGTCGGCTCGATGCCACTGGCCCCAGCCATTGCGCTCCGAGGCCTCAACAGCAGGGCCGTAGTGATTGCCGGTAATGTCGGTCAGGGTCTGAAGGCCGAGTGGACCGGTGTAGTTCTCATATGCGCGCCAGGAGGTGAGCTGGATGCGGTCAATCGTGTCGACGACGCGCCGCTCTGAGCCGAAGGAGAGCTTCGTCCATTCCTCCGCGATGCGCGCGGCCGAGAGGTCGGGCGACCAGGCCAGCCGGCCGAAGGCGTAGAGGTTGGCGAGGGAAAGATCGTTGCCCAGCCAGTTGTCGTCCAGACCGACGTTGGCCACGCCGACGAACCCTCCGGTGGGGCGATGGAACACCCTGCCGGCGACGAGGGCCTTGACCGGCGTCCCCGGCCCGTGGGCGTGCAGGTCGAAATCGAGCACCTCTTTCCACTGCGGCCCGAGGAAGACGGTGTGGCGCGCCTGGCCCATGTACTCCTGCGTGATCTGGAGCTCGAGCGCTTCGTTCGTTTTCTCCAGGGCGCCGAGGAGGGGGGACACAGGCTCGCGCACCTGAAAATCAATGGGCCCGTTCTTAATCTGGAGCACGACGTTGTCATCGAAGCGGCCGTCGAGGGGATGGAAGTTGTCGTACGCGGCGCGGGCGCGGTCATTGTTCGGGTCGCGCCAGTCCATGTGGTGGTTGTAGACGAAGGCGCGATAAAAGAGCAGTCCGGCGTGCGGCTTCAGCGCTCGCGCGACCACGTTGGCGGCATCGGCGTGGGTGCGTTTATAAGCGGAGGGACCGGCACGACCTTCGGAATCGGCCTTCATGACAAAGCCGGCGAGATCGGGGATGGCGCGGTAGAGGTCGTCCGCGCGAGACTGCCACCAGGAAGCCACGCTCGGGTCGATGGGATCGAACGTATCAAGACCGCCAATCGATTTCGGGCTGGCGAAATCGACGGAGAGGACGAGCCGAACGCCCCACGGCCGGAACGCCTCGGCGATACGCGCCAACTCCGGGATGTACGCATTGGTGAGCAGCCGCGGGTCGGCGTTGACGTTATTGACCGAGCAGGCGTCGATGCCGAGCGACGCAAGCAGGCGTGCGTAATCAGCCGCGCGCGCCAGGTCCGCGCGCACGTGGCCGCCATCCCAGAAGATGCTGCGGCCGCCATAGCCGCGTTCGATCGAGCCGTCGAGGTTATCCCATTGGTCGATCCACCGAATGGGCGCGTAAGGCGCGTGAACCTCGTCCAGATCGGCGATGGGCCCGTTCAGGGCCATGCGCCGGAGCAGCGCGAAAGTTCCGTAGAGGACGCCGCGATCGTTGCGCCCCGCGATTACGATGCAGCGCCCGCCTTTGCACGGCATGGAGTGCAGCCAGTAGCCGTCATCGGGAGGTTCGGAGGCGAGGCGAAGCTCCGGCACGGCGCGGCGGAGATCGGCAAGACTGCCCAGGAGAATGGCCGGCTCGGATGGCAACTGCGGCTCGAGGCGCAGCGTGCGGCCGAGCATTCCCCGAACGCCGCGGAGCAGCTCGGCCTGCGCGCTGTCGAGCAGAGCGGAATGGCCGAGGACGGTAACCGCGGCCGGCAGCACATCACGATACTCGCGGGCCGCCACATCGTCCAGGGGCGCATAACGCAGCCATGCATCGTCGGCATGCACGGCGAGTATAGACATGGCAAGCAGGAGGGCCGCGCGGAGCGTCATGGGCGATTTTCATGCTACAACCGAGTCCAGTGTCTGCTCGCGGCCACGTGCGCTGGTTCATCTGCGGCCTGCTGTTCTTTGCCACAACGGTGAACTACGTCGATCGCCAGGTGATCGGGATTCTCAAGCCCACGCTGGAGCGTGAGCTGCACTGGAGCGAAGCGAATTATGGATGGGTGGTGTTCGCGTTCCAGTGCGCCTACGCGCTGATGATGCCCTTCGCGGGCCGGCTGATCGATCGTATCGGCACGCGGCTCGGCTATGCGCTGGCGGTACTGGTGTGGAGCGCGGCGTCGATGTTCCATTCCGTCGCGCGGACGACATGGCAGTTCGCCGCCGCGCGTTTTGCGCTGGGCATCGGCGAATCCGCGAATTTCCCGGCCGCTATCCGGACCGTAGCCGACTGGTTCCCGCGCAGCGAGCGCGCGCTCGCGACCGGCATTTTCAACAGCGGGTCGAATGTAGGGGCCATCGTCGCGCCGCTGCTGGTTCCGGTGGTGGCGCTCCATCTGGGATGGCGCGTTTCGTTCCTGGTTACGGGCGGACTCGATCTGGTGTGGCTGGCAGCGTGGCTGATCTATTTTCGAGCGCCCGGCCGACACCGCGGCGTGTCGAAAGCCGAACTGGAGTGGATCCGATCGGATGCCGGGGAAGAGCGCGCGGTGCGCGTGCCATGGATGCGCCTCGCGGGAACGCGCCAGGCGTGGGCGTTCATAGTTGGCAAGTTCATGACCGACCCGGTGTGGTGGTTTTATCTCTTCTGGATCCCCGGTTTCCTGCACCGCGCGTGGGGACTGGATCTGACGGCGCTCGGTCCGCCGCTGGTGGCGATCTATGTCGCAGCGGATGTGGGGTCGATTGGCGGGGGGTGGATGGGCTCAGCCTTCGCCTCGCGCAAGACGGCGATGTTCATTTGCGCCTGCGGTCCTCTGCCCATCATTGCCCTGTTGTTCGTGAAGACGCTCTGGCCCGCGGTGGCGCTGCTAGGACTGGCCGCCGCCGCGCATCAGGGCTGGTCGGCGAATCTGTACACGCTGGTATCTGACACATTCCCGCGGAGTGCGGTCGCTTCGGTGGTGGGGATCGGCGGATTCGCCGGCGCGGTCGGAGGCATGTTGACGGCGCCTTTGGTGGGCTACTGGCTCGATTACTCGCACGACTGGTATCGGCCGCTGTTCGTCATTGCAGGGGTGGCGTACCTGGCCGCGCTCGGGATGATTCAGCTGCTGGTTCCGCGACTGGAACGCGCGGCAGTGTGAATTCACCCATCAATGCGCAACCACTGACCGGTTCAGATGACACGCGCTCGATGTAAGTGCTGGAGGACACAAGCTTAATCGCGGTCCATTGCATGCTGTTCTGAGGCGCCGAGGTCGCATATGTACCGCATCATGGCTGTGCTTGCGTTAGTGCCGGGGCTGGCAGCAGCGGGGGCGAAAACCGCGAACGCGGACTGGTCCACTGTCCAGGCGCTTACGGCAAAGGACCGCGTTCAGGTGCGCCTTGTAACCGGCGCCTCGCTGAAGGGCGTGGTCGATCACGTAACGCCCGTCGCGCTGTACGTCACCGGGCATGACGGCACGCAGGAGATTCGGCGGCAGGATATCCGCCGGATTGAACTGAAGAAATCACGGCACGCGCTTGCGTGGGCGCTTGTCGGGCTGGCCGGCGGGGCCGCAGCCGGAGGTGGCATTGGGTCCGCGACGATGGAAAGGGAGCCCGGCCGTGACGCGGCCGTAGGCGCAATGACGGGCCTGTGCGCCGTGATTGGCGGTGGAATCGGCTATTTAGCCGGGCGCGGTCACTCGGTGGTGATTTACGACGTGGCCGCTGCCGGTAACTGATCAGATGTAGGCGATGACGTCGATCTCGACCAGCGAGTTGCCTGGGACTCCAGAGACGGCGACGGTGGTACGGACCGGCGGCTCCTTCCCGAATCGGCCCTTGAACACTTCGTTCATACCCGCGTAGTCCTTGAGGTCGGCGAGGAAGACGCTGCACTTCAGCACCTTGTCCATCGAGGACCCGACAGCCTCCAACTGCGACTTGATGGAGTTCAGGACGATCTCCGTGTGCGCCTTGATCTCAAAGGGGGCAACGTGCGCTCCAACTCCGGCGATGAAGACCAGATTTCCGTAGAGCACGGTGCTGCTGAACAAGGATTGCTTATTTGGATCGGGTGGCTTGCCCTCGGCGGTCAGGACCTTCTTCTCTGGTTTCCCCGAACTTTCCTGGGCCATGGCGGCGCCGCCCGCAGCCACCGCGGCACTCGCAGCCACGCCCTTCTTCAGAAAGGTCCTGCGATTTTTTGCGTTCATTGTTGTGGTCTCCTAAATCGTGTGATCAGGCCTGAAAACGCCGAGCCAAGCGTGATAGTATCATGCGTGAATCCATAGTCACGACGAAAGGAGTTCGTGTCCATGTCCGACAACAATCAGCAGAAACCGGAAGCCGGGGAACCGGTCTCGCGAAGGAAGCTCCTGACCGGCGCGGCGGCCGCGGCAGCTACCTTCGTCATCGTGCCGCGGCGCGTTCTTGGAGGCGCCGGGTTCGTGCCGCCCAGCGATCAGATCACCGTCGCGGCGATCGGCATGGGTCATCAGGGCATCGAGGTCATGCTCGATCTGCTCGCGAAGCCCGACGTGCAGGTGGTGTCCGTCTGCGACTGCAACAAGGGCAGCAAGGATTACATCGAGTACGGCGACAACGATACGCTGATCGCGGTGCGCAAGCTGCTTGGCCCCGGGTATGAAAACTGGGGTGAGGACCTGGCCTCGCCGGGCCGCGTGAAGCTCACACACGATTTCGACACCAGCCTGGGCATGGGCGGGCGCGAGCCGGCGCAGCGCATTGTGAATGCGTACTATGGATCGCGCAAGGGCTCCGCGTCCGGCGCTTACAAGGGCTGCAACGCCTACGAGGACTACCGCGAGCTGCTGGACAAAGAGAAGGACGTGGATGCGGTTTACGTAGCCACTCCCGACCACTGGCACGCGCCGATCGGGATCGCGGCCATGCGCCGGCACAAGCACGTGCTCGGGCAGAAGCCGATGGCGCACAGCATCGGCGAGGCACGGCGGATGGCGCAGACGGCGCGCGAAATGAAGGTGGCTACGTCGCTGACGGTGAATAATCCTTCGACTGAGGCGACGAAGCTGATCACATCATGGATTGCGGACGGGGCAATTGGCCGCGTGCGCGAGGTGCACAACTGGTCGAGCCGCCCGTTCTGGCCGCAGGGGGTGGAACGGCCCAAACAGGAGGACCCGATTCCGGCGGGCCTGAACTGGGACATGTGGCTGGGGCCCGCCGAGGAACGTCCCTTCAGCAAAGCGTATCTGCCGTTCGTCTGGCGCGGATGGTACGACTTCGGTGATGGCTCGTTCGGCGATATGGGGTGCTACAGCTTCGCCGGGGTGTTCAAGATTCTCGGCCTCACGCCGCCCACGACGGTGCAGGCCAGCAGCAGTGAATCATACCCCGAGACATTCCCGAAGGCGTCGATGGTGACTCTCGATTTCCCGGCGAACGGAGGCCGCGATGCGGTGCGCATGTCCTGGTACGACGGCGGCATGCGTCCGCCGATGCCAAAAGGGCTGCGTCCCGAGGACCAGAAGCTGTTCTCCGGCGGCGAGGAGCACGAAGGCATCCTGTACGTCGGCGACAAGGGTCTGATCGTCGGCGGCTTCAACGGGAATCACCCGCGGGTCTATCCCGAATCGGCGAAGTATCAGGCTCCGCCGCCGCGCCAGCCGGGGCAGCCGCGCCCCGACGAAGCGATCGATCAGTGGATTGCAGCCTGCAAGGGCGGGCCGGCTCCGCTGGCCAACTTCGAAATTCAGAGCCCGGTCACGGAGGCGTTCCTGCTGGGCTGCATCGCGCAACGCTTCCCGGGCGAGGTAATCGACTGGGACACGGCGAACATGAAGATCACCAGTTCGGACAAGCTGAACGCGTACGTCGATCCGCCATCGCGCTCGACCTGGCGCGTATCGTGAGGCGGTCATGAAGGGCTCGGAACACTACAGCAGGCGCGCGTTGTTACGCCGCGGTGGTATCGCCGCCGCGGCCGCTCCGGCGCTGCTGCGGGCCGGCGGCGCGTCTTCGGCGACACCGGCGCCGACTACGTCCGTCACCTACGAATCCATCGGCGTCAAGCCGGTGATCAACTGCCGCGGCACGTACACCATCATTGGCGGCTCGCTCGAACTACCGGAGGTTCGGGCGGCCCAGGATGTCGCGGCCAGGCACTACGTGCAGCTGGATGAGCTGATGGACGGCATCGGCAAGCGGCTGGCGGAGATCACTGGCGCGGAATGGGGCATGGTGTCGTCGGGCTGCGCGGCGGCGCTGGCGCATGCGACGGCTGCCTGTGTCGCGGGAGGGAACCCCGACCTGCACGTCCGCCTGCCCGACCTGACCGGCTTCGCCAAAGATGAGGTGATCATTCCCGCGCACTCGCGGAACGTGTACGATGCGGCAGTGCGCTCCACCGGCATTCGCGTGGTGGAGGTGGCCGATGTCGAGCAATACGAGCGTGCGCTGGGCCCGCGGGTGGCCATGGTTTATGTGCTCGCCGGGCCGAATGCGGAAAAGGGCGCGCTCACCTACGACGACATTTATCGGCTCGCGCAGGCTCGCAACCTTCCCGTGCTGGTGGACGCCGCGGCGGAGGTTTTAACGATTCCCAACGTCCACCTGAAACGCGGGGCGACGCTCGTCGCCTACAGCGGGGGCAAGTGCATTCGGGGTCCGCAGTGCGCGGGGCTGCTGCTGGGGCGCAAGGATCTGGTGCGGGCGGCATGGATGCACAGTGCTCCGCACCACGGCTACAGCCGGTCGATGAAACTGGGCAAGGAAGAGGCGATGGGCATGCTCGCCGCGGTGGAAGCGTGGACGAGGCGCGATCATCAGGGCGAGTGGAACCAGTGGATGGGATGGCTGCACACGATCGGCGGCCGCGTGGAGACAATCCCGGGAATAACCACGTCCATCGACGAGCCGACCGAGCTGTCGAATCATACGCCGACGCTGCATATCCGGTGGGACACATCGAAGGTGGGTATCAGCGGGCGCGACGTCGAGCACACGCTGTTCACCAGCGATCCCCGGATCACGCTTTTCGGGCGCGAGGACGGGGTATCGATCGTGGCGTATATGATGGCGCCGGGCGATGACAAGGTGGTCGCCGACCGGCTGCACGCGACGCTTTCCGCCGCGCCGAATGGCCCGGTGATGAACCAGGCGAAGCCCGCGGCGGCGGACATCAGCGGGGAGTGGGACGTGCACATCACCTATCTCGCCAGCGAAACGCAGCACCGTGTCTATATTCGCCAGGACGGGAACCGCCTGGAAGGGACGCATCAGGGCGACTTCGTGGCGCGCGATTTGTTCGGTTCGATCGACGGTTCAGCGGTGCGTTTCCACAGCGACACGACCGAGCGACACGGTCAGGCGCTGTCCTACACCTTCACGGGAACTGCCACCTCCGACAGCATGGAAGGCGACCTGGATATGGGCGAGTATCTGAAGGCGAAATGGTCGGCGAAGCGGCACGAGTTTGCTCGCGGGTGATCAGATAAGTAGTCGCTGGTGAGGCCGAAGAGCTCGGCGAGCCGCGTTGGATTGACACACACGGGCCGCAGTTGCAGCGGAATCGATGAGGCCGTGGTATTCTGGTTCTGATTCCGAAATTCCACAGGTAAGGCCTGCTGCGCGTTCCGCGCTCCATCAACACCCATGAAGCAATCCCTTTTGTTGTTTGTCCTTCCGCTGGCGCTTCTTGCCCAGACGGCTCCCACACAGAGCGCGGCCAACTCCGCCGCTGTTACCTCCGCGCCTCCCGCGGCAACCGCCGCTGCCGGCGACCCGGTGGTGCTCACGGTCGGGGATCAGAAGATCACGAGATCGCAGTTCGAATCCATTGTTGGCACGTTACCCAAAAACCAGCAGTCGGCCTTGTCCAACCCGGCCGAGCGGCGCAAGCTGGCGGACGAACTGGCGGGCATGGAAGCGCTCGCCACAGTGGCGCGTCAGCGCAAGCTCGATCAGGCGCCGCCGGTGCAGCAGATGCTGAGGATGCAAAGCGACAGCGTTCTCGCGAATGCGCTCGTGCGCCAGCAAATGGCGGCTGATCATGCGAATCCCACCGCTTTGCACCAGTACTACGATCAGCACAAGAACGAATACGAGCAGGTCAAGGCCGTTCACATCCTGATCCGGTTCAAGGGTTCGCCGGTGCCGGTGCGCACGGGTCAGAAGGATCTCACGGACGCCGAGGCGCTGGCCAAAGCGCAGGAGATCCGGCAGAAGCTCGCCGCAGGCGCCGATTTCGCACAGCTGGCGAAGACCGAATCGGACGACACCGGATCGGCGGCACAGGGCGGACAACTCCCCGCATTCAGTCACGGCCAGATGGTCGCTGAGTTCGACAAAGCAGCTTTCGAGCTCAAGCCCGGCGAACTCAGCCAGCCGGTGAAGACGCAGTTCGGGTATCACATCATCAAGGTTCAGGAACACACCACGAAGACCTTCGAGCAAGCGGAGCCGGAGGTGGAGCAGCAGGTGGCGCGCGCCTTCGTCGAGAGCGTCAAGAAGCAGGTTCCGCTGACCTTCGACGAGACATACTTCGGCAAGGAGTAATGGGCCGGGCTCCGGTCGCACTCACGATCGCCGGCTCCGACCCCAGCGGCGGCGCCGGCATTCAGGCGGATCTCAAGACCTTCCATCAGTTCGGCGTTTACGGCGCCGCAGCCATCGCCTGCATTACCGTTCAGAACACGGTCTGCGTGAGCCGCGTAGAGGCGCTCGACCCGGAGCTCGTTGAGCAGCAGATCCGGGCCATTATCGACGACATTCCGCCAGCAGCGGTGAAAACCGGAGCGCTGGTTTCGGCCGCGGTGGTGGCAGCGGTGGCGAATGTCGTTCGCGGCCGGGAATTCCCGATCGTCGTCGATCCGGTGATGATCAGCAAACACGGCGCGGCGCTTCTTGCCGACGACGCGCGTGAGGCGCTGGGGGCGTGTCTGCTTCCAGCGGCAACGCTGGTAACTCCGAATATCCCCGAGGCAGCGGTGCTGTCCCATATGGAGATCGCGACCACAGCGGACATGCGCCGCGCGGCAGCGAAGATCGCCCGAGATTTTCAATGCGGCGCCGTGCTGATCAAGGGCGGCCACCTCGAATCGGACAAATCGGTTGACGTTCTTTACTCGAACGGCGACTGGCGCGAATACACGGCCGAGCGCGTGAGCACGCGCCACACGCACGGAACGGGCTGCGCTTACTCGGCCGCAATTGCGGCGCTGCTCGCGCGAGGCGTCGCGCTGGGGGAAGCAGTGGCGATTGCGAAGGAGTGGGTCCGCGAAGCCATCGCTACAAACCCGGGTCTTGGATCCGGCAGCGGTCCTGTAAATCATCACGCGCCTGTCCGTTTGAATCGCTAGTTTGCGCCGACGCACAGGCGGGAAATGTGGTTCCGTACTGGTCGTGATTCAGCAGCATACTGCTCACTCCGCAGTCGATAGCCGGCAGTAGCACAAAGGGTTTGGCGTGAAAGCGTGCCGGCGGGTGCGTGCCGCGCGTATCGACAGCGCCGGGCGGACCAGATGGAGAATACTCCTATGGCCCGAATTCGTGGAAACCGGCAGGCCTTCGGCCGGCCGGGAGTGGAACCGAAATGGACGCACGGCGATAAGAACGGCGTCGGGACCGCGTATTCCGGCACGAGCCGCATCTGGTTCACGATCTGGGCGGGCATAATCACGGAGGTCTACTACCCCACCGTGGATCTTCCGCAGATGCGCGATCTGCAGTTGCTCATCACCGACGACCAGACCTTTTTCCACGACGAGCTGCGGAATACTCGTTCAACGATTGAGCGGCTGGACGGGATGCTCGGGTATCTGGTCCGTAGCGAAGACCCCGAGGGCCGCTACCGGTTCGAGAAAGAAATCATCGCCGATCCGCACCTGCCGTGTGTACTGCAGCACACGCGGTTTTACGGCGAGCCCGACTTTCTGAACGCGATGAAAGTATATGTGCTGTGCGCGCCTCATCTGGAGGTTGGCGGCGCGGGCAACAGCGCGTGGGTGATGGAGGTGGCGGGGCGCGACGTGCTGGTGGCAAATCATGGGAACGAGTGGCTCGCTGTCGCCGCCACACAGCCGTTTTCGCGCGCCTCGGTCGGCTTCGTGGGCGCGAGCGATGGCTGGACCGATCTTTCCACGGACTACCGCATGCACTGGGACTTCGATCGCGCCGAGGACGGAAACGTCGCCCTCATGGGCGAGATCCGTTGCGCGGATACGCACGAGTTCACGGTCGGCGTGGCGTTCGGAAACCGGCTCTCACGCGCGCTGACAAGCCTGTTCCAGGCGCTGGGCATTCCTTACGCACAGCACCGCGCGCGTTTCGCCGACGAATGGAATCGGGCCAATCGCCACCTGCTCCCGATCGGGCAGCAGAGCGGCGATGGCGGTACGCTGGCGCAGTCCAGCTATCAGGTGCTGCTGGCACACGAGGATAAAACCTACCAGGGCGCGATCATTGCCTCGTTGTCGATTCCCTGGGGCCAGACCAAGGGCGACAAGGACGGCATGGCCGGCTATCACCTGGTATGGGTCCGGGACCTGGTGCAGAGCGCCACTGGTTTGCTGGCGGCGGGCGACGAACAGACCGCCTTCCGCGCGCTCGTCTATCTGACCGTAAATCAGCTCCCGGACGGCAGCTTCCCACAGAATTTCTGGATTGATGGCCGCCCGCACTGGACTGGCATTCAGCTCGACGAGGTTGCGTTTCCGATCATCCTGGCGCACCGCCTGTGGACGCATAACGCGCTGGGCGAGTTCGCCCCCGTTGGGATGGTGTTGCACGGCGCTGGGTTTCTGGTGAAGAAAGGCCCGGTTACGCAGCAGGAGCGCTGGGAAGAGAACAGCGGCTACTCGCCTTCGACTTTGGCTGCCACCATCGCCGCTCTCCTTTGCGCCTCGATCATGGCGCGGGCGCGCGGCGACATGGAGACCGCCCAGTTCCTGGAGGAGCACGCCGATTTTCTGGAGGCGAATATCGAGCGGTGGACCGTGACCGAAATGGGCCGGCTGGTACCCGGAATCACGCGCCATTATGTTCGGATCACGCCGGCGTGGATCGGCGATCCGCTGCCGGACGACGGTCCCGGCGAACGGACGCTCGTGATCGCGAACCGCCCGCCGGGGAGCCAGTACGAATTCCAGGCGCGCGACATAGTGGATGCGGGATTTCTGCAACTGGTCCGCTATGGCATCCGGCGGGCCGACGATCCGATCATCGTTGACAGCTTGCGCGTGCTGGATGCGGTGCTGAAGGTGGAGACCCCCTTCGGGGTGACCTGGCGGCGGTACAACCACGACGGCTACGGCGAAGGCGCTGACGGGTCTCCTTATGAGGGCTATGGGCAGGGTCGCGCCTGGCCGCTGCTGACGGGCGAGCGCGGCCATTACGAGCTTCAGGCGGGCCGCGATCCTGGTCCGTATATTCGTTCCATGGAGGGGTTTGCCACGCCAACCGGCCTGCTCCCCGAGCAGGTGTGGGATCAGGAGCAGTCGCCCAGTCCGTTCCTCCGGTTCGGCCGGGCAACTGCCTCAGCAACGCCGCTGATGTGGGCGCACGCGGAATACTTAAAGCTGCTGCGCTCGGCCCGCGACAATACTGTGTTCGACCTCATTCCGGAGGTGTTCGAACGCTACTGCGGCCCACGTGGCGCCCGACGGAGCGTACACGTGTGGTCGTTCCTCTATCCGGCCCTGCGCGTCGGCGCGGGAACGACCCTGAGAATCATCGCCGAAGAAGAATTCCTGCTGCACTGGTCCCGGGATGGGTGGGCGACGGCGGACGATACCCCGGCGCGAACGAACCTGCTGGGTGTGCACTACGCCGACCTCGAGACCGCGGAACTGCGTGGGCGTGAAATCGTGTTTACGTTCCGCTGGGCCGCCGACCAGCGGTGGGAAGGCCGCGACTTCCGGGTCGCCGTGGTGTAAATCTCCGAGCTGTCTGAAACGGCGTTACCGAAAACGCCCGGTTTCGCGCTGGGACCGTGCTGATTTATCTTGCAACGGCGTCTCATTTTCGGTAATCTCGACCCCACGGGAGGAGTACGCGCATGACTATGTCGGACCCCGTTACTTCGGTACTCAAGGGCAAGCGCGGCATCTGGTCCGTTTCGCCCGAAACTTCGGTTTTCGAGGCCATGAAGGTGATGGCCGAGAAAGACATCGGCGCGCTTCTGGTGATGAATGGCCGCGAACTGGTGGGCATCATGTCGGAACGCGATTATGCCCGCAAAGTGGTCCTGCACGGGCGCTCCTCGCGCGAGACGCTGGTGCGCGACATCATGAGCTCGCCGCCGATCACGGTAAGCCAGAAGGCGAGCATCGACGAATGCATGTCCTCGATGACCAGCCACCGCATCCGGCACCTGCCGGTGGTGGATGGCGCAGAGGTGGTCGGAGTGGTCTCTATCGGCGATCTGGTGAACTGGATCATCTCCTCGCACGAAAAGACGATCGATCATCTGCAGCAATACATCGCCGGCGCCTATCCGGCATAGGCGCAGCGGGGCTTCGGCCCTGCACGCATCGGGATACAATTCAATCCGATGCGCCGCTCCCTTGCCATCCTCGCGCTTGCCGCCGCGCACCTTCCCGCGGCTGAGATGCAGCCGGTTCTCAGCATTACCCGTGCGGTGCGCCCGTGGGAGTTTGTTGACGCCGCCGGACCGCGCTCCGGCATCTGGGGCGCGCAGGACGGAACGATGGAAGCATGGGTATACCCGCTGAAGATCTGCCGCGATCTGCGTTTCGAGTTTCGGGTGGATAATCAGCCCATCCCGGGCGCGGCAATTGCCCGCGAGGTGTCCACCTCGCCGGGCCGCTTCAGCCTGACCTTCACCGGCGACAATTTCCGCGTCATCGCGCGCTACGCCGCGGCGGCCGACTCACCCGGGGCGCTGATCTATATCGAAGCCCACAGCACGCAGCCGCTCGAAATCCGCGTCCGCTTCCGCCGCGATTTTCAGCTGATGTGGCCGGCCAGCATGGGCACGACGTACGCGCAGTGGGACAAGGCCGCGCACGCGTATCGCTTCGGCGCGGACGGGTATCCATATGCCGCGGTTCTGGGCTCTCCCGACGCCATTCTGCTCGATGACGAGTACGCCACCAACTACTCGACATCACCGGAAACGGCGTTCAGCCTTGGGGTAGTGAAGGGAGATGGCGCGTACACGATCGCGATTGCAGGCTCTATGAAATCGCGCGATGACGCCTTCGCGACCTATGAACACCTGCTCGCGGATCCTCCCGCCGTTCTGGCCGCGGTCGACGCGTACTATCAGCAGTACCTCGCCCGAACCGTGTCGCTCGATCTCCCGGATCGAGATCTCCAGCGCGCCTACGACTGGTCGCGGATCAGCATGTTCGAGGGCCTGGTGGAGAATCCGCTCATGGGCCGCGGCCTCGTTGCCGGCATCGGCCCATCCAAGGGCGTTTACCGCCCCGGGTTCGCGTGGTTCTTCGGACGCGATAGTTTCTGGACATCGTTCGCGCTCATCTCCAGCGGCGATTTCCAGTCCGCCGATGACGCGATCCGCTTCATCGCGAAGTTCCAGCGCGAGGACGGCAAGATCCCGCATGAGATCTCGCAAAGCGCCGCCCTGCTGGACTGGTTCAAACAGTTCCCCTATGGCTATGCCTCCGCCGACGCCACGCCGCTGTTCGTCATCATTGTTCGCGATTACACGGAGGCCAGCGGCGATCCGAGGCTCGCAACTGATCTGTGGCCGCGGCTGCAGAAGGCGATGGATTTCATGCGCGCCAACGCCGATCCACTCGGCTTTCCGAAAAACTACGAGGTGGGGCATGGCTGGATCGAAGGCGGCCCCATGCTGCCGGTACGCACCGAATATTACCAGGCTGCGCTCGGGGTTGAAGCGCTCCGCTCCATGTCCGTGCTGGCCAGGCTGCATGGCGACGCCGAAATGGCGTCATCGCTCGATGCCGACTACCGCGCCAAACGGAGCCTGCTGGACGAGACGTATTGGGACATGAACATCGGCGCCTACTCGTATGCGATCAACGTCCGCGGCGAGCAGAAGCACCAGACGTACTCCATCGCCACAGTCCCCATGTGGTTCGACCTGGCCGACCCTGCCCACGCGCAGCGCGAGATCGAGTTGCTCTCGGACGAGGCCTTCGAAGCCGACTGGGGTGCGCGCATTATCTCCCGCCACGCCGCGAATTACGGTCCGGAAGGATATCACTACGGCACGGTTTGGCCATTGTTTACGGGATGGGCGTCGGTCGGCGAGTATCGGTATCACGCCGCGCAGTCCGGCTGGGCCAACCTACAAGCAAATGCCGAGCTGACCATGGAGGGTCTCGGCAATACGACGGAAGTTGTTTCAGGTATGACGTACTCGCCGCTGTCGACTGCATCGCCGCATCAGATCTGGTCGGCGGCAATGGTCGTTTCGCCGCTGCTGCGTGGCCTCTTCGGGCTCAGCGTCGACGCCGCGGAAAACACCATCAACCTGCGCCCGCACCTGCCCGCCTCCTGGGACCATTTCGGGATCATGGGCATTCACGCCGGGGAGTCCACTGTGGACCTGTCGTGGCGCCGTGTCGCGGGCGCGTCAGTTCTGCACATCGCCAATCACGGCGAAAAGCCAGTGACCATCCATTACGCGCCGGCGCTCGCGAGAACGGCCGAGGTTCGCTCCGCCGACCTGAAATACGAACGCGGCGGTTCGCCGACCGACTGGCACCCCGTGTTCGAAGTCGTAGCCCGGCCCGGCACGAGCGATTTTCATATGACGGTGGACCATGACCTCGGGTACGAGCTGGACACTTCTCCCCTGCAACTCGGCTCGGTGGGCGAGAA
>DASRCB010000348.1:0-30483 GCA_035653295.1 Bryobacteraceae bacterium
GAGCACAAGGCCGGATCGGCTCCCGCTTTCCTGATTCACCCCACCGAGATTCCCGACAGCCACGCGCAGTGGATCGAAGTTCGCTATCCTGCGGCGACCATTCTCGGCCTGCACTGGCTGGTCTGGTTCCTGATCATCACCACCCTCGGCGGGCTGTTGCTGCGCCGTCCGCTGGGGGTCGCGCTCTAACGCGTGGCGCGCTCGTAGACCAGCCGCCCCCCGAGCCAGGTCTGCTCCACCTTTATGTCGCGGACGTCCTCGACGGGGCAGTGCAGGATGTCGCGATCGAGCACGATAAAGTCCGCCAGCTTGCCGGCCTCCACCGAACCCTTGTCCTTCTCGGAAAAGGTCAGCCGGGCATTGTTGATGGTGTACAGCCGGATCGCCTGCTCGCGGGTGATGCGCTGCTCCGGATGCAGTGGCCCATTCATCCAGCGCGGCTGGCGCGTCAGCGTGATCCACATCCCGAGGAATGGGTTGTATGGATTGATCGATCGGAAGCTGCCGATTTTCTGCATGTGGTCCGAACCGCCGCCCACGACGATGCCCTCATCGAACAGTGTCTTGTACGGCTGAAACCAGGTGAGGCGCTTGTCGCCAAACTGCTTCTCGAGCGTGGCGCCGTCCAGCCACAGCCAGTCTGGCTGCAGATCGAGCACGATGCCGAGCTGTTTAATGCGCGCGATCTGCTCCGGGGTCATGAAGTTCGAATGCGTGATGCACGGCCGCGCGGCGCGCACCGGGAAGTCATTGTTGATCTCCGAGTAGGCATCCACCATGGCCTGCACGGCGCCGTCGCCGACCGAGTGCGCCGTGTACTGCAGGTCATGCTGCAGCGCGAACTTCGCGATCTGGTAGACCTTTCCTGCATCGATGAAGCGCATCCCGCGGTAGTTCGGGTCGGTGATGGAGTAGACCTTGCTGACGCCCCACGGCTGGAGCATGTAGGCGCTTCCGGTGAGCATGCCCCCATCCATGTAGGTCTTGATCCCGCGGACCCAGAGCATGTTGTTGTACTGGTGCAGCGGGCTGTTCGCGGCTGAAAGCATGCGCTGCTCGATGTCCTCGATGGGCATCTGCGCATCCACGCTGTACATGACGTATACGCGGCAGTTCAGCTGATTGCCGTCGCGCAGGCGGCGATAGAGTTCAATCCCCAGGTCGCTGAGGTCGCGCTCGGAGATGCTGGTAATGCCGACCGAGTTGTAGTCGGCCAGCAGCATCTTCAGGCGCTGCAGGCGATCGTCGATGGTGGGCTCGCGCTCGCCGGTCTTGAAGTGGATGAGCCGGCTGCAGCTGCGCAGGATGCCGGTCGGCTCGCCATTCGCATCGCGTTCGATGCGGCCAGGCTTACCGTCGGTGATCTGGAAATTGCGATCGATGCCGCTCATCTTCAGCGCCAGGGTATTGACCGCTGCGTCCGGGCCGGTTCCGAAGTAGACCGGATTGCGCGGGGCCGCCTCATCGAGTTCGGCTCGCGTTGGGAAGCGCTGGTCGCGCAGGCGGGTGATGAATACCTGCGTCAAAACAATCCAATCGCCCGGTTTCGTCACCGCGGCGCGCTCCCGGATGAAGCGCAGCACATCGGCGATGGTCTCCATGTCGGGGACGGCGTGGTCGAACTCGTACATGGCGGCTTCGCTGGCATGGACGTGCGAATCCATCAGCCCGGGCATAACGGTAGCGCCCTTGAGATCGATCCGTCGCGCGCCAGGGCCGGCGTTGTGCAGCACATCGGCGCGACGGCCGACAGCGACGACCCGATCGCCTCGGACGGCCATGGCGTCGACAACACGGAACTGATCGTCAACGGTGACGATGTGGCCATTGAACAGGATGAGATCGGCGTTCTCGGCGGCGTCGAGTGCGGTGCAGATCAGAGCAAGGCAGAAAAGGAAGCGTGCGGTCATGAAAGGGCAGCGTATCACTGCCGGTACACGAGCGCGAGATGCAGGGCCTCCGGCGCCCCGGCGAGCCGGAACGCGTTCGCTGCGGCAGCATATTCTCGGGTCAGTTCGGGCCGGAGAACAGGAGAACCAGTGGGCGTGACAGGGTCCGAAATCCAGACGTTGCGCGGGGCTATGGCGGCGACAAGATCCGGCAGGTCGTACTCTTCGAGCGCACCCGGGACAACGTCCTCCAGCACATGGCTGTGCACAGGACTGCTGGCGGCGGCATCGTAACAAACGAGCATGTTCTCCAGCGCGATCGACTTCAGGCGCGCATCGAACAACCCGGCGTACAGCATCGGGATAGCGGCCCCGTGGCGTGCGATTCCGCTGAGACGCGCGGGGTCAACGTCCGGCCGCGTGGCGAGCAGGTCCAGTCCGCGAACGATGTCCCGGGCGCGCATGCCGGCCAGTGGATGCCCGATCAGCAGCGCCGTCATGGCGTCGTTGTAGTCGCCGAACCAGTGGTGAAACTCCGAATCGTCCTCGGCTGCGGCGAAGCGTGTCTCGCCCATGCCGCGCAGATCGACCGCGAGGACGATCACCCCGGAGCGCGCCAGCCGCGCTGCCGTGTCCGCCGCGGCGGACTTGCCGTTACCGTCCGCCAGCAGAACGGCGGCTTTCCGCTCCGGCCCTGCATCCGGAACGTACAGCAATGCGGGAATCTGAATGCCGGGCTCGCTCTCATACACCAGCTTGTGAATGCCATACTCGTCGCGAGCGATCACGCCGTACGGCAGAACCGGTACAACGCCCGAAGCCGGTTCATAGCCGGTTCGGCGCAGCGCGGCGTCGCGCACGCGCGCCCGCCACGACGATAACTCGGCAGCCGTCGTCGGTTCAACGCGCCGGCGGTGAAGAGCGTGCGCGCGCGAACGGTTGATCGTGAATACGGTCTCGCCCCCGAGTGATGTGGCCACCTGCCCCGTATCGGTGCAGTCCAGAGTTTCGGGGGACTCGAGCGTGACGGGCGCCTCTGGCGTCGTATCGGACGCGCCGCGAAGCCTGCGGGAGAGCCAGTCGTACGCGGCCATGCGGTGCGGATGAAAGTACCCGTGCAGGTCATCGGTCTCTACCGCCTCGAGTTTCGAGCCCTGACCGATCGAATCGAAGACGTGCTGCGCCTCGGCGAACGTCTCCCGAGATCCATCGATGGGGAAGAAGTCGCGGATGGACAGAAGCATCAGATAAGGCTTCGGCGATGCGGCGTACAGGAAATCCGGATAATCGAGGCCGTTGGCCAGCCAGCCGGGGAAGACCTGCTCGCCATCCTGCGGTCCGAGCGCCTTCAGCATCCACCGCCAGGAGGTCAGATAGCACGAGGGAGCCGCCGCTTTGAGACGGTCGTCAAGCGCCGCGAGATAGGTCGTGTTCGTGCCGCCTCCGGAGTTGCCGGTCACGGCCACACGGGCGGGATCCACTTCGGGGCGGGACAGCAGATAATCGAGCGCCCGCATTCCGTCCCAGATGGTGTAGCGCGCAACGTGCTGGCCGGTCAGCAGGCACTCGATGCCCAGCATGCTGTGCTCGGTGGTGGAATCGTGCACCAGCGGCCCGCGCAGATCGGCGCTGTAAAGCTGGACGCGCTCGCCCTCAGCCAGCGTGTCCCATGTCAGAGCGACATACCCGCGCCGCACCAGACCGACAAGGACGTCCTGCCAGATCTCGAAGGCTTTGCCCATGCGCGAATGCCCGAGCGGGAAGAGGATGGCGGGGTACGGACCGTGTCCGGTGCTCGGGACGTAAAGGTTGGCGGTGACATAGAACTTCGGCTGGCTTTCGAAGATGACTTTCTCGATCCGATAGCCATCGCGCTGGAGAACGCCGACTATCTTCGCGTTCAGAGGAGTACGCTCGGGAAGGCCGCCGATGGCCTGCAGCATGTGGTCGCGGACGAACTGCCGCCGCGCGCTCAGCGCCTCCGGCGTGGTGATCGCCAGCGAGCGTCTGCGCGCCTCGAGGAGCGCTAAACCGCGTTCGCGCAGGTAGTCCGGCAGCATGCGCTGGATATTTGCATACTCATCGAGACCGTGAAGGAAATCGAGTTGCTGCGACGCGGGTTCCTGGGCGAAGGTACAGGCAGCGAGGGCCGCCGCAATGGACAACAGTCGGAAGGCGGTCATTGCTTGTTTAGAATGCGCCACATCGTGCCGGCGAAGATATTGGCCTGAGCCTCTGCGGAAACCCCGCAGGCATCCAGCATGCGGTGATACCGCTCCAATTCGCGATCGAACTCGCCGAGATCGCCCTCGAACACGTCAGACCCGAACACCAGCTTCTCGAAGGCCGAGCCGGACGCCTGCGGCGTGTGCGGGCTCGCGACGCTGCTCCACCAGAAGATCGACTTGAAGAAGGTGTAATCCTCCTGTTTCTTGATCAACGTCGATCCGGAGACATCGAAATAGATGTTGGGACTCCAGCGCCCGATCTCGGCCGCCCAGGAGTAGTCGGGGTTCCCGAGATGCGCGCCGATGATGGTCAGCTTCGGAAAGCGGCGGGCGATCAGGTCGAGCGTGCCGGCGCGCATGCGATCGGAGCTGACGTCGCTGGGCTGATCCGGATGCGGGCGCGCCACGATGCCGGTATGAAAGAGCACGATCATGCGATAACTCTCGGCGCGCTGGTAAATGGGCCAGTAGCGGCGATCGTCATACGGGTACTGCGGGCCGCTGAGCTCGCCGAGCCCGCGAAACCCCGCGGCGTGGAAACGGTCGATGTTGGCGAGCACGTCCGGGTCATCGAGCTGGATCTGGCCCAGACCGACCAGCCGGCCCGGATGCTGCTTCATGAAGCCCGTGACCTGGTCGATGTCCTTGGGAGAGGTCAGCAGCAGCGCCATTCCCTGCACGGATTCGAGCTTGCTGGTGAGACTCGCGAGGAACGCTTCACTGCCGTTGTGGTGCACATGGCAGTCGATGAGCTTCGGCGGCGTCTGGCCGAAGCAGGCGGCCGCAGCCACAAGAACGTACGCGACTCGCTTCATTGGACCTTGCCCCTTGCGGCGACAACCCATTCCTCGACCACCTCCTCGTTTCGCACCCCGTACACACGGTCGTGCAGATTGATGCATGGGCAGACGTGATTCGGCACGATGCGGATCAGTTCGCCAAGGCACGGCTGCCGCTCCGCCTGCCTGACGTTCAGGTGACCGTGCTCTTCGGAAAGATCTTCGATGACCACGTCGTCGTAGCCGAGGACATGGCCATAGCCGTGCCGGTCGCCCGAAAGCAGGAGATCGCCGGACAGCGTTTTGCTTCCGGCGTCCACGATGGCTTTCCCCGGCACACTGCGGCTGACCACGCGCGTCAACACGGTAAATGCGCAGTCGTCATACGTCGCTGCCTCCGCGCACACGGTGTTCTTGTCGTTAAAGATGTACGTGCCCGGACGGATCTCCGTCACACCGGTGAAGCGGTGCGACTCGTACGCCGCGGGCGTGTTACCGCCGCTCACCACGGTGCGGTCGAGCCCCGCCGCGTCGGCCAGTTCAAGCAGCTTCGCAAGTCTCTCGTTCTCGCGCTCGATGAGCGCAGGCCGTTCGGCCGCGCTGTGCATGATGTGCCCGGGATAGACGTTCAGACCGCGCCACTCGAGGCCGGGCAGATCCCGGATGGCGCGCGCTGTATCCACCGATGACGTCTCGATCGGCAGACCGCAGCGGCCGAAACCCGTATCGAACTCCACACGCACACCGATCGGAACGCCGCAGCGCCGCGCCAGGCTGGATAAGCATGACGCGACCTCGAATGAATCGATGGCGGCCGTGACGCGGGCGCGGCGGGCAAGCGCCGCAAGCCGGTCCAGCTTTCGCGGACCGAGCAGCGGATACACGATGAGAATATCCTGAATGCCGCCATCGGCCATGGCTTCCGCTTCGCCGACCTTGGCCACGGTGATCCCAACCGCGCCGCAGCGGAGCTGCATCTGCGCCAATTCGGGAATCTTGTGTGTCTTCGTGTGGGGCCGCAGATGCAACGCGTGTTCCCGGCAATATTCGGCAAGGCCGCGAACATTGCGCTCCATGACATCCACGTCGATCAGAATGGCCGGAGTATCGAGATCGGAGATGTGCATCATTCGCTCGCCGGATCGGGGTACTTTCGCGCCAGCGCCCGGATATCATACGTGAACTTCAGAAACCGCTTCTCCCAGCGGCGTGCGTCCGCTTCGGTGTACTTGTAGAAGCCCTTCGCATTGCCGATGCCCACGGCGCCGGAATCGACCACCTTCTTCATCAGCGCTGGGACCTCGGTGGCGCAGCTCAGGTCGGGCCAGAGGTCCCGCATGACCGCCGCATACGCCGGGATCCCGGTCAGGTCCATGAACCGGAATGGGCCGGCCAGCGTCATCCAGTAGCCATAATCGTTGCGTACCGAGCGATCGACATCGGCGGGCGTTGCATACCCGTTCTCGACCAGATAAAACGCCTCGCGCAGCATGGCGTACATGATGCGGTTGGTGATGAAGCCGCGCACGTCGCGCCGCACCAGCGTCGGCTCCTTGCCCCAGCCGCGCGCGAGGCGCATCACGCGCTGCGCGGCGTCGGGCGAGGTTCGGTCGCCGCAGATGACTTCCATGAAGCGGGTGATGTGCGCAGGCTCAGCCCAGTGAATGCCCAGGATCCGTTCGGGATGACGCGCTCCCTGCTGCAACTGAGTGACCGGCAGCGCGGAGGTGTTGCTGCCGATCAGGCATTTCGGCGTGACTACCGCCTCCACCTGCGCAATGACCTGACGCTTGAGTTCCAGGTTCTCGAACACCGCCTCGATGACCACGCCGCAGTCGCGGAGCTCGGCGAAGTCCTCGAACGCCGCGAAACGCCGGGCAATCGCCGCCGGCTCGCCGGACAGCAGCCGCTCCCGCTTCATCTCACGGAGGAGCGCGAGCAGATGCCGGCCTGACGCGCGGCGCTTCTTAGGATCGCGGTCGATGCCGATCACCTGATGTCCCGTCGCCAGCAGGCATGCCGCAATGCTCGTGCCCATGAGGCCGAGCCCGACCACGCCGGCTTTTGGCCGGGGAGCCTTACCGTTCCGGGAGGCACGCGATGGCATCGATCTCCACCTTCAGTCCGCCCCACAGCACCGCCTGGACGGTGGTGCGCGCCGGCTTCACCCCGGGGAAGAACTCGCGGTAGGCTCTGTCGAATCCGTCGAACTCATCGATGTCGGCCAGATGGACGCTGCATTTGACGATGTCCTCAAACCCCGCGCCCGCGGCGGCCAGCACCTTGCCGATCTGCTGCAGCGTGCGCCGTGTCTCGTCTTCGACTGTGCCCGGAATCGGTTCGCCGGTTTTGAGATCCAGCGAGCCGTGGCCGCTGACATAGAGCCAGCCGTTGCGGATGACGCCGGCGGAGTATGAGCCGGTAGTCGCGGTCTTGTCGGGATGTTTCACTTCGATATTGGGCATCTTGTTCAACTCAGAAAAACAATGCTGGACGGCGCCGGCACGGGCGTGTACTGGCCGGTGAAGGTCAGCCGTCCCGTCCTGCGATTCACGCGAAAGCTCGTGATCGCGTCGCTGCGCTGATTGCAGGAGTACAGAAAAGCGCCGCCGGGATCGAAATTGACCAGGTTCGGATAGTCGCCGCGAGTCCAGGTTTCCTCAGCGAACGACAGCGTTCCGTCGTCTCCAATGGAGAAGGCCGTGATGCTGTCGTGCAGCCGGTTCGCCGCGTAGACGAACCGGCTGTCGGACGACACCAGGATCTCAGACGCGAAGCTCGTACCGGTAAAGCCATGCGGAAGACTGGAGACCGTTTGCCGCTGCGATAAACGACCCGAGGCGGCGTCGAAATCGAACAGCACGATGGTCGAGGCTTCTTCCTGAATCGAATACAGCCATCGTCTGTTCGCATGAAACACGAAATGGCGCGGGCCGTCGCCGGGCGGGAGCGAAACCGATGCGGGATCGTTCGGCGTCAGCTTTCCGGTCTGCTCGTCGAACTTCCAGATCAGGATCCGATCCAGGCCGAGGTCCGCGCCCAGCACGTAGCGGCCCGAGGGATCGGACTGAATCATATGCGGGTGCGGAGCGTCATGACCGCTGATTGCGTAACTGCCTGGAGGCGCGCTGGCAGCAGCCCGTTCCGGGCCAGCCGCGCCGTCGCCTCCGCGGCAATCCGTCGCGGCGCCCAGCCTGCCATCGGGCAGGACCGGCAGCACGGCGAAGTTCCCGCCATCGTAGTTGGCGACGAAGACATACCGACCCGAAGGATGAATGCTGAGGTGAGCGGGTCCCGTCCCCTGAGAATCGACATCATTGAGCCAGGAGACCCGGCAACTGTCCCGCTCAATCGCGAAGGCGCTGACGGCCCCGGTCTTCCGCCCCTCGAACGTGCCGGTCTCGTTCGCGGTATACAGGAACTCGCCCGAGGCGGACAGCGCCAGCCAGAACGGGTTGAAATGGTGGGGGAAGAAATCGCGGCGCGACAACGCCCCGGTCTGCGGGGCCACCTCGTAAACGAGAATTCCGGACCGACTTGCCTTTGTCTCATACGTGCCCACGAAGGCCAGAACCGCGGAGCGTGATGTCTTAGCGGATAAAGCCGCGCCACCGGTAAGGACGGCGGCGGCTTTCAGGAGGTCACGGCGCGGGCTCATTGCTGATGCGGTTTGTAAGCCGGGCTGAACGTTTCGAGCGGGCAAAGAGAGTCGCCCTGGTGAAAGTTCCCCGCATACTCCTCGAGCCGTCGCGACAGGCTCCACCAATACTGGAATTCCGCATTCCACTTGCCCATCACCGCCCCAAGGCGGTAAGGCGTATAGGAATCGAGCCAGGCAGCGCGAAACGCCTGCTGCAGATCGCCGGCGGCATCCATCAGATCCTGCGTCCTGCTGTGATCATGGCTGCTCAGCTCCGTGGTGAACCAGTATTCCACCTTCGCCTGCCGTGGATGGGCTCCCATGTCCCGCCATAAATCCGCCATCTCCGCGGCGTAGATGTTCTTCATGCCCGCGTAGTCCAGCATGCGGGATTCGAGCGCGAGGTCGGACAATGTCGACGCGTCGGCGCCCTCCTGCATGGCGCGTGCGAAGTGTTCCTGGGCGTCTTCGGCCAGGAGCCGGCACTGATGGAACTTCTCTCGCTCTTTGGCGGCCCGCGCCAAATGCGCCGCGGTGAGCGGATCGTCCCAATACGAAGGCGATGTCTGTTCCCACTGGCCGCCGACCGCCTTGGCCAGCGAAACCTCGGCGCGGCTGATGGCGGTCAGACCGGCCGCGACCTCGTCTGCCCCCGCGGGATACATGATATGCGCGTAATCAGGAAAGAAGCTTGCCCGATTAATCGGATTCGCCTGCCAGGCCGAAACGGCGCCGTAAGCCATCCCCGGAAAAGCCGGCCGCATCAGCACCGCGATATCGTCCGTCCAGAGGGTGTTGATCATGCCGAGAACGCCATGCGGGCGGCCGGCGACGAGGAAGCTGTCGATGTTGTCAAAAGATAGATCGAAATTGGGCGATACCTGATCCCAGATGCTCACGCCGGTGGAAATGAAGCGGGGCAGGGGACTGTTCTCGAAGGGCTTCCAATACGGCTGATACACCGTGCGGTCGTAGCCCCATGGGCAGAGAATCGTGCCCGGCGGGATCTTCGCGATCATCTCCGGATAGCGCGAGAACATGTCGTCCCACACCATCGGCGTCTTGTGGTGCTGGCGGAGCAGTTCGGTAACGAGCTGGAACTGCTGAAGGTAGAGCGCCGCCGGCTGGATGTTGTTCTTCACGGCGCCGGGCGCCAGCTTCTCTTCCGAGAAGATGAAGGTGTCGATCAGCGCGGGCGCCTCGTGGGTCTCGTCCATGCCCACATGGAAGAACGCGCTCGGAAACAGATCGGAGAGCTGACCGATCCAGTTCGCCAGCAACTCCGCGACCTCCGGTTTGCGCGGATCGAACTCGGTTCCGTGCGGCAGGATGGCGAGGTCAGAGTAGCGCTCCACACGGAACAGGTCGTGGAGATGGCCGTACATCTCCATGCACGGCACGACATCAACGTGCCGCTGGCGCGCATACGCAACGATGCGGCGGATTTCAGCCTGGCTGAACTGAGCGTCGGGGCTGAGCAGAGGATACCCTTTCAGTTCGACGCTGGCTTCCGAGTACAGGTAATACTGATTGTTCTTCCAGCGCGCCAGAAAATCGAGCTGCCGTTTGATTTCGTCCTCTTTCGGCAGTGGGCCGTGACTGGTGTCCATCATGACTCCGCGATAGGCCAGCGAGGGCCAGTCGCGAATCTCGACTTCGGGGAAGGCGGCGGAAGAGCCGGTTCCTTCCACGAGTTGCCGCAGCGTCTGGGCGGCGTAGTACAGCGCCGCCGACGAGCGGCCTTCGACCTCCACTCCCGCCGGCGTGACGCGAATGGAATAGGCTTCGCGCGAATCAGGCCCCGTCTTTTCGCCGGGCATGGGGAGAGCGTCTACCGGACCGGTGCGCTTCAGAACGATCGCCGGCCCTGCCTGGCCATGCTCGGCGACGGCTATTCCCAGGAAGGACGACAGTTCACTCGCGGTGAACTGGTCTTCCTCCGCCGGCGCCGCAGCGAAGCGAATCGTTAATCCGGTGACCGGGAGGGAGCCCGAGCCATAGCGGATCTCCGTGGGCTGAGGCAGGAGCGGACTATGCGCGGCCGCGCTCGCCATCGGCGGCACTGCCGCCGCGCACAAACAGGTCAGAACGAGTCGGTTTATCGGCACGCTAAACTCCTGCCCTGAAGTTCAACAATAGAGTGTCTGGATTGGAATGAGCCGGGCAGGCGGGCAGAGTGCCCGCCCCACATTGATGGCTGGACACTAGCTGACCGCCTCGCTTGCGAGCACATCGTCGTCACCGCACGGTATCGGGCACCGGGGCATTTTCAGCCCGTCGAGCAGCGCCAGAATCTTCGCGTTCAGGAAATCGATGTACTCGGCGTCCTGCGGCGCCAGGTCCATGCGCAGATCACGGACGATCGAGGCTTCGATGATGCCGCGCGCAACCAGCAGCCGCTTTTCGGCGTGATGGTACAGCTCCATACTCTGGAGGCTGTACACGATCTGCGGAAGCACGCCCTGGAAGATGCTGTATGCCTGCTCGCGGCAGCCGCCGCGTGCGAGGCGCCAGATGCGGGATAAAAGATCCGCGGGACCGAGGCCAGGCATGCAGCCGGAGATACCGGCGCTCACCAGCTCCAGCAAATACATACCGCCCCAGCCCTCGATGACGCCCACGCCGCCGCCGGTGGCGTCGTGAATGGCGCGGACACGAGTGGCCATCAGCGGCTCTTCGAGCTTCACCCATCGAAAATGCGGATGGGCGCGGTGCAGATCCGCAAGAAATGCGGGCGTGACCGTCGCGCCGCCGGGGTTGAAATCCTGCATGACCAGGGGAACGCCAATGGATGACAGGATGCGATCGAAATACCGGAACAGGTCCTTGTCACGCACGGCGAACTGCCGTGGAACGGCGACCGAGATGGCCGAAGCGCCGATCTCCTCGGCGAAGCGCGCCAGTTCAATGGCCTGACCGACGGCGTTGGAGTTGGCCTGCGCGATCACGGGCACACGCCCGTTTACGTGCTCCACTGCCAGGGCGATGACCTGCCTGCGTTCGTCCGTGGAAAGCTTGTAGAACTCGCTGGCATACGCCGGAAGGCAGACCGCCGCGACATCCGCGTTGCAGGCGAAATCGAGCAGTTGCCTCAGAGCCTGAGCGTCAATCTGCTCGTCGCGGTCAAAGGGGGTTGGAATGATGGGAATAATTCCGTTCAGATCCATATCTTCTCTTGTCCAGAATCGATCGAGGCGCGGAGCCCCGGTTTACGGGGCTCCGCTTTCTGCTTACCACTGAAGACGCGCGGTGAGCTGCAGTACCCGAGCGGCGTTCGCGGACGTATTCATGTCGATAACGCCGTTGCTGGCGGGTTGATTCATGCCGGGGTTGTTCAGGACGCTGAAGAAATCCGCATTGAAGCGCAGCCTCATGCGCTCGCCGATCGGGAACACCTTGAACAGCGAAGCATTCAGGGAGATGGTCCGCGGCCCAAGCGCCCATTGGTTCTGCAGTGGATTCATGCCGGGGTTGTAGTAGGTCTCAACCGTCGTCCCGTCCTGAAGCGGAACCCAGGCTGTGTTGGAATCCCAGTACTGCGAGAGATCCGTGCCTGCCGGCATATTCGCCGGAGCCGTGGTCTGCCCCCACGTAATCAGCGGCTGGTCCGCGGGCTGATAATTTGCCGGAACACCGCAGATGCCGATGCACTGGCCCTGAGCGTTCTTTTCGTTGCGAAGCACCGGCGAGATATAGCCGTTCCACCACAGATAGCCGTTGATGCAGGTTCCGCTGGTGCAGTCCTGAATCGGGTACTTCTTTCCGTAGATCTGCACCTTGCCAACCGGTCCGAAATTCCAGCTCGGCAGCGAAAAGTAATTGCTGTGCATTCTGCCGTTGCCGGCGATCTGCCATCCGCCGACGATCTTGTCGAGCACGCCGTTCATGTTCCGGCCGAAGAACTTATTGCGGCCTACGGGGACGTCCACCACCCAGTTCCACACCAGATCGTGCTTGGGAACACCGGGGTCAATCTGATACTGGGTCAGCTTGAGGCGCGCGTGCGGATCGCTGGGGACAGTGCCGGGGGCATAGAAACTGGTCGGCTCGAGGTTGGAGCCATACCAGCTCTGGCCGCCCGCGGTCAGATCGCGGCTGAAGAGGTAGAACACCTGGAAAGCGTACCCTTTCGAGAAGCGGTGTTCGACGTTGAACTTGAAGGTCTGATCGTTCGACCAGCCGATGTTCTGATACTCGATGACATCGCCGTATACATGGTTGTCATACGGACGCCGGGCCACGTCGGCATAGGCGCCGCCGGGTATCGGCTGGTGGGTGGTGGTGTACCACACGTAATCGGGCGCCTGGTCATTCAGGTCGTACTCCGTTCCGAGATTCTGACCGTGCGTACCGATATAGCTGACGCTGACCGCGGTGTTCTGGAAGACCTCCTTCTCGAAGGTCAGGTTCCACTCGCGCGCCTCCGGAGTGGGCTGGTGGGGGTCCATGAATGCCACGATGCCCGCTCCGGGAGCGATTCCCGTGGCATCGGCGGGATTGATGATGTTCGAGCTGTTCACCCCCGCAACGATGGAGGGCTTGCCGCGTAGGAGGTAGTTCGGCAGGCCGTCGGGGCTGGTTGCCGGATCCCACGAGCTCACCTGCAAATAACCCTGCTGCGGAATGGAGCTGTAGCCGTAGCCGGAGGAGAAACGCAGCGGCTGTCCGAACTGGAACACTGAAAACCCGCCGCGCATGACCAGCGGGCGGGCGCCGTCGGTGACGCGATAGGCGAAGCCCACGCGCGGATCAAAGTTGAACGGGTTCTTATAGACCAGGCTGGAGGGCAAGCCGGCCTGCTTCGCAGATTCGTATTGCACGCCCAGGTTCTGGTACGCGCTGGCGACGGAGCCCAGCACATCGCCCATCTGCTCCAGGTTGGCAAGCGAGGTTCCAAGGACGACAGCCTTGTTCTTCACGTCGAAGCCGACCATGGAGTTATTGGTCACCTGAAGCGGGTTGATGTACTCGTAGCGCAGGCCGAGGTTGAGCGTAAGGCGCGAGTTCACCTTGAAGTTGTCCTGGAAGTAGGAAGCGGTCTCCCAGTTCGAGTACGGATAGTAGGAGCGGTTGAAGCGGTTGACGTAGCTTCCGTCGACACCCATGAAGAAATCCGCTTCGGCGCTGCCGGTGAACGGCGTCATCGTGTAGGTGTTGCCCGCGGCGGGGTTCTCCAGACCGCTTGCGAAGCCGGTGAAATCCACCTGGCCCTGAGCTACCTGCTGATCTTCCAGCTCGCGGTATCTTTCCAGCCGCAACCGCGCGCCGAACTTCAGCTCATGCCGACCGAGAATCTTCGTGAAGTCCTGATTGATGTTGTAGACGTTGGTGTCGATCTGATCCGGATTGGTTCCGCTGTCGAACACATATCCGAAATTGCCGCTGGAAATGCGCGGGAATCCGAAGCCGTGAAATGGGTTCGGCAGACCGAGCGTCTGCGTGATCTGCTGCGTCCCGGTGCCCGGTTCGAGGCCGCGGAAATCGTGGGTGATGGTGACCAGCGTTTGCGTGAACAGAGTGGGCGAGAAGGTGTGGGTCCAGTTCGCGACACCGCTGTCATCCTGTCCGAAGTCGCCGACGCTGTTCGCCGAGCCATCGATCGTCGGGGGAGACCCCGCGTAGTTGCCGGCCTGCAGCAGCGTCGAGGGCGAGTGGGTGTAGCGGAACGACAGGTGATCCTTTTCGGAGACCTGCTGGTCGACTTTGGCGGTGAACGTCGACTGGTCCTGATTGCGAAACATCGGACCGAACCAGTTCGGCTGACCGGTGAACGGGTTGACATCCGGCAAGGTCGGAAGGGGCATGATGCTGTAGAGCTTCTTCGCCAGCGGGCTTTCCAGGTTCGCCGGAATCTGGTTATTCGGGAACGGAGTTTTGGTGAAGGTGGTCGCATTCACCTGCGTCACCGACCAGGGGTTGTACAGAGTGTACGGCCGGCCCTCGGCATCGACGAGGCCGCTGAAATCGCCATTGCGCATGGCGGCTGTGGGAACCTCGGTCGAGCCGGTGGTGTTCTGCCGGAGCCGCAGGCCTTCCCATGCGACAAAGAAGAACGTTCGGTTTCTGCCGTTATACAGTTTGGGAATGATGACCGGCCCGCCGAGGCTGGCGCCGAACTCGTTGCGCACCAGGTGCGGCGGCTTGAGATAGTCGTCCTGGCGCTGCCGCGCCACGCCAATTCCGCTGTCGCGGTTGGTTTCGAACGCGGCGCCGTGCAGCTCGTTGGTCCCCGACTTCGTGGTCATGATGAACGTGCCGGGGCGGTCGAATTCGGCGGAGGAGTTGTTCGTCTCCGAGCGCAGTTCGGCGATGGTGTCGATTCCCGGCGGCCGGTTCGGCTCCGTGCCCCACGCCCGGTCTTCCAGCGGCGCGCCATCCTGCACCAGTTCGGAAGCGTTACGCAAGCCGTAAACTCGCGGCACCCACAGGACTCCGTTGACGCCGTGGGTTTCCTGAAGAGCTCCCGGAGTTGTCTGATAGATGAGCTGATTTACGTCGCGCCCGTTGACGGGCAGCTCCTGAATCCGCTCCGGCTCCACCACGGTGGACAGCGTCGCGGAGGTAGTGCTGATCAGCGGTGCAATCTCGCCCTTGACTTCGATCGTTGTTGCCGTGCTGCCCGGGGTGAGCGCTGCGCTGACGTCCGCCGTTTGTCCGGCCAGAAGATGGAGCTGTCCTTTCCAGGTCTCCATTCCGGGAGCGCTGACCGTCAGCTCGTAATCGCCCAGATCGATGGAGGGGAACAGGAAGAAGCCGACATCGTTCGATTCCGTCGTGAACTGACGATTCGTGGCGACGTGGCGCAGCATCACAGCGGCCTTCGGCACCACTGCGCCGCTCACGTCTTTAACAGTGCCCTGAATGTTTCCCATGCCGGTTTGCGACCAGCAGAGCGTTGCCATCAGGGCGAGCACAAGCAGGCCTCGCACGGCCTGCCTGATGACCAATGTTGTTCGTGCTGACATAGTACACGTATCCCTTCCGAATCCACAAAGCCGGATTCAGGAGCTATTCACCGCCAATTCATGTTGGGCGTGTTTTGTATGGTACGCGCCCGGTGGGAAATGTTCAATCGGCGCGACGCCGTTGTTTCGCGCCGGGGTCCAACCTATTGGACGTTATTTCCATGGCGTCTCTGTCCGCCTGCCCCCGTACGGAATCTCCACAGTACAGGGTCTTTGCTACAATCAGTGAATCTCTTCGGCTGCAGGGAAAGTATGGTTGACAAGTCCGCAACTCCTTCCGTGCCGTCCGCGGAACGGACGCTGTCCATACTGGAACTGCTCGCGGCCAGCAAGACCGGACTTACCCTACCCGAACTGAGCCGCAAACTGGGCCTGGCGAAGAGCTCGACGCACTGCCTGCTGCTTACGCTCGAACGGCGCGGATATCTTCAGCGCAACGAACAAACGCACCGCTATCTGTTTGGCTCCAAGCTGTTTGCCCTTGCCAACATGGCGATGCAGGGGATCAAGCTCCGCGAACAGGCGCGGCCGCTGATGCAGGCCCTGGTGGGACAGTGCCAGATGACCGCGCATCTGGCCATCCGCGAGCGCGACCAGGCGGTGGTAATCGATAAGGTGGAGCCCCCGGGCGCGCAGCGGATTACCACGTGGCCGGGCAAACGCTTCGATCTGCACGCTTCCGGAGTCGGTAAAGCGCTGCTGGCATATTTGCCTGACCAGGAACTCGCGGACATGGTTCTGGAGCGTGGCCTCACCCGCTATAACGAAAATACGATCACCTCGCTGCGGCGGCTAAAGGCCGAAATAGCAAAGATCCGGCAGCAGGGATACAGCCTTGACGATGAAGAAGGCGAAATCGGATATCGCTGCATCGGCTGCTGCATTTTTGACAATGAAGGACAGGCAGTAGCGGCCATCAGCGTGGCGGGCGACACATCGCAGATCACTGCCGACAACCTCTCCGCGCTGGCCGTATCGGTTAAGGAGACGGCGGAGGCCATTTCGCGGCGGCTCGGATTCACTGGGGTGAAAAACCCTTCGGCGCCGGACTTGGGCTCCTCGGAAAGCATTCCCGCCTGACGAAGTATGTGTCCAATTCACTGAACCAAACCGCCGCGGATACCGTGGCTGCGCTGTACGGCGGAGCCGCGCCTGTTCCATAATCGTGCAATCGAGAGAGCCTGCCCGAATGCGATCGTGGATATTTCTCTTCCTCTGTAATCTGATGTGGGCCCTGCAGTTCACCTGCGTGAAGCTGGTGCAGGACCAGGTGGGCTCGCTGTTCACCGTGTGGGGGCCGATGACGCTGGCCACCATCATGTTGTATCCGCTGATCCGCGCGGAGCGGAAAATCGCGGCGCCGGCCCAGCGGCGGAAATCTGACATCCTGCTGTTTCTGGTATTAGCGCTGCTCGGAGTATTTCCGGGACAGGTGCTGATTACATGGGGCACGCGCATGTCCACGGCCAGCAACGCGGCGATTATCATGCTGGCCATTCCTCCGTGCACGGCCTTTTTTGCGTGGCTGTTCATGCGCGAGCGAATGAGCGCCGTGCGCTGGGTGGCGTTCGCCATCGCCATCGGCGGAGTGCTGCTGTGCTCCGGCAAAGACATTCACAACCTGAACTTCGCCTCCGGCTATCTGGCGGGTAATCTCCTGGTGCTCAGCGGCACGCTGGGCAGTTCGTTTTATAACTCGTATGGGAAGAAGGTGCTGGAGCGCTACTCGCCCATGGAGATGCTCTTCTATACCTATGCCGCTATGTTCGTCATCATGACGCCGCTGGTGATTCTCCAGGAGCGCGACGTGCTGTTCCGAATTCCGCAGTTCACGGCGTCGACGTGGATCGGCCTGATTCTGCTCACTGTCCTGCACAATTACCTGTCGATGGTGCTGTTCCTCAAGGCGCTGCAGAATATCGAAGCCACGCAGGCGGCGCTTTCGAATTACCTGATCACGTTCTTCGGCGTACCGATTGCGGCGATCTGGCTCGGCGAGCGGCTCAACCTGGTGGAGGTTGCCGGTGGAATTCTCGTGCTGGCCAGCACGTTGCTGATTACCCTTTGGGAGCCTCGGAAGCGCAGCGCGGAGGCACTGGTGGCAGCGGCGCAATGAGCGCCCTCCTGCTTACCGGGGGAACGGTTATCGACGGAACCGGGCGGGCGCCGTTTACCGCTGACGTCTTCATTCATAGCGGGCGCGTTGCCGCCCTGGACGGCCGCGAAGCACCGGCGGATGCGGAGCGCGTGGATTGCCGTGGGTGCGTCGTCGCGCCCGGTTTCATCGATGCGCACAGCCATTCGGACCTGCAGGTTCTCGAAAACCGGCCGGAGAAGACGCTGCAGGGGGTCACGACCGAAGTGGTGGGCAACTGCGGCTTCTCCGCTTACCCGGCGGCGCAGGACCGGCACGCGCTTCACGACTTCGCCAACGGCATTTTTTGCGGTGGCGACGACTGGGGATGGGACACGGCAGCCGCGTATCTGCACGCCGCCGAGTCTCGCGGCAAACTGGTCAGCGTCGCGTCTCTCGTGGGCCACGGAACTCTGCGCATCGCCATTGCGGGAACACGCCTCGGTGGATTGACCGCAGGCGAAGTGGACGCGATGGAGCAGAAGCTGGACGAATCCCTCGCCGCCGGCGCGTGCGGGTTTTCGACCGGCCTGATGTACTCGCCCGGCGAAAGCGCGCCGTTTGACGAACTGGAGCGGCTGTGCCGTGTGGTTGCCCGGCGGGGGAAGATCTACTGCACGCATATGCGCGATTACGGCTTCCGCCTGCTGGAATCGCTCGATGAGCAGATCGAACTCGCCCGGCGCACCGATTGCCGGCTTCAGATCTCGCACTTCCAGGCGGTGGGTACGGACAACTGGAGCCGCCAGGGCCCCGCTCTGGAGAAGATCGAGCGCGCCCGCGCTGAGGGAGTGGACATCGCGTTCGACTGCTACCCCTACGTCGCCGGCAGCACCGTTCTCACGCAGCTGCTTCCGCAACGCGCTCTCGAGGGCGGCACGGCCGGGTTGATGGCGCTTCTGGCGATGCCCGACCAGCGGAAGCGAATCGCCGAGGAGACCATTGCCGGGATGGCGCATCGCTGGACCGATATCTACGTATCAGCCGTCGCTTCAGAGGAGAATCAGCCACTGGTTGGCATGAACATCCAGGAGATCGCGGAGGCGCGCGGCTGTGAACCGATTGACGCGGTGCTCGATCTGCTGGTCGAGGAGCGCGGCGCCGTGAACCAACTGGAGTTCAACCAGAGCGAAGAGAATCTGCGGCAGACGCTCACTCATTCGCTGTCGAATGTCATCAGCGACGGGTTCTATGTAAAAGGCAAGCCGCATCCGCGTCTGCACGGCACATTTCCGGAGCTGCTGGGGCGAGTTTGCCGCGAGAAGCGCTGGATGGATCTGCCGACAGCTATACACAAGATCACCGGCCGCCCTGCCGAACGGTTCGCACTGAGCGATCGCGGCCGACTGGAGCCGGGCTGCCGCGCAGACGTGGTGGTTTTCGACGCGGAGAAGGTCGGCAGCGCGGCGACGTACGAGAATCCGGAGGTGTCACCGATGGGGATTCGGTGGGTGGTGCACGAGGGACAAATCGTGGCTGCTCAGGGCAGCATCGTCTGAGTTACTCCGCAGCCGCCTCGCCGAGCAACTGCCGGTAGATCTCGCGGGCGTGATCGTAAGCCCGCTGCGCCGCGGCGCGTTCCGCCAGCGCGATACGGGCCGACTTCTGGCTCCAGCACTGGTTCACCGCGTCGAGGCACCACTGGGCGCTGCGATGTGACGGGCGCATCGGCTTTCCGGCGACGGTCACGAAAATCGGATTCGTGTGCGCGGCTGGCAGGATCCGCGCGGCAATCCAACCGCTGGCGTGAATTGGGGCCTGAAACGTCAGCAGGCGTGGCGTCCCATCGGCACGGAGTCTTTGCGTCGCGATCGCCTTGCCGTTCACGACGATTTCGACCGGGACCTCACGCGTACCACCGATGCGCGCCCGCTCGATGCCCCAGAACGGCTTCTCGTTGAACGGCTTTTTCCGAATCTCCTCGTCCGGCACGTCGGCGAGCAGCGCGGCGGCGTTCATCGTGACGGTTACGGTTCCGGGCGCGGGCAACTGCAAATCGCTGCCCCCGAGAACCGCGTCGTTGACCTTGAAGTCCATCAGATGCGCTCTGCCATCGGAGACGTAGCTGCGCCCGGCTTTGAGCGCGTCGAGCCATTTGGCGTACGTGAGCGGCGGAGCGATCTGCGTGTAGCTGCGCCCGAGGCCGATGCGCTCGTCATAGATGCAGGGGAAATCAGTTTCGCCGGAAATACGCGTGCGGAATCCGACGTTCAGCGTTTGATACCAGATGTTCAGCTCGAACGGATACGGCGTGTTCCCGGCGGAGATGAAGTCGACCGCGCCAGGGTGCGTCACATCGACGATGTACTCATTCGCGCCGATGCTGTCGAAGCTGGGCATGGCGTAATTAGGCAACTCTGAGGTGGCGACTTCGAGACCCCAGCCCGAGTGCGCGAAGCCGGCCACTGCGCCCTGCCCTTTCGCCCATTTCAGGATTGGCAGGTCCCAGGTGGGCCAGTCCTCGATAACTTTCGTGCCGGGGTAGTCCTGCTGTTTCAGGCCGAGCAGCACGAGATGGCCGCAGTGGCTGGACGGAAAGCCTGAAACCTCGAGGTCGTAATGCATGCGCTCGGTGGGCGTGGAGAGCGGGTTGTCGGCGCCGGAGAAGAACTGCTTCTGGTAATAGTAATCAGGACCCCAGGTGAGCACGGCGGCGAAGTTGAGCCGTTCGCCAAGCACCTGCCGCATCATATCCTCGGGCAGCACTCCTTCGGTGGGGTTCTGATAATGCGAGCAGCCGGCCGCGTGCGTGTGGTGGTCGCCGGAATACCAGCCGTAATGCGCGGGATCGATCCAGCGCTCGAGCTGGAACGCGACCTCGCCGGGGCTGTTCGCGTCCACCGCAAACTCTTTCGTGTGGGTGCGATACTCGGGGCCGCCGGTGTACGCGACCGTGTAATAGCCCTGCGGCAGCCGCACCGATTCGCCGTCGGCGCGATACACCTGCGGCTGAAAGAAGAAGTCGGGCGCGAGGCGCTTGGCGGGATACGGATAAAGCCGGTTCGCGCGGTCGCGAATGATAAAGGAAGCCATGGCCGGCTTGCCGTTCTCGTCTTTCACGCGGAACACGACGGGACGGGTGGGCAGCGCATTGAAGACGATGTCAACGTCGTTGCGGAAGCCGATGTCCTGCGTACCGGGGCCCACGTTGAAGCCGATCTTCGCGGTGCGGTAGCCGCGGTCGCGGCTGTAGATTTCGAGGATCTGGTAATCGACCGGCAACCCCGAAAGGCGTTTGTCCATGGGTTGCCGCTGGAACAGGGAGATGTCCGCCCAGCGCTCCGCGCTCTTCTGCGGTGTGAGTTCGATGGCCGGCTTCGGGTTGCCGGTGGAAGGGACGTACACCGGCCCGCTGTTGGGACTTTCAACCCGCAGCACGGCGGTGGTCCCCGCATCGTTGAGCACTTTCACCAGAAAGAGCCGCGTTCCGCCTTCGACGAGTTCGGCGGGCGCGGCGCCGCGTTCCACCTTGACGACGCTTTCGGGATTAATGCTGACGACAGTCAGGACATGCGCGTCGAGAACGGCCTCGAGGCCGGAGACGGCCTGCGCTTCGTCGGATCGGCCAATAGCATCGTTGATTTGATGGGCCTCTTTGACTGAGAGCGGCTGTCCGAGCCAGTCCAGCGCCGCTTCGATCTGCCGAACCTGCTCCGCCAGAGGCTGCAGGGGGACGTTCGGGGCGGCGGCCAGAGGGAAACCCAGGAGGAAGAGTACGGGGGTGAGGCGTCGGAGCATTGGCGTCGGACAGCATATCGCACTCGGACGCGGCGAGGGCTAAAACACCCGGCGCTTCAGCCGGTCCACCGTAAACCGCGCCGTATCCGCCACGGCCATTACGGTCATTACGCCCGCCTGCACCGGATCGGTGACCACCAGGTCGGCGGCATCGGGGACGCTGCCGGCCATGTTGAGGCTCACCACCAGCAGCCCCTGAGCGCGGACCTCCCGCACCGCCTCTTCGATGGCGCCGCCCATCAGCGAACCCGCCAGCACCACAGCGCGCGCGCGAGGCAACCGCGCCACGGCGCGCACGGCGTCGGCCAGCGGCTGCTCGCCGACGAGGGGAATCGTGTCCACCGAGATATGCTCGCCGCGGATGTTGTGCCGGTCGGCTTCCGAGATCGCGCCGATGGCCACCTGGCCGACCTGCGCGCCACCGCCGATAATAATGATCCGTTTGCCGTAGATCTTCTGCAGCGTTTTTACGGCCGCGGCGGCCCGGACAGCCGCAAGCGCGCGCAGCTCATCCATGAGCGGCTCGGCATCGCCGGGCAGATCGATCTCGAAGTAGAGCCGCGCCTCGTCGGGCCGGTGCTCCAGAATCTCCACCGAGGTGATGTCGCCCCGATGGCGCGCGATGACCCCGGTCAGCTCATGGAGGACTCCGGCGCGCGACTCGGCCGTAATCTCCACACCGATCTTCTCCGCCATCAATCCCCCGACGCGGCTTCCGCCGGCACCTCGTATTTCCGCAGCAGCTCGTCCCAGTGGCCCTGCGCCTTCAGCACCAGCTCGATTACTTCGCGGACGGCGCCGCGGCCACCCGGCCGCGAGGTGACGTACTTCGCGCAGCGCTTCACCTCGGGACGCGCGTTGGCCGTGGCTACGCTCAGACCCACTCGGTTCATGACCACCACATCGGTCAAGTCATCGCCGATATAGGCCACCTCGTCCTTTGCGACTCCCGCCGCGGCGAGGATCTCCTCCAGAATGGGAATCTTCTCGATGTGCCCCTGATAGACGTAAGTCATGTTGCACTGGCGCGCGCGCTCCTGCGTGGCCGGCGAAACACGCCCGCTGATCACGCCGGTGCGGATGCCCTTCCAGTGCATCCACTGCAGCGCGATTCCGTCCTGTGAATCAAAGCCTTTGGTCTCCACCATATTGCCGCCGGGATCGGGAACGTTGTAAAGATGCCCGTCGGTCAGAACGCCATCCACATCCATGAGCAGGAGCCGCACGCGCGCGGCAAGTTCGTCAATGGTCATAAGGAATCAGGTGTCCGGATATAGTCGCGCGATCAGCTTCGACTGCGCGTCAAGCATGGCGGCCCAGGCGGCGTGACGCTCTGGTTTCGGCTGAAAGACCGCGCCCGTTCGCACGGGAGCATCTTCGATTTTCATCACTCCCAGGCGCTCCAGCGCCAGCAGCGCAGCCCCGCGGCTCGACGCCTCCGCCTCGCAGCTGGACAGCACCGGGCGGCCAAGCGCGTCGGCCATCATCTGCGTCCACGCGCGCGAATGCGTCATGGCGCCCCCGGAGCCGATGATGCGCTTCGGTAATCCCACGCTGCCTCGCAGCAGTTCCAAAATGCGCGCAAAGTTCAGCGCCACCGCCTCGAGCGAGGCCTGCAGAATATCGAGCGATGTTGTCGCCAGGTTCAGACCGTGAATCGTGCCGCGCAGATCAGCGCGCCACCACGGCGATCGCTCCCCGGCGAAGAACGGCAGCACGGTAAGCCCGTGCTGTCCGGGCTCGCGGCGCTCCAGTTCCGCTTCGGCCTCGGTCTCATCCGGCAGCGCCAGATGGCGCTTCATCCATGCGTACACTTCGCCGCCATTCGAAAGCGCGCCGCCGGGAATGTAGCGCGTGGAATCCACGCGGTAGCACCACAAGCCGTCGGGGATCGAGACCTCGGCTGCTCCCGTTACGGCGCGCATAGCGCCGCTGGTGCCCACCATGATGGCGAACGTATCCGGCGAAACGCAGCCGCTGCCCACGTTGTTGCAGGCGCCGTCGCCCAGCGCGGGATACCACGGGATGCCGTCGAACAGGGGCCATTTGGATTTCCATTCGCCCTGGAGCGCAGTTCCAGGCTGATCGATCGAATCCTCGGCGACGAGCTGGTCACGCCGGATGGGGAGCGCCGAGAGCACCTCATCGTCGTAGCGTCCCTGTCGCAGGTTCCAGATGCCGGTACCCGAGACCATGGATGTGGACAGCCCCGGCCGGCCAAAAAGCCGCAGGTACAGAAACTCACCGAACGAAAGCCACAGCTTCGTGCGCGCGAAGCCGTCGCCGGCATTGTCGTGAAGCCACAGGAGCTTCGCCGGCCAGTAACTCGGGTGGAAGCGGCATCCGGTGCGCTGGTGTACGGCCCGGGCATCCAGGGTTCGGGCCAGTTGCTCGGCCTGCGGCTCACTGCGGGTATCGAAGAGATGGATGAAGGGAGTCGTAGGCCGCGCGTCCGCATCCACGCCGAAAAAGCTGTGCCAGAAGGCGCTGAAGCCCACTGCGGCGGGTTTCAGGCCCCGTGCCCTCATCTGCTCGTGCAGCGTTGTCAGACACTGAACGGACAGGCTGAACAGTTTTTCCGGATCGATCTCCACGCCGCCATCGGGCGTTGCGGTGAAGGTGTACGCCACGTGTTCGCCGAAGCCGTTGACCCCCGTCCCGCGCGCGTCGTACAGCAGCGTGCGCACACTCGAAGTTCCAACGTCCAGACTGACAATGAGCGTGTCGACAGACACCATGCGGGAGCCGGCTGGCGAAGATATCTCCCGTTATAGCAGACGAGTTCCGCGGGCCGAGCGACTCACCAGCTCCGCAGTACCTCGCAAACCAGCTTGTCGAAGAACCGGTTCGCCCGGACCTGCAAATCACCGGAATCGTCCACCTGACTCCGGCTCAGATAACTGGCAACGCCTTCCCGTACCAGTTGCAGGTACCAGGCCGTGTCCAGCGTAGGGAGCGCGTGCGTCGAGCAAAATGCGCTGACGGTCGCCGTGGTTGGACGCAGGTCGTGCTCCTTGCCATTGATCCAGCGGACCATGTGCGTGAGCAGGCTGCGATTGAGTTCTTCCAGTTCCGAGTCGGTGAGGGACTGCACACGGCTGAAGTTGCGATCGAGCCGGATTGAGTGAGCGAGCGTTGCTGACAACGCGGCATCCGCAACCGGGATTTCCGAAACCGGCATGGTTCACCTCCAGAGCAGTGCAGTTTTCCGGCGGATTCCGGTTGTGCACGCCCCGAACCAAATGCAAGCTGTTGAAAGCAGGCGTTGTGACTGCCAGCCTACCCGCGCCGCTGCGGGTTTTCACGCACCAGCAGCGGACGAAGCGCCCGCATAACCGCGTCTGCCACCAGCGCATTCCCCGCCGCCGTGGCGTGAATGCCGTCAGGCTGGAGGAGCCGCTTCACGTAGAGATCGCGAAAGGGGAACACGAACGACGGCACGCGGTCCTGCCTCGCGAGCTCGGCGTACACTTGCTGAAACGAGCGGACGTATTCTTCGCCGTAGTTCGGCGGCAAAGTCATGTCCGCCAGCAGGATCCGCGCGCCGGAAGGCTTCAGCTGCGACAGGATGGCAGCCAGATTTTCGCGGATGTTCTGCACTGGAATGCCGCGCAGGCCGTCATTTCCGCCGAGCTCGACGATGACAATGGCGGGTTTGATGGCCACGGCCTGTTCTACACGGGTGAGCCCTCCCGAGGTGGTATCGCCGCTGACGCCCTGGTTGACGACCCGGTACCGGTACCCGGCCCGATCCAGATCACGCTGCAGGAAGTCGGGATAACTTTGGCCCGGATCGGCGCCGAAGCCGGCGGTGAGACTGTCGCCAAAGGCCACGATCACCGGACGCGGATCCGGGCTGGCGCTCGGCGTCGGGGCAGGGGTCGGCGCGGGAGCCGCCGCGGTTTCGGCTGGCGTATCCGGCTGGGGCGCCTTTCCGCAGGAACACAGAACCATGAGCGCGCCGGCGAGCGCCAGGGGCGCGTGTTGGATAATTGATTCGAACCGCATCGTCTTCGAAAACGTCACTTTAAGTGACGCCGAATCCCCCGCTGTGGCTCCGCCAAATGTCTGATCGTCCCATGATCAAGGTCTCCGGCCTGACGCGCACCATTTCCAGCGGCGCCCGGCAGGTGAACATCCTGCGCGGGCTCGATTTCGAGATTCCCGCCGGCCAGTTCGTCGCTATTGTGGGCGCCTCAGGCAGCGGCAAGAGCACCCTGCTGGGACTGCTGGCCGGGCTGGACACGGCCACCGCGGGGCGGATAGTCCTGGACGGCGAAGACATCACCGACCTCCGGGAGGACGATCTCGCGCGCGTCCGCGGCCGCAAGATTGGCTTCGTTTTCCAGTCCTACCAGCTCATCCCCACACTGACGGCCGAGGAGAATGTCCTGCTCCCGCTGGAGCTGGCTGGCATGCGCGACGGCCGCGAGCGCGCCCGGTCGCTGCTGGACGCGGTCGGCCTCGTGGACCGGGCTCATCACTATCCGGTCCAGCTCTCCGGCGGCGAACAGCAGAGAGTAGCCCTGGCGCGCGCTTTCATCCTTTGCCCGCCGATTCTCATGGCGGACGAGCCGACCGGGAATCTCGATTCCGCCAACGGCCGGCATGTGCTCGAGCTGTTGATCCATCTGAATCGGCAGGAAGGCGCCACGCTGCTGCTGGTGACGCACGACGCAGAACTGACCGCGCATGCCGATCGCATCATTACGCTGCGCGATGGCCTGATTGTCTCCGACGACATACGAGGCGGCAATGGCGGCTGAGCGGGGCGGCTTCGCGCGAACGGCGCTGCGAATTGCCTGGCGGGACCTGCGTGGCTCGCCCGGCAAGTTCGTATTCGTGGTGCTGGCGGTCGCGGCGGGCGTGGGCGCGCTTACGGGGGTGCGCGGCTTCAGCGAATCGTTCCGGCACATGCTGGCCGACAAGGCCCGCGCCATCCTGGCGGCGGACCTCTCAATGATCGAGTTCACGCTGCCGGACGCGGCGCAGCAGACCGAGCTCAGAGCGCTGGAGGCGCGCGGGGTCCGCATGACGCGCGTTACGAGCACGCTCACCATGGCGGCTCCCGCGCGGGGCGCGATCCCTTCGATGGTTGCGATCAAGGCCGTGGACCCGGATGAGTATCCGTTCTACGGCGAGGTGAAGCTTCGCCCGGACGCGCCGCTGCGGACCGCGGTCACGGATTCCACGGTCGCCGTGAACGAGGCGGTGCTGACTCGTATGTCGCTCGCCATCGGCGATAACCTGCTCATCGGCGGGCAGCCGTTCCGCATCGCCGCCGCCGTGCTCACCGAACCCGACCGCCTCTCCGGCGGGGGAATGAATATCGGGCTGCGGGTGATGATGACGCAACGCGCGCTGGATCGAGTCGGCCTCATCGCGCCGGGCAGCCGGGCGCCGCAACGGACGCTGTTCAAGCTGCCTCCCACCGTTCGTGTCGATCAGGTTCGCCGCGAGTTGCAGCGCAGTTTCCCGGAAGCTCAGATCTCGGACTACCGGCAAAGCAACCCGGCGATCACGCGCGGGCTTGAACGCGCCACGACATTCGTGAGTCTGGTCAGCCTCGTGGCGCTCATTGTGGGCGCGCTGGGAGTGGCCATGGCGATGAACGCGCACCTGCAGCAGCATCTGGATGGCATCGCCATCATGAAATCACTTGGGGCGCGCTCGCGCCAGGTAATCGGCATTTACCTGATCGAAACACTGCTCCTCGGGCTCGCGGGAGCTCTGATCGGCGTCGCTGCCGGATACGGCATCCAGCAGGCCGGGCCGCCTCTCATCGAGCGCTGGTTCAACGTTCAGGTGCAGATCGTGTGGAGCTGGGCCGCCCTGGCGCAGGGAATTGCCATCGGCCTTCTGACGACAACACTGTTCACGCTCCCCCCGCTGCTGCGCATTCGCCGGATTCGCCCCAGCCTGATTCTCCGGCGCGACATGGGGCAGGACGAGAAGCCGTGGCTGCGGCGGTGGCTGGAGGCCCGCGCCGCGCTCCTTGCGGCCGTGCTCATCGTCGCGGGCGTCGGCGGAATCGCGGCATGGCTCGGCGATTCGGCAAAAACCGGCGCGCTGTTTGCGGCGGGTCTCAGTGGAAGTCTGCTGGCGCTTGGGGCCGTAGCCTGGCTGCTGCTGCGGGGCCTGCGCGTCCTGCTTCGACACGGACCGGCGCTGCCGGTAGCTCTGCGCCATGGGCTGGCCAACCTGTATCGGCCAGGCAATCAGGCCGCCTCCGTACTGGTGGCGCTCGGAGTGGGGGTCATGTTTACGCTGACCATCTGGGTGGTCCAGCACTCCCTCGTTCACGACATTATCGAAACCGCGCCGCCGGGCGTGCCAAACGTGTTCCTCATCGATATCCAACCGCACGAAAAGGACGCCCTGCTGAAAATGGTGCGTTCGCAGCCCGGCATCCAGGGCGGTATCGATATCGTCCCAGCAATCCAGATGCGGCTCACCGCCGTTAACGGGCGGCCGGTGGAAAAGCTGGGTCTCGAGCACTGGGGGCGGCGCTTCCTGCGCACCCGATCGGTAACCGTCGCCGACGCCCGTCCGGCGCACGTACAGGTGCTGGGCGGATCGTGGTGGCGCGCGGGCGAGACGGCGCCGCTGGTGGCGGTTGAAGAGGACGCTGCGCGCACGCTGCACATCGGGCCCGGTTCCTCTCTGGCGTTCGTATCGCAGGACCAGACGGTTACAGCGCACGTCGCAACGGTCTATCGCGCGGACAGCTTCCGTATGGGCGGCATGAGCGAATTTACATTTACGCCTCGAACCCTCGCCGGGCTGCCCGCCATCTGGTTTGCCGGCGTGCATGTCCGCCCCGACCGCGTACCGGACCTGCAGCGCGTTGTTTACGATCGCTATCCCACGATTACGGTGATAGACATGGCCGACGCGCTGGCGCTGCTGCAGACGGTGATCGATCAGATTGCGAAGGTGATCCGGTTCCTGTCAGGATTTTCGATTCTGGCCGGCATCATCGTGCTTGCAGCCAGTGTTGCGGGCACTCGGATGCGGCGCGTGCGGGAAGTGGCCATTCTGAAAGCGCTCGGCGGGACGAGGGGGCGCATTGTGGCCATCTTCTCGATCGAGTTCCTCGTGCTCGGGTGCGTGGCAGGCCTCATTGGCGGGCTGCTGGCAAACGGCTTCGCGAACATTCTGCTGCACAGGCTCCTCGACGCCGCCGGCGAATGGCATGCCGGGCCGGTTCTGATCGCGGTGTTTGCGACGGCAATGATTGCCACGGCAACGGGTTGGCTGGCCAGCTTTCGTATTCTTCGCCAGAGGCCGCTGGAAGTCCTGCGGGACGAGTAAACCGTGGTTCAGCCTCCATTCCGGCGCGCGTGCAGTAACTTGACCGGCGATGGCTAACGTCATAGGCCTAAAGACGGTCAGAGGCGTCTTACCTATTGACCAGTACCATGACTGATTGTCGGCTAAAGTGTTGACCCTGCGATGCCGTTCTCATACAGTGAGAATGTCGTGATCGAGCAGAGAAAAGCCATACGCTTTGACCTCAAACTGCCGCTCGAGATTATTCGCGGCGCTGAGCATCAGTTCAGCGAGACCCGGAACCTCAGCTCCAATGGCGTGCTGTTTGCCATCGAGCACGATATCGAACCGGGCAATTCCATCGAATACGTGATTACGCTTCCCAGTAAGGACAAGCGCCCGGTGCGCCTGCGCTGCCTGGGCAAGGTGGTGCGGCGCGCCAACGGGCAGGGCTTGGCGGCGACCATCGATCGCTACGAATTCATCCGCGGCTGACTGCCTGGGCGCGTTGGCCGATCACGGCTTCGATCAGCCGGCCCGCCACTTCCTTCCCCTTTTCCCCGATCTCTCCCAGCGGACCCACGCACGCGGGACACCCCAATTCGCAGCCGCATCGGGCAATGAGTTCGCCAGCGCCGGCCAACAGCCGCTCGGCCATATGGAACAGCGGCGCGCTCTGTCCGATACCGCCGGGATAGTTGTCATACAGGAACAGATCCGGTTCCCACGAGCGGTTATTCGAAACGTTATCGGTGATGGCCAGGCCCAGGTCGTGCGGGTCGCACATGAGTAACAGGGCGGCCACTGTCCGTAACGCGTTCGCCAGGCCGGTAAGGCCGTCCTGTTTCTCGGTCGGAGTCAGGTCGTCGAACTGCGCGAGGAAATCCGTCGGAAAATGCACCCAGAAAGCGGTGGTGTGCATCTCCCGCTCGGGCATGGACAGGTTTCCCGCCCCGACGTTTTCCATCGTATAGAATTTGATCTTCTTAAAACCGACCACCTGCGTGTTCACGCGCACATCGCCGTGCGCGGTCTGGACTCCCGCCAGCGAGCCAGTTTGGTACGAGACCAGTTCGCGTACCTGGGTGTAATCGATCGCGTCGGTGAAATAGTCACTGTCCACACGGCGCACGTACGCCTTGCGGCCGGTGTAATCGAAGCGTTCCACCTGGTACTGCCGCGCCTCGTGCAGGTAGATGGCTTTTTCGTGCAGCGTGGTCAGTGCCGCGGTGAAAGCCACTTCGGCGATGACCTCATGATCGCCGCTGACGTCGACGACGACGAAATTGTCACTGCTCACGGAGCGCAGGCTCACCGCGTCGGCGGGATAGGTATCGGAGGTCCAGTGCCAGCAGTCACCGGAGCGATGCAGCAGGCCGGCTTCCTCGTCCAGAAAGCGGCACAGCTCGGCTGTGTCGTGCGGCCCGAACTTCTCGCCGTCGCGAATGGGCAGCTCGAAGGCGGCGCACTTGAGATGATTGATCAGGATTTCCAGATTATCGGCGTTAATCCAGGCGTGTTCGGGGGACCGCTCGAAAAAGTACTCCGGGTGTTCGACCACATACTGATCGAGTGGCGCGCTGGAGGCCACGAGCACGGCAATCGATGATGTCTGCCTGCGCCCGGCGCGCCCGGCCCGCTGCCATGTGGACGCTATGGTCCCCGGATAGCCGGCCATCACCACGGCATCCAGTGAACCGATATCGATACCCAGCTCGAGGGCGTTCGTCGAAACAACCGCGCGAATCTGCCCCGACCTCAGCTGCTTCTCGATTTCCCTTCGCTCTTTGGGAAGGTACCCCCCGCGATACCCGCGCACCGATTCGCCGGGCAGCGGC
>DASRCB010000349.1:0-7103 GCA_035653295.1 Bryobacteraceae bacterium
AAACGTATGCGGATGTCCGCCAGCGGGTTTACCGTGGTCTCATTGACACGCCGAAGACCGATCAATCTTTGAGGCAGGCCGCGCTTTCGGCGGGCTTGGCCGCGGAGGTCGAGAGCTGGCGCGGGGTATCGCTCGATACGCGCGATGAGGCTTGGGTATTTCCATCGGAGCGGATGACGCCAATGTCCAAGGACAACTGCTGGCGGCGGAACATGTATCCGAAGCTGGCCGCAGTGGGGCTCGGCTGGGCGAATTTTCTGGTCATGCGTCGTACACATGCAACGCTGATGAAGGCGTTGGGCGTAGACGGGAAGCTCGTCGCGGACCAGCTCGGCCACAGTCTCGATGTGAATCAGAACGTGTACACGCAATCACCGGTCGAGAGCAGGCTGGACGCGGTGAATCAACTCGAAGAGAGCCTGCGGGTCATGTAAACGGTGTTCAAACGGTGTTCAGAATGAAGCTGGGTTTCGTAAGTCGTTGGATCTGTGGAGCGGGAGACGGGACTCGAACCCGCGACGTCCAGCTTGGGAAGCTGGCATTCTACCACTGAATTACTCCCGCCCTTCGGCGTATCGCTCACCAAACACCATCACCATATCACAGCCACTTCCCTATTGCCGCGCCCCAGGCATGGCCATCGCACGCATGTTGTCCAGCACCGACCGCGGCACGCTCACATTCTGGTTCCGTCCCGTCCCCAGCAGCAGCCCCGGCTTGTTCCCCCCGTGAAAATCCGTGCCGCCGGTGGGAATCAGCGAGTGCCTCCGCGCGTACCCAAGGTAGCGCTCCGAATCCGTGGCGGTCTGGTCCGAATGCCAGACCTCGATGCCGCGCAGGCCCGCGCCGGCCAGCCGGCAAACGAATTCCTCTTCGCGCGCCCGCTCGCGAATACCCAGCCGGATCGGATGCGCGATCACCGAAATGCCTCCGCTCGCCGCAACCACGTCCAGGGCTTCCTCAATATCGGGGCTGTCCCGCTCTACGAACGAGGGCGCATCCTCGCCCAGATACCGCTTGAACGCCTCCTCCACGCTGCCGACATAGCCTTTGCGCATCAGCAGCCGCGCGAAATGCGGCCGCCCGGTCAACCGCCGGCCCATGGCCTCCACTTCCCCCAGTGAAACATCCACGCCGGCTTCGTTCAGATTGTGCACCAGCCGGCGATTCCGCTCGCGCCGGGAGGCAAGCATGGCTTCAATCCAGGCGCGAAACGCATCCGACGGTGGCGCCTCGAGGAAATACGCGAGCATGTGCACGGTGCGCCCGTGATATTTCGTGCTGAGCTCGATCCCACAGATCAGGTCGAGCCCGGCCCTGCAAGCCTCCGGCGCCGCGGCCTCATAGCCGTCGAAGGTGTCGTGATCGGTAATGGCCAGCGCTTCCAGCCCGATGCCCACGGCCATTTCCACCAGCTCGCCCGGCGCGGTCGTACCGTCCGATTCCGTCGTATGAGAGTGCAGGTCGATCAAATCAGCCCCAGTTCTTCCAGTTTCGCCCAGATGCGGCCGGCGCTTTCCTCCGGCGTCTCTTTGGACGAATCCACCCGCACTTCCGGATTCAATGGAGGCTCATAGGGATCGGAAACGCCCGTGAACTGCGGGATCTCACCTTTCATCGCGCGCCGATACAGCCCCTTTACGTCGCGCTCCGCCACCACCTCCAGCGGACAATCCACGTGCACTTCGATGAAACGCGGGATGCGCGCCCGCACCTCGTCCCGAACAGCGCGATAGGGAGAGATAGCGGCCGCGATTGCGATCACTCCGTTTCGCGACAGCACCTCGCAAACCCAGCCGATGCGGCGGATATTCGTGTCGCGGTCTTCCCGGCTGAACCCCAGGCCTTTTGAAAGGTGCGTCCGCACCACGTCGCCGTCCAGCAATTCCACTCTGCGCCCGCGCTCACGCAGCCCGTCGTACACGATTTGCGATATGGTGCTCTTACCCGCGCCCGAGAGGCCGGTGAACCAGAGCGTGAACCCTTCGTCGCTCATCGCGGAACGGAGAGCACCTCTCGCAGCAGGATATCGACGGTGCGCTCGGCGCGACCGTCCGGGCTGAAGTGAATGCCACACTCCTTCCCGGCATCGCTCTCCCACCACCATCGTCCGGCTCGTGGATCCTCACCGGCACGAATCGCTCGGGTGCACGGTTCGCAGCCGATGGTCGCGTAACCCTGCGCGTACAGCGGATGCCGCGGGACATCGTGCGCCGCGGTGTATTGCTCAACCTGCCGGTGCGTCCAGGCGGCGAGTGGATTCAGCTTCAGGCGCCCGACCACTTATTCTGTCGTGGCGATATCCCGGCGCGATTCGGCCTGCTCGCGGCGCAGCCCTGAAGCCCACGCGCGGACATCGAACAGAGCACGTTCGAGTGGACGGACCTTACGCACCTGGCAGCAGAGCATGCGATAAGGAACACCGTCGCGGAACAAGTCTGGCCCAAAAGCGGCCGTCATGCCGGCCACCTCCCCGGCATCCGGCTGAATCACTTCCACCCGAATGCCATAACGGCGCTGCACCACGCCAACCATCTCAAAGGTTGCGGCATGCAGCCGGCCGGTATCCAGCGTAAGCACGCGAATGTTCTGTGAAATGCGGGCGGCCATGTCCACCAGCACCATACCCTCGGCCTGGAAACTGGTAACGATGGCAAATCGCGCCCCGAACCGCTGCCAGGCGTCCGCAAGCAGGTCAGCGGCATCAATGTCCGCTTTGTCTATCAACTTAACAGTATACCGTGAACGGCAATTCGCCGCGCGTCGTCCCCTTCGGCGCTAATCCTTATTTCAATGTGCTCGGCCCGCATCAGCGCTGGAAAACGTTCGCCCCATTCGATGAGCACCACAGCCTCCCGGTCGAAAATCTCATCCAGCCCGAGCGTGGCCACTTCGGCCTCCGTCTCGAGGCGATACAGGTCTATGTGATACACCGCCGGACCGTACTCGTGGATCAGCGTGAACGTAGGGCTGGCAACCTCTTCCGGCTCCGCCGCCCCCAGACCCTGCACGATGCCTTTGGCCAGCGTCGTCTTGCCCGCGCCGAGGTTGCCGATCAACAGCACGACCGCCTTGCGCGGCAGTTCTCCCGCGATCCTGCGGCCGAGTTCAATTGTCTCCTCTTCAGAGCGCGTGTGAAAAATCCGCGGCGCACTCACGCATCGCCTCCGGCAGATAACGCAGCAGGTCGGTCGCGATGACTGGCTTTTCGCCCAGCGCGGCCGCGGCCAGTTCGCCCGCGCGTCCGTGCAGCCAGACTGCGGCGAGCACTGCGGATTCCACATCGTCCGGCGATTGTGCGATGAGCCCTGCGGTGAGGCCGGTAAGTATGTCGCCGGTACCCCCTGTGGCCATCGCCGGTGAGCCCGTCGGGTTTATCCATACATGCCCGTTCGGAAACGCAATCACCGTCCGATCGCCCTTGAGCACCAACACGAGCCCGTGCTCTTCGGCGAACGCGCGGGCCGTAGCGATCCGGTCTTTTTGGACCTCGTCAGTGCTCTTTCCGGTCAGCCGCGACATCTCCCCCGGATGCGGAGTCAGCACACGCGGCCCTGCGCTGCCGAAGCCTTTTATCGCGAGCCCGTTCAGCGCGTCCGCATCCAGCACCATGGGCACAGCGGATTCGTTTACCAGCCGGTCCAGCATATGAACGGTTTCGTCATGAGTTCCCAGACCCGGACCGGCCGCCACCACCGTCTTGCGCTTCAGCGCTCGCTCCAGCGACCCGTCGTTCCATGCCTGATCGGAAATCGCGCCGTCCGCCGTTTCCGCCAGTGCTTCGGTCATGATCTCGGGCGCGTGAGCCGCGATTGTGTCGATCGCCGATGCCGCCGAAGCGACGGTGCTCAGTCCCGCTCCCGCGCGCAGAGCGGCGATTCCCGCCATGGCCGCCGCGCCCGTCTTTCCACGGCCGCCCGCGATCACCAGCACATGCCCGTACATCCCTTTGTTGGAGTCCGCGTATCGCGGACGGAACAGGTGCGCGAAACGCGCCGGACCGGAAAGGTGCAGGCGAATCTCGTCGTTTTCCTCGTAGAGCGATGCCGGCGACCCGATATTCGCAACGTGCAGCTTACCGATCGAATAGCAGGCCGGCTGCAGAACATGGCAGACCTTCGGCGCCGTAAACGTGACAGTCACGTCGGCGCGCGCGATATCGCCCTCCTGCGCGCCCGAATCGCTCTGCATGCCCGATGGCAGATCCACGGCCACCACTTTGGCCAGAGGGAAATCGCCGTTGATCGAGCGGATCAGCTCCAGCGATCGTCCGTGCGCCGGTCCGTCAAGTCCCGTCCCAAGCAGCGCATCCACCACCAGCGTCGTCTCGCGCATCTCCGGCGAAATGGTGAACAGGTACTGCCCGCCAGCGGCTTCGAACATACGGAGGTTGGCCGCGGCATCGCCGCGCATCTCGGCAGGATCGCCCGCCAGCACCAGGTGCAGCGCGCGCGCGCGTACATGGGTCAGTAACTGACGCGCGATCACCAGTCCATCTCCGCCGTTGTTGCCCTTGCCGCACAACACCACGATCCGATGGTCGCGAAGTGGCGCGAAAGTGTGGGCCATGACCTCCAGCACGCGATGGCCGGCGTTCTCCATCAGAACGATTCCCGGGATGCCCATCTCCATCGTCCGCCGGTCCACTTCGCGCATCTGCGCCGCGGTGAGCACCTTCATGCCCGCACCTCGGTCAGCATCCGCTCCAGGCGGTGCAGCGCGTCATGCTCGCCCATGACGATCAGGCAGTCTCCGCCGACAATCTCCGCCTCCGCCGGAGGGTTGAACACCATCCGCCCGTCCTGTTTGCGAATAGCCAAAACGATCACCCCCAGCTCGCGGCGTATCTGCAGCTGCGCGAGGGTCTGCGATGCGAGCGGGCTCTTGTCCGAAACGGAAATCTGCTCCAGCCCGACATCCAGCCCCATCTTGTTCGAGGTCGTGAAATCGAGAAACTGGAAAACGTGCGGGCGGATGAGCGATTCGGCCATGCGGTGGCCGGTGATGTCGTAGGGAGCAAACACGAACTCCGCGCCCGCGCGGCGAAATTTGTCCTCTGACGCCGTTTCCGAAACACGCGCGGAAATGCGCAGCGCGGGGTTGAGCGTGCGCGCCGAGATCACCAGGAACAGATTGTCCGCATCCGTTGAAAGCGTAGCGATCAGACCCGCGGCCTCCATGATGCCCGCCTCGCGAAGCATGTCGTCGTTGTTGGCGTCCGCCAGCACCGCCAGCATGCCGTCGTGAATGGCTCGCTCCACCTCCTCCTCGTGCCGGTCAATGATGACGAACGGGACCCCGGCCGAGCGCAGCGCGGCAGCGGCGCCACGCCCAACACGGCCGTAGCCGCAGACGATGTAGTGGTTCCTGAGCTTGTCGATCATCCCTTTGATGCGCCGCCTTCCGAAATATTGATTCAGCTCCAGCTCGATCACCGTCTGCGTCACCGCGCCAATGGCGAAGAACAGCACCGTCACGCCGATGGCGATCAGAAAGGAGTTAAAAATCCGCCCGGCGCGGCTGAGCGGATGAAGTTCCTGATAGCCCACGGTGCTGATCGTGATCAGCGTCATGTAGAACGCATCGAACGGCGGGTAGCTTTCGATAGCCATGAAGCCCACCGTGCCCGCCGCCAGCGTCGCCAGAATCGCCACGCCGATGATGATCAGCCGCCGGCGAATGATGGCCATGGTTTTCAAATCCTGCGCGCCAGCAGGAGAGTCATGTCATCGAACAGCTCCGGCGAACCGGTCCACTGGCGCACCGAGTCCAGAACCATGCCGATCAGCTTCTGATCATCCCGCTCAGAGTTTCTGGCGATGAGGTCAATCAGCCGCTCGTCTCCGAACATCTCGCCGTACTCGTTTTCGGGCTCGGTGATTCCGTCGGTGTAGAACACCAGCAGATCGCCTGGCTCCAGATGCACCCGGCTCTCGTCATAGCGCGCGAACGGAAACGCCCCAACCACCATGCCATTTATGTCCAGCTTTTCGTGACGGCCGTCGCGAATCAGGATCGGCGGCAGATGGCCGGCGTTGGTGTACGTAAACTCTCCCGAATCGTCATCATATATCCCGAGACAGAAAGTCGCGTACTTCTCAGCGGAGGTAAAAGAGTAAACCTGCTGGTTGAGTTCCTTGACCAGGTGCGCCGTCGAGAGCCGCGTCGCCACCGCCACCCCGCCGTTCGGGGCCGGATGCTGAACCGCGCGCAACTGCACTCGCATCGACGATTGCAGCGTGGCCATCAGCAATGCCGCGGAGATTCCCTTTCCCGCCACGTCGCCGATGGACAACGCCAGACGGCTGTCTTCAAGGCACTGATAGTCGTAATAATCGCCGGAAACCATGCGCGCCGGCTGGCAAACCGCCGTCAGGTGCAGCGTCCGCGTGCGCGGAACCGTCTTCGGATAGAGCTGGTTCTGCACTTCGCGGGCGATCTCCAGCTCGGCCTGAAGGCGCTCGTTCTCGCGCGCGACGCCGAGCAGGCGCTCCACGTTCCCGGTCATCACGTTGAACGAAGTCGTCAGCTCGGCGAGCTGGTCGTTGCGCGCCACCGGAATGCGCCAGGAAAAGTCGCCTTCGATAACGCGCTGCGTGCCCTCATATAAATCGTGCACGGCGCCGGTTATGGTGCGGGTAAGCGACACTCCGATGACCAGCGAGACGATCTCCACCAGCAGGAACAGTACGCCAACGCCAATCAGCATCGCGATCGCGATCTGGCCGGAGCCGATCCCCGCCGCCGTGGTGGCGAAAATCCAGCTCAGCAGCACCGACGCGCGGGTGCGCGCGAAGATCAACAACGTATCCAGTTTGCCGGGCCGGTCCCAGACGGCCATGGCGTAACGCGCAAAGCCGAAGGTCGCCTGGTCGAAGCGATAAGCCGGTGGTGGTATCGCCGGTTCGCGCACCCTTCCCTGGTCGAATTCGTAGTGCTCCTTGTCGATGGTGACTTCGTTGCGGTTTTTCGAGCGGGCCCGGCTGTCCTCGAGCACACGGGGCGAAAGACGAACCACAAGCCCCGGCACTGTAGTGCTGGCGTATGCCTCGGGCACCGGAGTCAAAGCCGTCACTTCGGTGTCGCCGCGCATCACGTGCGCC
>DASRCB010000350.1:0-7467 GCA_035653295.1 Bryobacteraceae bacterium
TTCGTCGCCAATGTCGATCAGGAGATGTTTTCGCTGTATCGCAACAACCGCGATGAGTCGTTCACCGATATCGCGCACCGCAACGACGTGGCGAACTCCACGCGGCTGCTGAGCGGCTGGGGACTGCGCTTCTTCGATTACGACAACGACGGGCGGCTCGATCTGTTCCTTGCAAACGGCCATCCGGACGACATGATCGACCAGTACTCCGCGCAGGTGAAGTATAAGGAGCCGCTGCTGCTCTTTCATAACGATAACGGCAAGCTGGTCAACGTCAGCGCGGACTCGGGCCCGGTGTTCTCGCGCAGTTTCCCGGCGCGCGGCCTCGCCCTCGGCGATTACAACAACGACGGCCGTGTCGACGTGCTCATCGGCAACAACGGCGGCGCTCCGGTGCTGCTGAAGAACAACGCCGGGCCGAACAACCACTGGCTGGGCGTCAAGCTCGTCGGAGTCAGCTGTAATCGCGATGCCGTGGGCGCGCGCATTCGATGGGTGGCCGGCAGCACGCGCCGGTCGCGCCTGAAGAACAACGGCGGCAGCTACCTGTCATCGCACGATCCACGCGAGGTGATCGGCCTGGGCGACGCCACGAAGGTGGACTACATCGAAATCGAGTGGCCCGGGCCGAGTAAACATGTCGAGAAGCTGACCAACCTCCCCGTCGACCGTTACATCACCATCGAAGAGGGTCAAGGCATCCGCTCCTGAAGGCTGGTTTTCGGCGCGGGCCGGATTTACAATCAGGGCGAAAGGAGACTGCCAATGTCACCGTGGTGGGCGCTGCTGGCCTACGGCGGCGCGATCGCCGTCGCCGTTATCCTTTTGTGGCGCTTTCATTCTCGTTCCTGGTACTGGCACTGCGCCAGCCTGGTTCTCGCTTTCGTTCTTGCTTACGTTCCCTACCCGCGCCTGAATTTCGCGGGCAGTCCCATCACTGATCTGCTGATGGGCTTTGCCATCCTGCTGTTCCTGATTTGGGGTCTGGGAGGCCTGTTGTGGCTGGGCTTCGGCCACCCCGCCGGGCGCCATAAACACGCCTGAGTCGCTCTGCGGGGGTATTATGGCGGCATGCCGACCGACGCAGCAGCGCCCTGGACCAACCCCGTAAAAGCCAAACTCGCCGCCGGCGAGGCGGTTTTCGGCCTGACCCTTACCGTTGCCAGCGTTGATATCGCGGCGCACGCCGCGTGCATGGGCTTCGATTTCCTGTGGATCGAGATGGAGCATTCCCCGATCACGCTGGAGACGCTGCGCCACATGGTTTTGGCCACTCGGGGGCTGCCGGCCGTTCCGTTCGCGCGTGTGCCGGTGAACGAAGTCTGGACCGCGAAACGCGTGCTCGATGCCGGCGTTTACGGTGTCGTCTTCCCCTTCACCAGCACGCCTGAGCTGGCCCGCCAGGCGGTTGCAGCCTGCCGTTATCCACCGCATGGCGTTCGCGGCTCGGGTCCGGTGCTGGCCAAATTCTGCTGGCCCGGAGGCTCGGACTGCTACCACGATTCGGCGGATGAGAACATCATGGCGATCGCGATCATCGAGCAGGCCCATGCGGTGGAAAACATCGATGAGATTGCCGCCACGCCGGGGCTCGATGCGCTGTTCATCGGCACGAGCGATCTGTCCTTCTCGCTCGGCCTGCGTGGCCAGCAGGGCCACCCGCGCCTGAAAGACGCCATTGCCCGGGTCGTTGATGCCGCTCAGAAGCACGGGAAATATCTCGGGGCGCCTGCGTGGGATCCGGAGCAGGTGGCTCGCTACAAAGAGCAGGGCTTCCGGCTGTTCCAGGCCAACACTGAAATCGGCCTGATGGCGATCGGCGCGAAGCAGATCCTGGGCGACCGGGCCGCCGGCGCCCGGCCTCGCACCAGCATCTACTGAGACAAGGTAAAATTCACATCGATCTGCGTCACCACTTCAACCGGATTCCCATTCAGCAGCGTCGGCCGATACACCCAGTTCCTCACCGCATCTTCCGCCGCCGTCACGAGCAGGGGATGACCTGAAACGACCGTCAGCTTTTTCACGCGCCCGTCGTCTCCGATCAATGCGATAAACCGGACGCTTCCCTGAAGGTGCGCCTGTTTCGCTTCCGCCGGATACACGGGCGCCACCTTCTCCACGAGATTCATCTGCTGCACATTGCCGCCCACGCGAATGCGCCGCGGCGCGTCAGAGTCGGTCCTGCGCTCGGCCAAATCTGCCTGTCCTGCGCCAGTATCGAGCACCGCCTGCAGCGTCGTCTTTCCGTCCTCATTGAAATACGCCAGACGCAAATGGCTGTCCACCGCCCGCAGAGCCGCTCCCAGCTCACGCAACTGGTCGGCAGACATCGTCTCTCCTTCGTGTCCGCGCAGGACGGTTGCGGCTTTGTCCTGAAGCGTGGCTGGAAGCCGGCTGACATCAATATTGCCCACGGTGGCCGACGAGGGCTCGGCGGTCCAATCCCTCACAGGCGCAGCCAGCTCTCCCGTTGCCGGGGCCGTGAATCGCACCCCAATCTCGAACGTCCGATTCTCGGGCAGTCTCTGTTCCGGATCGAAGTGCCACTTCAGCACCGACGACAGCACCGCGCTGCGCAGCGCCTGCGGACCGGAAACAATGTGGGCATCGACAACATTTCCTTTTTCGTCCAGCGTGACCGACGCCACGACGTACCCGCCGATGTGCGCGGCCGCGGCTGCCGGCGGGTACTCGACACCGGTGCGATGCAGCACTCGGAAAGCGTTGTCATTCGGCATCACCTCGACACCCGGCGAATCAACGGGGTTCGCGGCCGTGAGCGGGAAAGCCTGCCAGCCGAGAACGGCTGCGGCGGCGAACAGGGGGGCCATGCCGGCCAGTGTGGTAACGAGTCTTCGCAGTGACATACGGGCTCCTTCATTTATGGCTGCCACTCGACGCGCGAGATGGCGTCTTCTGAGGAACAGCGGCGCCGGGGCAAGGTCGGGCTGAAGGCGCGCCGCCGCGATGGCCAGCAACGTCTGTAGATAGCCGTCGCGATCGCGCGTGTGCCCGATGGTCTCCTGATCCACCACCTGTTCTCTCGTGAGTTGAATTTGCGCCAGCAACCACCAGATCGCCGGATGAAACCAGAACAGCGCGCGGACCGCCTCCTCGACCAGAGTGAAGGGCCAGTCGTTGCGCCGCACATGAATCAGTTCATGGCAGATGATCGAACGCTGCGCATCGGGGCTCGCGTCCAGAAAACCTGGCGGCAACAGCACTACCGGATTCCGCAGGCCGTATGTCACCGGCCCTGTGATTTCGCCATTGATATAGAACTCGGCGAAGGTGTGCAGTTCAGCCTGCGCCATGCGCGCGGGTGCGGGAAGATCGTGGATGCGCTCACCGTTGTTCTGCATCCGGCGGAGTCGCCACATACCGAGCGCGATGCCGATCAGCCGAATCGCCGCACCCGCTGCGATGATCGCCAGCACCGCTTCCGACCCGTTAAGAGGAAGGCCGCGCGCGTGAGGGGCGCGGGCGGTTGCGGGTCCCTGGGTTACGAAAACGCCTCCTTCTCGGGCGTCTGGCCGTGGTGAGCGAACGAAGGCCAGCGGCAGCAGCACCGCGCACACCAGCAGCGCCTGGTGGAATATAAGCCGCGGCCGCGGGGCGTGCACCCGAAACGCGGCGCAGAGCAATCCGCCCGCTGTAATGAGCAGCAGCACCTGCAGGCTCCACGCAAACAGGTTGGACGCCAGCAGAGCAGCGGTCATGATCTCTTCCTCCTCGCCATCCGGGCAATCTCGGCCAGGTCCTTCTCCGTCAGGCCTTCGTCTTCCACCAGATGCAGCAGCAGCGGCTCGGCCGAGCCATTGAATACCCGGTTTACGAACTCCCGCACCATGCCGCGGATGACCTGCTGCTTCGGCTGAGAGGGCTGGTACACGTGCGCCCGCTCACCCTCGCTTTTCTTCAGGTAGCCTTTGGTCTCCAGGATCTTCATCATGGTCATGACCGTGGTGTAGGCAATGCGCCGGCGCTCCAGCAGAACCTCGTAGACATCGCGCACCGTAGCCTTACCCAGGTCCCAGACCACCTTCATGATTTCCAGCTCCTGCTCGGTCAGGGTGCTTGCCTTCGGACGCATACTAAATAATTAGTACTAAAAGATGCGAATGTCAAGGGGGTATTTGCAGGCGCGGTTTAGCGGGGCCGGCAACCGGTGCTGCCGTCGATGAGCCAGACGGGAACGGCGATGCCGTTGACGATACGCTTTCCACTGGCGCGCGCAACCTCGGCAACGGGCGCGAGCGGAACGTCAACCTCCCGCGTTTCGGCGCCCCGCTTCAGTTGGACATGGAGCGTCTCCGGCTGATGGCTCGAGAACATCTGCTGTAATTCCTCGCCGGACTTGCCGCTCGGATCGACGCCGTTCACCGACACGATAACGTCGCCGGTTTGCACGCCCGCGCGGGCCGCCGGTCCGCCGGGGGCCACCTCGCCCACCACTACCTGCAGCGTTCCGCGAATGACCAGTCCGTCGATGGTGCTCCGGCCCGCGTCGGGAACCACCAGCAGTTCGCACCCTGGATAGAACAACGTGGTGTCCGCCGGATATCCCCACGGAAAAACGCGCGTCGAGATCCAGGTGCCGCTGAAGTCCGGAGGGACGAGAACGCCGGAGACGAGTTTCTTCCCGGCGCGCAGCAGAATGTCCGACGACTCCTCGCGCTTCACGACAGCTTCAAACTCACGGCCGTTTCGAATGATCCGCACGCGCACCTTGTCGGGTCCGTCGCCCCGCAGCATGCGCGCCGCCTCCGCGTTATTTTCGGGGCGCCTGCCGTCTATGGCGCGAATACGGTCGCCGGCTTTCAAACCCGCTCTCTCGGCCGGCGAATCCTTCATCACGTCGGTGATGTATACGCCGCATCCGGAGGGCTGCATCAGCGAAACGCCAATCGTATATGGGTCGAACGTAAACTGATCCCCGACACACGTTACGGCCGCCAACAGCAGCATGAATCCGGGCAGGGAACCACCGCTCACCCTCCGATTATCGCTTCCGATTTGAGGCGGATCACCGCGGCGATGTAGCCTGTCTTTGTGGGAAAAGAGGCCGTGGAGGTTCTGTCGATCGACGGACATGAGGTTCGGATCACGCATCCGGGCAAGCCGTATTTCACGAAACAGACGAAGCTCTCGAAGCTGGACGTTGTCCGCTATTACCTCTCTGTCGCGCCCGGCGCCCTGTTCGGCATTCGCGACCGCCCCATCGTGCTGAAACGGTTTGTGGACGGGGCCGAAGGCGAGGCCTTCTATCAGAAGCGTGCGCCCTCCGATCACCCGGCATTTGTGCGAACGGTGACGTTGTCGTTCCCGTCGGGAAGAACGGCCGAAGAAATCGTTGTGGATAACACCGCCGGCCTGGCATGGGTGGTCAACCTGGGCTGTATCGAGTTGCACCCGCATCCGGTGCGTTCCGCCGATCTGGAGCACCCTGACGAGCTCAGAGTCGATCTCGATCCTGGTCCCGGTGTGGCGTGGGATGACGTCCGCCGCGTTGCGCTGGAGGTCCAGGCGCTTCTGGAGGAGCTCGGGCTCCGCGGGTGGCCGAAAACCAGCGGTTCACGGGGCATGCACGTAAACGTCCGCATCCAGCCGCGCTGGAGCTTCGCCGAAGTTCGCCGCGCCGCCCTGGCGCTCTCGCGCGCAGTGGAGCGCCGCGCGCCGGAACTCGCCAGCTCGAAGTGGTGGAAAGAGGAACGGCACGGAGTCTTTCTTGATTACAACCAGAACGCGAAGGACCGCACCACCTGCTCCGCGTATTCGATCCGCCCGCTGCCCGACGCTCGTGTGTCCGCGCCTCTGCGCTGGGAAGAGGTACCCGATTCGGACCCGGCCGACTTTACGGTGCTCACAATGCCGAAGCGGTTTGCGCAGATCGGTAACCCGCACGCGGCCATGGATGAGTCCGCCGGCTCCCTGGAGGGACTGCTCGAGCTGGCCTCGCGCGACGAGGCTGCGGGTCTCGGTGACGCGCCCTGGCCGCCCCATTTCCGCAAGATGGCAGGCGAGGGCCGGCGTGTCGCGCCGTCGCGCGCAAAAACCGCGGCGCCGAAGCAGCCGCGGACGAAGATGCCGCTCATCGTGATCGCGAACTCGCCGGACAAGTCGGCCGCGCTGGCAGGTCTGGAGCGGTGGAAGGCGAAGCATTCCGACGCCGCCGCGCATCTCGCCGTCGATGATGTACTGGTCGACTCCATGCGCGGGCGCTCGTCTACCTGGACGCGCATTCGCGTGAACCTCCGGCATGTTCCGGAGGGGATCCGTCCGCCGCAGGAAACGCCGGACCCGGACGACGACCCCACGCGCGAGTGGCGCGAGGCGATCAGAAAAAGGAAGTGACCGGCGTGCGCTACCGGCCCGCGGCAAAGATCCTGCTTAACTCCTCCGGAGGAACCACCTCCAGCTGCGCGTAGGTACAGTCTTTCGGCTCCTTATCGAATCGCCACCTGCGAAACTGCGCCATATGGCGAAATCTCGTGCCCTGCATGTGCTCGTACGCCACTTCGACGACGAGCTCGGGCCGCAGCGGCTCCCATGAGAGATCCTTGCCCTGGCTCCAGCGGCTGTGTCCTCCGGGCATGCGCTGGCCCGCTGCTTCCGCCGATGCCCACGCCTTCCAGGGATGATTCACCAGCGCCTTATCGCGATACGGCGCAAGAAATTCCACCAGCTCTCTCCGCTTCTCCTTCGTGAAGCTGGCGCACACGCCCACGTGCTGCAGCGCGCCCGCATTGTCGAACAACCCGAGCAGAAGAGAGCCGACGGCCGTGCCCGCGCCATCTTTGTGCCAGCGGAAGCCGGCAACGACGCAGTCGCAGTCGCGCTGGTGCTTGATCTTGAACATGACCCGTTTGTCAGGCTCGTACACCCCATCGACGGGCTTCGCGACTACGCCGTCGAGTCCCGCGCCCTCGAAGCGGCGGAACCAATCGGACGCCTCCGTGACATCGGTTGTCGCGGGTGTCAGGTGAATCGGCGGCACGGCCGAGGAAAGCACCAGTTCCAGCTCGCGCCGCCGCCGCTGGAACGGTTGCTCACGCAAATCCGTGTCGCCGAGGCAAAGCAGATCGAAGAACACCACCGAGGCCGGGCTCTGCGCCGCCAGCATTTTCACGCGCGATGCGGCGGGATGAATGCGCAGCTGCAATTCCTCGAACTCCAGCCGGCCCGCTTTGGCGATGACGATCTCGCCATCCAGAACACAGCGCCGGGGCAACTGCGACCGGATAGGCTCGATCAGATCGGGAAAGTAACGATTCAGCGATTTCGCGTCGCGGCTCTGGATGAAGATGTCATCGCCATCGCGGAAGATCAGCGTGCGAAAGCCGTCCCACTTCGGCTCGTAAATGAAATTGCCCTCTGTTGGAAGCTCTTCGATTCGCTTCGCGAGCATCGGCAGAACCGGCGGGTTTACGGCAAGGTTCACGCTTTGATGCTATACCGTGCGCG
>DASRCB010000351.1:0-12359 GCA_035653295.1 Bryobacteraceae bacterium
CGGAGCTGGTGGTAGCGGAAACCGTACTCCGTTCGCAGCGCGCGCTCAGGCAGGACGCGCTGGCTCCCGACCAGGGCATCGGCCATTTCGCCATAGGCCGCCTCCAGAGCGAACCTGGGAACGGTGAACAGAGCCGGCCGATGCAGCGTCGCCCCGAGGGCGCGCGTGAAATCCGCGTTACGCACCGGCTCCGGCGCCGTGCCATTTACCGCGCCGCGGACATCGTCGCGGTCGAGGGCATGCAGAAACAGGCCGACGATATCGGCGATATGAATCCATGACATCCACTGGCGCCCGGATGCGATCTTCCCGCCAACACCGGCGCGAAACGGCGGAAGCATCTTCGCCATAGCGCCGCCCCCGGGCCCGAGCACAATCCCGGTGCGAATCAGCGCTACCCGCACCCCGAGCGACGCGGCATGCATGGCCGCTCTCTCCCAGGCGACGGTCACGCCCGCGAGGAAATCGTTGCCCGGGGTGGAGACTTCGGTCAGCACTTCATCGCCGCGCGATCCGTAATAGCCGATCGCGGAGCCGTTCACCAGCACTTTCGGCGCGGGCGTGGCGCGGGTCATGGCGGCGATCACATTGTAAGTGCCCTGTACGCGACTGTCGCGCAGGCGGCGCTTTACCTCCGCTGTCCAGCGCTGCGCCACGGGCTCGCCGGCGAGATTGACCACCGCATCCACCGCATCGAACACGGCAGGCGACAACACCGCGCCGGCGCGCAGACTGAAGGGAATCACTTCATCGCCGCGGCTGTGAAGGGCCGCAACGAGATGACGACCGATGAACCCGCTGGCGCCTGCGACGGCGACTTTCACGGGCGCTCCAGGGCGGCGATCTCGCGGACGTATGCGTCGACGTCCGTTTTGCGCTTCATTCCCTCGTAGGACATATAGCGAATCGTGCCGAAGATCGGCCGCTCCGTCCAGGGGCGGTCGTGCAGGCCGAAACACCAGAGGATATTCGCGTAGGTACACGGGTCGCGGCCGTCCAGAGCATAACGGTCGTGCAGGCGAATCATTGTAGCCAGGGCCTCATCATATCCCGCCGACCACTGGATGATCTTCTTGCCCCAGTACATGCGGTAATAGCCGTGAATTTTGCCGCGGAGCACGAGTTCCCGCTGCGTGGCGTTCCACAGCTCATCGTATGTTTGGGCGCACTCCAGCTGTTCAGCGGTGTACACCGGGTCGCGCCGGTCGGCGGCATGCTCCCGCATGGTCTTCAGCGCCCAGTCAGGCAAGGCCGCGAGCGAATCATAGTTATCCGTGAAGCGGGTGAAATTGAAGGCCAGCTCGCGCCGGACGATCAGCTCCTCGAGAAACTCGTCGGCGATGAGCCGCTCCTCGCGCGCGCATTCCTGAACCGCGAGAGCCACCTCCAGGGACGATATCTGGCCAAAATGCAGATACGGGCTCAGCTCGCTGGTTGCGTGCGCCGAAGGCTCGTTCTTCAGCCGGGCGTAGCGCCGCAGGCCATCGCGAAGAAAGACATGGAGCCGCCGGCGCGCCTCATCCGCGCCGCCTCGAAAAGCGATCGAGGGCGGCACGGAGTGGTCGATCTCGCAGGAGGCGACAAGCGTCGCTATGTCGCCGGGCGTGACTTGGGTATGCCATTGCGGGGCCGGACCGCTCCAGCGGAGATCCACGCGAGGCGCGGGCGCGGGCCGCAGGAATTCGGACAGCACGCGACGGATCTTCGGCCGGATCGTGTAAGCCGCATACTCGCGTTTAGCGAAGCTGGCCATGGGCACGATGCACGAGGAATCCACGGCGTAATAGGCTATGTCCAGCTTTGCCGGCACGGACGCGTTGTGCCCGCGCGCGACGAATGTCGGGTAATCGTCGGTGACCACGGCGGCCGCATCCGCCGCCAGCCGATACAGCACGTCGTTGGGATCCGCATGGCGGCGCCGCAGATAGAAGCAGTATCCGATGCCGAGCTCGCGCAAGTGCCGCGCGATATCGGGCACGGCTTCCAGCACAAAGGTATGCAACCGGTCATTAGCGAACGGATACGAACAGGTCAGTCCCTCATAGAAAAGCACGGGCAACCGCTCGCGGTTGGCGAGTTCGATCGCAAAAAGCATCGCGTGATTCGAGTCGACGCGCCGGTTCATCTGCGACCAGTACAGAACCCATCGGGCGCGGGATCGGAGGGGGGCCGAGTTCAGCGTGCGGACGCGCACCACCCAGTCAGAGTATCGTGTAGAGATCGTGCTCCCGGTTTGCCGGTTCGTTCTCGCCTTCAGCCTTGCCGCGGGCGCGGCTTGCGCTCAGACAAACACAGACCTCGAAAAGCACATCGCCAATCTGCCGCCCGCCGAACGCGCGTACGAGCGCTTCCGCGCATGGTTTAACTCTCTGCCGCCGGATCAGCAGAAACCCGAAAACGCGGAGTCTCGCTATCGCGAGTACCTGAAATCAACGGGCGTGTCCGATGTGGAAGCGGACGCTCAGATCAAGCTCATCGACGAGCAGGGCGAACGCTCTGAAATCGAACGCTGGAATCGCATTCTGACCTCGGACAAGCCGCGATTCAATACGAAGCCGAACGCGTTTCTGATGGAGGTAGCGAAAATGCGCAAGCCGGGTACGGCGCTCGACGTCGGCATGGGCCAGGGCCGGAACGCCATCTGGCTGGCGCAGCAGGGCTGGGATGTAACCGGCTTCGATCCCGCGGAGAAGGCAGTGGCATTGGCCGACGAGAATGCGCGCAAGCTTGGCGTGCATTTGAACACGCAGATCAGGCGGAGCGAGGACTTCGACTTTGGGGAAAGCCGCTGGGACCTCATCCTTCTCAGCTATGCGGGAGGCCGGGAGATGCCGGCGAAGCTCCAGAAGGCGCTGAAACCCGGTGGGATTCTGGTCATCGAAGCCTTCCATCGCGACGCCACCAAAATCGGCCCGATCGGCGGGGCCGTCGTGTTCGACACGGGCGAACTGCCGGCCTTGTATTCGCAACTGCGCGTGGTTCGCTATGAGGAGCCCGTGGCCATGGCCGACTTCGGCCTGGAGAACGTCCGCCTGGTGCGATACTGCGGCGAACGGCCTCAGTAGCAGCGCAAGCGAGAACTTCCGGCCACAAGCGCGACTGAAAAGATACGGCTAACGGGTGTACGCTGATGGCTTAGGACAAACCCCGGCAGTTTTGGCCCGCGATTTGCGAATCAGGGAGCTTCAACCCTATTCCATTGGTGGTGGGCGGGGCTGGGGAGATCGAGGGTGTCTCATCCGGGCGCTGGCTCCAGCGCCCTGCTGCGTCTCCGGCTCGCCGGATATCGAGGGAGGTCAATTTTGAGCCTGATCGTTGGAATCACTAAGGAAACCGTGGCCGGCGAGACGCGCGTCGCCATGGCGCCGCGGGCCATGGATCCGCTCCTGAAGCTGGGGATCAAGTTCGTGGTCGAAAAGGGCGCCGGTGCGGCGGCCGGCTTCCGCGACGAGGAGTATGCGTCAAAAGGCGCAGAGATCGTCGGCTCGGCCGAAGAGGTGCGCAAAAAGGCGCAGATCCTTGTACAGGTTCAGGTGACCGACAGCCCCGACCTCTCGGCGCAGCATACCGTCATCGGCATGTGCGACCCGCTGGGGCAGCCCGGCGCCATGTTCGATCTGGCGCGCCGCGGCATCACTCTGTTTTCGATGGAGCTGATCCCGCGCATTACGCGCGCGCAAAGCATGGACGTGCTTTCCTCCATGGCGACGGTGGCCGGATACAAGGCGGTGCTCATGGCCGCAATGGAGTTGCCGCGCATGTTTCCTTTAATGATGACCGCCGCCGGGACCATCGCCGCCTCGCGCGTGCTGGTGCTGGGCGCCGGCGTCGCCGGTCTTCAGGCGATTTCGACAGCGCGGCGTCTGGGCGCAGTGGTGAGCGCATTCGATGTGCGCTCGGCTGTCAAAGAACAGATCGAGAGCCTGGGCGCGAAGTTCGTGCAGATCGACGTCGGCGAGAGCGCCGAAGGACAGGGCGGCTACGCGAAGCAGCTGAGCGAAGATGCGATCCGGCGGCAGAGGGAGCAGCTTGGCGCGGTGATGAAGGAGATGGACGTCGTGATCACCACCGCGGCCGTCCCCGGAAAGAAGGCCCCCCTGCTGATCACCGCGGAGATGGCGCGCGGCATGACTCCCGGTTCGGTCATCGTCGACCTCGCCGCGGAGCGCGGGGGCAACTGCGAGCTGACCAAACCGGGCCACGCCATCGTCGATAGCGGCGTCACGATTATCGGTCCGCTGAACGTGCCGGCATCGGTCCCATATCACGCCAGCCAGATGTACGCGCGCAACGTGGCCACGTTCCTGAAGAACATGCTGACCAAAGAGGGCGAGCTGAACCTTAACATGGAAGACGAAATTATCAAGGACACGCTGGTGACGCGTGGGGGCCAGGTAGTCAACCCGCGTGTTGAAGCGCTGCTCGGAACGGTGGTGGTGGCATGAATTCCGGATTTTCGCTCGGTCTGCTGAACGTTTGTATTCTTTTTCTGGCCGCATTTCTCGGTCTCGAACTGGTGCGGCGCGTCTCCCCGCTGCTGCACACGCCGCTGATGTCATTGACCAACGCGATTTCGGCCATCTCCGTGGTGGGCGGCATCATGATCGTGGGCGAGGCCGCGGGCATGCACACCAGCTCGGTGCTGGGCGTGGTGGCCATCGTCGCCGCGACTCTGAACATCGTGGCCGGGTTCATGATCACCGACCGCATGCTCAAGATGTTCCGGCGCGAGGACAAGAGAGGCAAAAAATAATGGAAACCGGCGCTCTTCAGAACTTCTGGCAATACGCGTACTTCCTGGCGGCGGTGACCATCGTTTTTTCGATTAAATGGCTCAGCTCGCCGACCACGTCCCGCCGCGGCGTCATCGCGGGCGAGATCGGATTCGCGCTGGCGATCATCGGCACGCTGCTGCGCGCCGGCGTGCACAACTACACCGAAATCGTGATCGCGATGATTGTCGGCGCGGCCATCGGCGCTCCCATGGCGCTGCTGATGCCCATGACCGCCGTGCCGCAATTCACGGCTTTGTCGCACGCATTCGGAGCGCTGGCGGCGGCGCTGGTGGGCACCGCCGAATATTACAAGACTGCGACCCCGCCGACCGGCGCCGAGATGGTGGCGCTGACCATCGAGGTGCTGCTCGGGTATCTGACCTTCACCGCTTCGATCATGGCCTTCGCCAAATTGCAGGACCTGATCCCCACGCGGCCCATGACGTACACCGGGCAGAATTTCGTCAACCTCGGGCTGCTCGCCGTGGCCGCGGGTATTGGCGTGTGGATGATCGCCGCTCCGGCGCCGGCATGGGCGTACCCGGTGTTTATCGGCCTTTCGCTGCTGTTCGGCGTGCTGCTGATTCTGCCCATCGGCGGGGGCGATATGCCTACTGTGATCGCGCTGCTGAACTCCTACGCGGGCGCCTCGGCCTGCGCCATGGGCTTTGCACTGAACAATCAGATGCTGATCATCGCCGGCGCGACCAACGCCGCATCGGGCTTCATCCTGTCGGTGATCATGTGCAAGGCGATGAACCGGTCGTTTACCAACGTGCTGTTCGGAGCGTTCGGCCAGGTGCAGGCGGCCGACAAGACGAAACAGGCTGCGAAGCCGGTGCACAGCGCTACCGCCGAAGATGCGGCCATGATCCTGGCCAATTCCCAGAAGGTGATTATCGTCCCCGGGTACGGCATGGCCGTTGCTCAGGCACAGCATAAGGTTCGCGAGTTGACCGATCAGCTGGTCAAGCGCGGCGTTGATGTGGAGTTCGCCATCCATCCTGTCGCGGGCCGCATGCCCGGGCACATGAACGTGCTGCTCGCGGAAGCGGATATCCCCTACGACCGCCTGCACGAGATGGAAGACATCAACGCCGAGTTTTCGGAAGCCGACGTGGCGCTGGTCATCGGCGCGAACGATGTGGTGAACCCTGCCGCGCGGCACGACAAGAGCAGCCCCATTTACGGCATGCCGATTCTCGATGTGGATAAAGCCCGTACGGTCATGGTGATCAAGCGCAGCATGAACCCCGGCTTCGCGGGCATCGAGAACGAGCTTTATTACAACGACAAAACGCTGATGCTGTTCGGCGACGCCAAAGCGTTCGTTGCGGAAATCGTCAAGGAAGTCGCGGCGCAGGCGCCGGTCGCGGCGTGATCTAACGGGCGGGCCAAAGGCCGCTGCCGTGCAAGCCTAAGGCTCGCACCACATCAGATGCGGACACTCAGTGGCTGCTCCTTGAGCTCGCGCAGGAATATCAGCGACAGGTCCGATACCGGCAGCGCCTGGCCAGCCGGCGGATGCGCCGGCTCCGTCGATTCGTCCGGCTCGATCTCCTGGTTGGTGTTGATCAGCACCTCCCATTCGCCATCGTGGGGCGCGGCCGGCAGATAGAAATCGATCGGCTCGTGATGGCAGTTGAGCAGGATTAGGTAGCTCTCGTCCACCACCGGCTCCCCGTTTTCGTCCACCTGCCCCAGCGTTTCCCCATTCAGCATCAGGCCGAGGCAGCGAACCCAGCCCTGGCCCCATTCATCGTCGGCCATCTCCTGGCCGTCGGGCCTGAGCCACATGATGTCCTTCGTCTCCGAGTGGCGGATGCTGCGATCCTGATAGAACTTGCTGCGGTGCAGGTTGGGATGCTGCTTTCGCAGATCGATCAGGCGGCGCGTGAACTCCAGAAGCCGCAGCTTCGCGGCGTCGAGATTCCAGTCGTACCAGGTAATCTCGTTGTCCTGGCAATACGCATTGTTGTTGCCCCCCTGCGTGCGTCCGATCTCGTCGCCTCCGCAGATCATCGGCACGCCCTGCGAGAGCAGCAGCGTCGCCAGAAAATTGCGCTTCTGGCGCTCCCTGCGGCGGTTGATTTCGGGATCGTCCGTCGGGCCTTCCACCCCCATGTTCCAGGAGTGATTGTCATTGGCCCCGTCGGCGTTGTTCTCGCCGTTCGCTTCGTTGTGCTTCTCGTTATAGCTCACCAGGTCCTGCAGGGTGAAGCCGTCGTGCGCGGTGATGAAGTTGATGCTGGCTGACGGCCGGCGGCCATCGTGCTGGTACAGATCGCTGCTGCCCGTCAGGCGGTACGCCAGGTCGGATAGCTGCCCCTCATCGCTCTTCCAGTAGCGCCGCACGGTGTCGCGATACTTGCCGTTCCATTCGGCCCACAACACCGGGAACTGGCCCACCTGATATCCGCCCTCGCCGACGTCCCACGGCTCGGCAATCAGCTTCACACGCGAGATGACCGGATCCTGGTTGATGATGTCGAAAAACGCGGACAGGCGGTCCACGTCGTGCAGCTCGCGGGCGAGCGTTGAGGCGAGGTCGAAGCGAAATCCATCGACGTGCATTTCCTCCACCCAGTAACGCAGGCTGTCCATGATGAGCTTCAGAACCTGCGGGTGGCGGACATTGAGGCTGTTGCCCGTGCCGGTGTAATCCATGTAGTAGCGCGGATTATCGTTCACCAGGCGGTAGTAGGTGGGATTGTCCACGCCGCGGAAGCTGAGCATGGGGCCCATGTGATTGCCTTCCGAAGTGTGGTTGTACACGACATCGAGAATTACCTCGATGCCTTCGCGATGCAAAGCCTTGACCATGGCCTTGAACTCGTTTACCTGCCCGCCATCGTCCGTGCTGGAGTAGCGCGCCTCGGGCGAGAAGAAGTTGGTGGTGTTATAGCCCCAGTAGTTGCACAGGCCGCGGTCGACGAGGTTCTTGTCGTTGAGAAACTCGTGCACGGGCATGAGCTCGACGGCGGTGATGCCGAGGCGCTTGAGGTACGTAATGCCCGCCTTCGATGCAAGCCCCGCGTACGTTCCGCGCAGTTCCTCGGGAACATCGGGGTGGCATTTCGTGAAGCCCTTCACGTGAACTTCGTAGATCACCGATTCGCTCAGCGGGACGCGCGGGCTGCGGTCCTGCTCCCAGTCAAAATACGGGTTGATGACCACGCATTTCTGCATACCCGCGGCGTCGTCTCTGGTGTCCATTTCGAGGTCCTCGCGCTCGTGGCCGAGCACGTAGGGGAAAATGGGCTGATTCCAATCGACTCGTCCGGCGATGGCCTTGGCATAGGGGTCCACCAGCATCTTGTTGGGATTAAAGCGCAGACCCTTTTCCGGCTCATACGGCCCGGAAACCCGATAACCGTAAAGTTGTCCGGGCTGCACGCCGGGCAGATAGCAATGCCAGACATATGCGTTGCACTCGGGCAGAGCGATGCGCTCCACTTCGGCGGCGCAAGGGTCATTAAACAGACACAATTCGACTTTTTCGGCGCGCTCGGAATATATGGCGAAGTTCACACCCATTCCATCCCACGTGGCGCCCTGAGGATACGGCCTTCCTGGCAGTACTTTTCTCGACATAGATACCGAACATTGGACTGACAGCGCCGCAGGAGGTTACATCCAGCGGGTAACCTTCGCCCTGCTAGCCTGAAATTGGGACGGCTATGGCATTGAGTGAATCTCTGTTCGCGCGGAAGTTCGGTATAACAGCGCACGATCTGGAGAACTGGCTCGGCGAGGCGCTGCACTCCGGCGGCGACTACGCCGACCTTTACTTCGAGTACGTCGAGAACAGCAGCATCAGCATCGACGAGTCGATTATCAAGAGCGCCGTTCGCGGCGTGTCGCTCGGCGTAGGGGTACGGGTCGTTTCCGGTGAGCGGACCGGCTACGCCTACAGCGACGATCTGAGCGCGGAGAAGATCCGGCACGCCTGCCGGGTCGCCGCCGCTATCGCCAGCGGTCCGGCAAAGGTCGACAAGACCGGCCTTTCCGAAGGTCCGAAGCGGAGCGTTTATCCGCTGCTGGACGGCTCGTTCACGCTGCAGGACCGGGTGGCGCTCGTCGAACGCGCCGATCGCGCGGCGCGCGCCTGGGATCATCGTGTGTTTCAGGTGCAGGCCAGCTTTGTCGATAATGTTCGGCACGTGCTGATCGCCACCAGCGACGGCGCCATGACGCACGACGTACAGCCGCTCTCCCGGCTGGGAGTGCGCGTCCTGGCGCGCGAGAACGGCGGCCGTCCGCAGAGCGGCTACGCGGGCGGCGGCGGGCGCATTCCGCTGGAGGCCTTCACCGGCGATCGCAGCCCGGAGACATGGGCGGCGGAGGCGGCGCGGCAGGCGATTACGCAGCTCGAGGCCGTGGACGCGCCGGCCGGCGAGATGACCGTTGTCCTCGGGCCGGGCTGGCCGGGAATTCTGCTGCATGAGGCCGTCGGGCACGGCCTGGAAGCCGATTTCAACCGCAAAGGCGTTTCCGCGTTCAGCGGGCGCATCGGCCAGAAAGTCGCGAGCGAGTTGTGCACCGTTGTGGATAACGGCACGATCCAGAATCGCCGCGGTTCGCTGAATGTCGACGACGAGGGCGTACCCACGCAGGAGAACGTGCTGATCGAGAACGGCGTTCTGCGCGGTTACCTGGCCGACAAGCTCTCCGGCCGGCTTCTCAACGCCGCAAGCACGGGTAGTGGCCGCCGCGAAAATTACCAGAACATCCCGATGCCGCGCATGACGAACACCTTCATGCTCTCAGGCGAGAGCGATCCGGCGGACATCATCCGCTCGGTGCCGCGCGGTCTCTACTGCGCCAATTTCGGCGGCGGGCAGGTGGACATCACCAGCGGCAATTTCGTGTTCGCGGCGTCGGAGAGCTATCTCATCGAGGACGGGCGCCTCACGCGGCCGGTGCGCGGCGCCACGCTCATCGGCAACGGGCCCGAGGCGCTGAAGTACGTCAGCATGGTGGGCAACGATCTCCGGCTGGACGAAGGCATCGGCATCTGCGGCAAGGAAGGGCAGAGCGTGCCCGTGGGCGTAGGCATTCCGACGATGAAGATCGATCGCATGACGGTGGGCGGCACGGCGGCATGATCGACGTGCAGATCGCGGTGGACGCGGTCCGGCTGGCGCTGGAGCGCGGGGCCACCGACGCCGAATGCACCCTGGCCGATGGCGACGAGTTCTCCGCACGCGTGCGCATGCGCGAACTGGAAACGCTCAAGGAGGCGGGATCGCAGGCCGCGGGGCTGCGGGTGCTGATGGGCAGGCGGGCCGGCTCGGGGTACACGTCGGACCTGACCCGCGAGGGCGTCCGGCAGATGGTGGAATCGGCGGTGGAACTGGCCGGCATCGCCACCGAGGATCCGTTCGCCGGGCTGCCGGATGACAACGAGTTGGGTTCGTGGGATGGGGACCTGAAGCTCTGGTCCGACGATGTCGCCTCGCTCGAGGCGCGTTTCAAAATCGACGAGGCGCTGGCCGCCGAACAAGCCGCTCTCGCCGCCGACGAACGGATCGTCAACAGCGAGGGCGCGTCTTTCGATTCCTGGACGGGCGGGCGGGCGTTCGCCAACTCGCGCGGGTTCGCGGGCGCTTATCGCACCAGTTCGTGTTCGCTGTCGGTCACGCCGGTGGCCAGGCAGGACGGCCGGATGGAGCGGGACTACTGGTTTTCACTGGCGCGCAGCCATGCGGGGCTCGAGCCCGCGGCGGAAGTCGGCAGGCGGGCCGCCGAGCGCGCGCTGCGCAGGCTCGGTTCGCGGAAGCTTCCCACCTGCAAAGTGCCCGTGATCTTCGAACCGCGCACCGCGCGCACCCTGGTCGGGCATATCTTCGAAGCGGTGAACGGCGATTCCGTTTATCGCAGCGCGACCTTTCTCGCCGGGAGGCTCGGCGAACGGGCGGCGTCGGAGCAGGTGACGGTGGTGGACGACGGCACGATCCCAGGCCTGTTCGGAAGCAGCCCGTTCGATGATGAGGGCGTCCCGTCGCGGCGGACGGTGGTGATCGAGCGCGGAGTGCTGAAGACCTGGCTGCTGAACAGCTACGCGGCGCGGCGGCTGGGAATGAAGACCACGGGCAACGCGGCGCGCGGCGTCGCCGGGAATGCCAGCATCGGGCACGGGAACTTTTTCCTCGAGCCCGGCGACAAATCGGAACAGGAGATCGTGCGCGGCATTGGACGGGGGCTGTACGTGACGGAACTGATCGGCTCCGGCGTCAACATCGTAACCGGCGACTATTCGCGCGGCGCCGCGGGACTCTGGATCGAGGGTGGCGAATTCGCGTATCCTGTGTCTGAGATCACCATCGCGGGCAAGCTGCCCGAGATGTTGACCGGCATCACACAGGTCGGCAGCGAGCTGGAGTTTCGTGGATCCACGGCGTCTCCGGCGCTGGTCATCGGGGAGATGACCGTTAGTGGGCGATAAGCGAGTCACCATCGGAATCGCGATCGTACTGGGCCTGCTGGTAATCGCGGGCATCTGGTACATGCAGCGGCCGCCGGCGCCGCAGCAGGTCACGGCGCTCACGCCGGAGGCGAAGGCCTACGTGCGGAATCTCGCGCTGAGCGACGTCACCATGAAGGCCACCGACAGCTATGCCGGGCAGACGGTCATCGAGATTGAGGGAAAGATCGCCAACAACGGAACTCGTCCGGTGAAATCGGTGGAGGTGTACTGCATTTTCTACGACAGCTATGGGCAGCTGGTGCGCCGCGCGCGGGAGCCGATCGTGCGTCCCACCGGCGGCGTGCTGGCGCCCGGCCAGACGCGCGCGTTTCGGCTGCCGTTCGATGACGTGCCGGAAAGCTGGAACAAGCAGATGCCGCAGCTGGTGATCGCCAGCATCGTCTTCGGGTGAAAATGGCGCGCGTGCTCGTGGTGGAGGATGACGCACAGCAGCTCGGCATGCGCTGTATGGTGCTGCGCGCCGCGGGACATGAGGTGACTGCGGCGCAATCGCCGGCGGCAGCGATCGATTCCTTTCGTGACCATCGGCCGGACATCGTGGTCATGGACCTGCGGCTACCGCGGATCTCCGACGGCGAGGATCTGCTGCGCGGCCTCGGGCCGGATGCTCGTGTGCTGGTTCTGACCGGCGCCGCGTTGCAGACGCCACCCCTCGGCGCGGCGCGCGTCCTGAAGAAGCCGTGCTCGTCGCAGGTGCTGCTGCGGGCCATCGCCGAAATGGCCTGACGTGGACCTCACGGTCAAGGTGATTCCGAAAAGCTCGCGCACGGAGTTGGCCGCCAGGTTGCCGGACGGCACGTGGAAAGTCAAAGTGGCCGCAGCCCCGGAGAAAGGAAAAGCGAATCGTGCGCTCTGCGCGTTTCTGGCCGACCACTTCGGCGTGCCGCAAAGCCGCGTGCGGATCCTCTCCGGCGAGACGGGGCACGTAAAGCGGGTGCGCGTGGACGTCTGAGGTATCCTGCAAAGGCGCCCCTCGACAATGAGCTTCAACACCCTGGCTTTGTTTCCTGAGCTGGTCAGCGAAACTCCCGAACTGCGCACTACAGGCCTGCTCCCATCCGACCGGCTGGAGGCGCTGGTGCGGAGCGGTCAGG
>DASRCB010000352.1:0-33349 GCA_035653295.1 Bryobacteraceae bacterium
TACCGACGCGCGGGTGCGCGCGAAGATCAACAACGTATCCAGTTTGCCGGGCCGGTCCCAGACGGCCATGGCGTAACGCGCAAAGCCGAAGGTGGCCTGATCGAAGCGATAAGCCGGAGGCGGTATCGCCGGTTCGCGCACCCTCCCCTGGTCGAATTCGTAGTGCTCCTTATCGATGGTGACTTCGTTGCGGTTTTTCGAGCGGGCCCGGCTCTCCTCGAGCACACGGGGCGAAAGACGAACCACAAGCCCCGGCACTGTAGTGCTGGCGTATGCCTCGGGCACCGGAGTCAAAGCCGTCACTTCGGTGTCGCCGCGCATCACGTGCGCCCATAGATTGAGCGTTCCGTCGCGGAGCAGGACACATGCCACATCGCCCCACCCGGGTGGAGGAAAGGTGGCCGGCGCCCCCGGTGGGTACGTGAGCAACTGCCCGGGCGACCGTGCTGTCACCCGCAGATCGGGGAAGTGCGTGGCCAGCGTCCCCCCGAGCCCGTTAAGCGTGGCCGCTCTTTGGGCGGGCGCCGCCTGCGCGACCGCCTGGGCCGTCAAACGAAGCGCGGCGACGTTTCGATCCACTTCAGCAGTGGCGAAGTAAGTGGCGATCTGGCCCGCCAGCAAACCGAAACCGATCACGCCGAACGTGAAGACCAGCAGCACGGGCACCACGGCGATGAACAAATACGTCACCAGCAGCCGGTTGCGCAGCCGCCAGATGGCTTTGCGAATCCCCATCCGCACGTAGCGCAGCACGAGCAGGAACCCGCAGACATACAGCGCCGCCTTTACGAGGAAGGTGGTGACGCCGCCCGGGTTGGCAATTTCCAGAACGATCGACAACACCAGCAGGACGACGAAGCAGATCACCAGCTTGCCTGCTTTGCGCAAGATCCTGCGGAAGCGGTCGAGCATCGGTCACACTCGGGATTTCGCGATTTCAGGCGCCGGAGCCGCCTCGGCCGCGGCAGGCTCCTTTTGCAGGTAGTAGCGGGTCAGCTTATCCCGCAGGATCTCGAACGCGGCGGCCGGATCGTCAGCGCGGTCCACCAGCTTCAGGTCCTCGGGACTGATGGTGCCGTGCTTCACCATGGCCTCGAAGTTCACCACTTCATTCCAGTATTCCGACCCGTACAGCAGAATGACGATCTTCTTCTCCAGCTTGCGTGTCTGGACCAGAGTCAGAATCTCGAACAGCTCGTCCATGGTGCCGAAGCCGCCGGGGAAAATCACCAGCGCTTTCGCCAGATACGCAAACCAGAATTTGCGCATAAAAAAATAATGAAATTCGAACGAAAGCTCGGGGGTGATGTACGGGTTCGGACGCTGTTCGAAGGGAAGCCCGATATTCAGGCCGATTGTTTTTCCGCCCGCTTCCGAGGCCCCGCGGTTGGCCGCCTCCATAACGCCAGGCCCGCCGCCGGAGCAGATGACGAAGCGGCAGGCCGCGTTCTGAAGATGGTCCGACCAGTCCGTGAGCATGCGCGCCAGCGTGCGCGCGTCCTCGTAATACCGGCCCATCGAGCCGCTTTCGGTAATTCGCGCCGAGCCGAAAAAGACAATCGTGTCGCGGATCTTCTCGTCCCGGAAATGCGAGAGCGGCTCGAGGTATTCGGAGAGAATGCGCAGCGAACGCCCGTCCGGGCTGTCCAGGAACGACTCGTTCTTGTAAGCAACCGGACGACGCCCGTTGTTCTCAGGGTTGACGCTCTTCGGCATTCGGGGATGACCGCCCGGCCTGCTCCAGTTCCTCCAGCCGTCGCTCCAATTGTCTCATTCTCCTCAGCAACTCCGGCAGCTTCGGGAATGCAGTCACGGCGCGCAGCCACTCGCGCGCCTCGAACGCAGGCGACCCGGACATGACCGCGCCCGCGGGCACGTCGCCGCCGATTCCCGACTGGGCATACACCACGGCGTTGTCATGAATCGTGAGGTGCCCGGAGATGCCCACCTGACCAGCGAGAAGGACATTCTTCTCCAGCACCGAACTGCCCGCCAGACCGGTTTGCGCGCAGATAATGTTGTCCTCGCCCACAACACACGCGTGCCCGATCTGCACCAGGCTGTCGATTTTCGCCCCGCGCTTCACCCGCGTCTCGCCCACGGTTGCGCGATCGATTGAGGTGAGCGACTGAACCTCCACGTCATCTTCAATGACCGCCGGGCCCGACTGCACGATCTTGTAGTGTGTGCCCTCGGCGGTCTTCGCGAACCCGAATCCGTCGCCGCCGATCACTACCCCGTTGCCGAGCGTGACGCGGTGGCCGATCCGGCAGTGCTCGCGCACTGTGACGTGGGCGTGCGCGAAAAAATCATCCCCGATCTCGGCTCCTTCGTAGATGACCACATGCGAATGCAGGACCGCATTGCGGCCGACGGCCACGTTGTCGCCGATCACGCAATATGGGCCGATCGAGGCATCATCACCAATGCGCGCGGTGGACGCAATCACGGCCGTCGGATGAATGCCCGGCCTGGGACGTGGAGCCTGGTAGAAGAGCGCAAGCGCGCGGGCGAAGTCGAGGTATGGGTTCCTGGAGACGACGGTCGCGAGGGCATGATCCCGCACCGGCTCCGATGCGATAATCGCGCCCGCCTGGGTCTGCTTCACCCGGGGCGCGTATTTCGGATTCGCCAGAAAAGTGACCTCATGCGGCCCGGCGTACTCCATCCCCGCAACCCCGGTGATCTCCAGTTCCCCATCCCCGGCCAGTTCGCAGCCCAGCTGCGCGGCCAGCGCTCCAAGCTTCATATCAGGATGATACGCAACCGGGTGGGGCAGGTCTCCAGACCTGCGGCGGGCGTCCACGCCCGCCTTTTCGGCAGCGATCCTAACCTCGAATCGAGGCGACACTCGACCAGCGGAATTCCTCGGCCGCACGAACGAGACCGGCCTTCACAGGGTTCTCCGCGATATAGTTCGCCGTCAGGTGGAACTCTCTCGGCGACCTCACAACGTGATCGTAAGTCTCATCTTGCCAGAACGGCTTTCCGGCACGAAAGAGGATGGCATTCGCCTGCCGTGCCGTAAAACCCTTGAGCCGCCGCATGAACCGTGACGGCAGGGTTCGAGGAGTAATCAGCATGTGAACATGATTTGGCATGATTACCCATGCATGCAGATCGTAGTCAGTAACACCGCAATGGTAAATCGAATCACGGACGAGAACCGCTATTCTTGCTTCCGCCAACCACCTCGGCCCGGATTGCGACGCATCCAGCAGTCGGTCCATTACGACAAACGCCTCGCCGCTGTTAATCGCGCCGGCGGGGAACCGCCGGCTAACCGGCAGGCTACCCGCCAGATGGAAGGTTACGAACAGCGTCTGTCCAGGACTGTAGATATGGGGCAGTCTTCGCCGCGTAACACCCATGGCCTGGTAGTGGCTCCTGCGCGGAGATGTTCTCAGCCAGCAAGGCCGGCGTCAACGCTCGCCCGAGGCCGCCGTGGACGCCGGCCGCAAGTCAGGAGACCTGCCCCACAAGCGTCAGTGCTTCGCCGCCAGCAGATACTTATCCCGGCACTCCGCCGAACAGAAGTGGACCGTGTTGCGGCCCTCCACGTGTTTCACCGAGCTGGACTCCGCAACAAATGTCCCGCATACCGGGTCCCGCTTCAGCTCGCCCGTGAGAGGAACCTGCTGCCGCGGGCTCTGCCGCTCCTGCGGACCCTGCACGAACATGCTGAAGGCTCGTCCCAGTACGGCAAGTACACTCCGCAGCACTGAAATCAGCACCACCGTGAGCAACAGATACAGGATCAGCCGAAACATCTTTGGGCTGCTTTCATTCTACGCCTCACATTTTCGGGAACTCTCTCCTGCATCTTGACGTAGACTATCTATGTGACGGGACAGAACGGCCGCGAGGACATTCCGCCGGGCACGCTGGACATGCTGATTCTAAAGACTCTGGCGCGCGGCGGCGAGATGCACGGCTTCGAGATCGCCAGTTCCATCCAGCAGATCTCCGAGGACGTCCTCCAGGTCGAGGAAGGCTCCCTGTACCCCGCGCTCCAGCGCATGCTCCTCAGGGGCTGGATCGCCGGCGAGTGGGGCCGGACGAGCGAGAACCGCCGCGCCCGCTATTACCAGCTGACCCGCGCTGGGCGGAAGCAACTGGAGCACGAGCTCCTTCGATACCAGCGTGTCTCGACGGCCATCGCCCGCATCCTGGAGCCGGCATGAGCCCCGGTGAACTGTGGCGAAGGCTGCGCTTTCTCCGTAAGCGCGACCGCATGACCGAAGACTTGGATGAGGAGATGCGCCTTCACGCCGAGCTGCGGGCCCGGCAGTTGCGCGAGCAGGGAGCTGAAGCCGAAGAGGCGAATTACGCCGCGCGCCGGAAGTTCGGGAATCGGACGCTGCTGAAGGAGGCAAGTCGCGATATGTGGAGCTTTGCTTCTCTGGATACGCTGTGGCGCGAACTGAAACTGGCCGCGCGCACGCTGCGCCGCAGCCCTGGATTCACCATTACCGCGCTGCTCACCCTGGCGCTCGGGATCGGAGCCAATACGGCGGTGTTCAGTGTCGTCGATGCCGCCCTGTTGCGGCCCCTGCCGTACCCCGCCGCCGACCGTCTGGGCCAGGCTGTCATCGATTTCAAAACCCCAACTGAGCAGGGCACGTTCAGCGATCTGGACGGCCGCACGTGGGAGTTACTGCGCGATCACGCCGACGCCATCGACCCCGCCGTGTACTCCGACATGACCACCGAGGCCAACTTCGCCGCCGCCGGTCACGTCGGCTATGTGCGCCAGCAGCGCGTGTGCGCCGGTTATTTCCGTGTGCTGGGAGTCCGCCCCGCGCTGGGCCGCGAGTTCACGCGATCCGAAGATACCGAAAATGGACCGCCCGTCGCCATCCTGAGCTACGGATTCTGGCGCAATGTTCTCCAGGCCGACCGCTCGATATTCGACAAGCCGCTGCTGCTGCGCGGACAGCCTTACACCATCATCGGCGTGATGCCGCCCGAGTTGCAGACCAGCGGCGGCGCGGATATTTGGACCCCACTCCGCCCATCCACCAAAGGCGAGGGCGCGGATAAGAATTACACCATCATCGCCCGCGTGAAGCCGGGCGCGACCTGGCAGAAGGCGGCATCGCAGGTCGAGGCGCTCGGCGCGCGGCGCCTGAGCGAGGAGCACGATATCCCGCCGAAGTACAAAGTGCGCATTGTCTTTCTACCGCTGCAGAAGATGATGGCCTCCGACCTGCGTACGCCCATTCTGCTGCTGTGGTCCGCGGTCGGCGTGGTGCTCTTGATCGGCTGCATCAACATCGCTGGTCTGTTGATCGCTCGCGGGGCGGCCCGCACGCGCGAGATCGGCACGCGCATGGCGCTCGGCGGAGGCCGCGCCCAGGTCGTGCATCAGCTTCTTGTGGAGAGCCTCCTGCTGGCCCTCGCCGCCGGTGTCGCCGGACTCGCCGTCGGCTGGATCGGGCTGGCGGCCATCCGCTCGGTCGCCAAAGAGAGCCTCGGCTTGTGGCAGGCCATCGCGCTCGATCGCTGCGTTCTGCTCGCATCGGGCGCTGTGACCCTGCTCACCACCGTCCTGTTCGGAGTCTGGCCGGCGTTGCGCGCCAGCCGCATCGACATTCGCGCGGCGCTGGTCGAAGCCGGTACGCGAGGCGTTGCGGGCCTGCGTACCGTATGGCCGCGGCGGCTGCTGATCGTCGGCGAAGTCGCGCTCGGAGTGATGCTGTTGGCTGCCGCGGGCCTGGTGGTGCGCTCCTTCCTTTACCTGCGAAATCAGCCGCTCGGTTTCGATCCGGCGAACGTGACCGCCGCCACCCTGCCTCTTCAGGATGCACGCTACCAGACCAGCGCAAAAATCAATCGCCTTTTCGAGGATACTCTGGCGCGTATCCGCGCCCTTCCTGGTGTGGAGAGCGCCGCCGCGGGAATGTGCCTCCCCTACGAACGAGGGCTGAACACGATGGCCTCCGTTCCGGGCCGCGATGGCCAGGACACGGTACTGACTTTCGTCACCCCCGATTATTTCCGCGCGCTGCGCATTCCCATTTTGCGCGGCCGGCCATTCACCGCTCACGATGATATGCATTCGCCGCGTGTCGGGGTGGTGAACGCGTTTTTCGCAAAGAAGTTTTTCTCGGGCGCGGATCCCGTCGGCCGCACGATCGCGAACGGCGGCAGCCCCATGCAAATTGTCGGCCTCGTCCCCGACATCCCCCTGAAAGGCAGCCTTGGAGGCTACGCCCCGGTCACACCCATCCCCGTGATCTTCGTCCCCGCCGCCCAAACGCCGGATGATCTGTTCCAGCTTGTCGACGCCTGGTTCACGCCCAGTTTCGTGGTGCGCAGCAGCGCGCCGCCCCGCGACATTATCGCCGGCATGCAGAAAGCCATCGCTACCGTCGATCCCCTGCTGCCCTTCTCCGGCTTCCACGGCATCATGGATATTCGTTCCGACACACTCGCGCAGCAGCGCTTTCAGGCGGCCGTGATGGCCATCATGGCCGGCCTCGCCCTGCTGCTCGCGGCCATCGGCATCTACGGCCTGATCGCACAGACGGTAGTGGAGCGGACCCGCGAAATCGGTATCCGTATTGCGCTCGGCGCTACGCTGCGGCAGGCCATCCGCTCTGTTGCGGCTCCCGGCATCGTGCTGGCCACCGCGGGCGCGATCCTGGGTTTGCTCGCCGCCTTCAGCGTGGCTCCAGCCCTGAGGCACATCATCTGGGGTGTCCGCGCCACCGACCCTGAAACGTTTGCGGGCACGGCTGCAATTTTGCTGGCGGTCGCCGCTGCGGCAAGTTTGATCCCCGCCCTGCGAATTGTACGGCTGAATCCGGCAGAGACCCTGCGCGATGAATAGAGACTACGCCGGCTGCGGCGTATAGGTGAGCATCGCCCGGCGGGCTTCCTGTTTTTGCACCCACTTGCGCCGGACTTCTTCCATGCTCATGAGCCGTGGGTTTTCGGAGCTCTGCTCCCCGCGGGTCGAGGGCCTCAATTCCGTCACGGTGTTTGGCCGCGGCACGCTGCGTAGCACGATAAGATCCATAACACTGCTCCAGCCGCCCGGAGGGGTGCGGCGGGCCTCTTAATGCAATCGCCAGTCCACAGGCCCTCACCGTTTCGTTTCAACCGTTTACACCCGAGCGCCCCCTGGAAAATCTGACCAGCCCGGAAAATTATGCATTCTTAATAACCGGCCCGCCGGAACACGAGCGTGCTGGTCTGCCCATCAGGCGTATCCACCACCAAAACCATCTGGTCGCCCTCCGGAGAAAGCCGGTACTTCTCGACCGTGAGCTGATCGTTCATCTTCGTCTTCACTTCGAGCGTGTCGCCGTGCCACTCGGCTTTCGTTTTCATGTTCTTCCCCTGATGGATCGTGGAACCTTCGTGGCCGTCGGTTGTGAAGCTGAATTCCATCCCGGAATTGGGCCCGTCAATGAACAAATGCCGGGAAATGAACAGCTGACCATGACGCTGCTCGATCTTGATGTCGCCGGTTTGCGTAGCCGGCTGGCCGTGATACGTGCTCTGCGCCGGAATCAGCGTCCAGTTCCCACTGAGATTGGGATGCGCGGACGCAGGCACAGCAGCGGCGCACAGCAGGGCCGCCGCGGCAACGCACAGAAATGAGCTATGGTTCTTCCTCGTCATGTCTCGGGAATGAGCACGTGGAATTCCGACCTGCTTCGGCCGTATCGCATAATGGTGGCCATGAGGCTTGCTCCGGCCCCGCAACCGCTGGAACAGCTTGGCTCTCTGCCGTTTTCGTTCGATCCACCCATCGGCGGCCGGGAGACGACGCAATGGAGGTACAGCCGCTGCACCTGCGACGAGGTGCTCGTAGCGGATGCCCGCACCGGGGAAGAGATTGCCATACCGCGCCGCTTCCTGGGCTCCGTTTCGACCCTCGATGACTGCGGCATCTTCGTCACCCTGCCCCGCCGGCTCGAAGCACGGGATGGCGTGGCCCTTCCCGCTGAGCGGCGCGTCGTCGCAATGCCCGCGCCCGGTGAAACCGGCTGGACAAGCATTCCACACGCCTCGCCTGCGAGTGTCGTCCCCATCCGGTTGCAGAGCACCGGCCGATCGGTGGCGGCGCGGGCGCTGCTGTACGCTCTCGCCATCGGCATGGCCGTCAGCGTTCTGTACGCGTATCTCTATCGCGGCGAGATCATCGAGACGCACGCTCCGGTTCACTCCACCGCGCGGTCCGCGCGGTTCTGATCGGCATCGCCGATGGATCCGGTTGCCGCTTACACCACACGCCAGCAGCAATGGCGGGACGAGGCCGCGCGCAGCGAACGCCGTTTCATTACCATCGGCAACTGGCGTCTTCTCACAGCCCTGTCCGCAGTCATCATCGCCGCGCTGGCGTTCTGGCGAGGCGTGCTTTCAGCCTGGTGGCTGCTGTTTCCCCTGGCGGTTTTCATCGCCCTGGTCGTATGGCATGAACACGTAGTGCGCCGGCGCGATTTCGCCGCGCGCGCTGTCCGCTACTATGACGATCGGCTTGCGCGCCTGACGAACCGCTGGGCCGGAACGGGTCAGAGCGGCGACGCATTCCGCGACCCCGCGCACGTCTACGCCGACGACCTCGATATCTTCGGCCGCGGCTCGCTGTTCGAACTCGTCTCCACCGCCCGAACCGGCGCGGGTGAGCGCACCCTCGCCCAGTGGCTGCTTGCGCCCGCGCCGCGCGACGAAGCGCTTTCCCGCCAGGAATCGATTCGCGAACTGTGCAGCCGGCTCGACCTGCGCGAGGATCTCGCGCTCCTGGGCGAGGATATTCGCGCCGAGGTGCACGCCGAAATGCTGGACGCGTGGGGCTCGGTGCCGCCCGTTCCGCTCCCGAACGCACTGCGCTGGGTCGCGCTCGCTCTCTCCCTGGCCGGCGTTCTCACCTTTTCCCTGTTCATGGCCCACGTGCTTCGTTTGTGGCCTTTCGCCGGTGTTTTCGGCTGCGACGTGATCTTCCTCGCCGTCGTCCGCAGGCGCGTGCGGCTGGTGATCGGCGCGGCGGATACGCCCGCCCACGACCTGCGCATCCTTTCCCTCCTGCTGGCGCGCCTCGAGCGGGAGCGCTTCCAGGCCGGGCGGCTGCACGCTCTGCGGTCCGAACTGGACATTGAAGGGCTGCCCGCCTCCCGCCGCATCGCACGGCTGGAGCGCTGGACCGAGTTTCTCGATTCCAGCGACCATCTGCTCGTGCGGCTGATCGAACCGGTGGTGCTGTGGCGCGAGCAGATCGCCATGGCCATGGAATCCTGGCGCCGCCGCAACGGCCGTCATCTCGGACGATGGCTGGCCGTGGTCGGCGAGCTGGAGGCGCTTTCCTCGCTGGCTTCCCTCGCCTTCGAGCGCCCCTCCTGGACCTGGCCGGACCTGCTGGAGTCCTCCAATCCGTGCTTCGCCGCCGAGGGCCTGCAACACCCGTTGATGCCGCCTTCACAATGCGTGCCCAACGACGTCAGCATTGGCGAGCAGATTCGCGTTCTAATCGTCAGCGGGTCGAACATGTCGGGCAAAAGCACCCTCCTGCGGGCCATCGGCCTGAATACCGTTCTGGCCTGGGCGGGCGCGCCTGTCGCCGCTCAGCAGCTCCGCGTCAGCCTGCTCCAGACTGGCGCGTCGATTCGCGTCGTGGATTCACTCCAGGATGGGCGCTCGCGCTTCTACGCCGAGATCACGCGCATGCGGCAAATCATGGAGCTTGCCGGCAACGGCCGGCCGGTGCTGTTTCTCCTCGATGAGCTCATGAGCGGCACCAATTCGCATGATCGTCGCATAGGCGCCGCGGCGGTGGTGCGCGGCCTCGTGGATCGCGGCGCCATCGGGCTCATCACCACCCACGATCTGGCCCTCGCCGATCTGGACCGCGACCTGAACGGACGCGCCGCCAACGTCCACTTCGATGACGAGATCACCGACGGCCAGATCCGCTTCGACTATCGGCTGCGTCCCGGCGTGGTTACCAGGAGCAACGCGCTGGAGCTGATGCGCGCCGTCGGCCTGCACGTTTGATCGCGTCTTCATGGGAAATTGTAGTGCAAGCCTTTGGCTTGCACGCGATCGTTCCTGACCGCCCGAAAAACCCATCCCCCAACCCACCACCCATTCGGCAACCAAATTGCTGAAGAAAGCGGCTCGGTTCGCCCTGTTCGCTGTTATGATGTAAGCGACGATGCTTTCGCAGAGGCTGCAGCTAAAGGTCGCGCAAAAGCAGATCCTGACCCCCGGCCTGGTCCAGATGGTCACGGTTCTTCAACTGAACCGTTTGGAACTGAAGGACATGATCATCGCCGAAATTGCCCAGAACCCGGTTCTCGAAGAATCGGCCGATGGCGGTGAGGAGCTCACCCCCGAGGAAGTTCAGGCGCTGCTCGAGGCCGAGCGCGTCGCCGACCCATCGGATCAGTCGATCCTCGAGGCTTCCAACGGCGCGGCCTCCGACGCGGCAGCCGAGATCGAAGCTGTTGAATCGTACACCCCCGCCGAAGCAGTATCGCCCGAGCTCCCCGTCGATGGCGCGGTCGAAGCCGCACCCGCCGAAACAACCGAGGCCGACACCCGCACCGAGAAGGACCCCTTCGACGAGATCGACTTCGGGTCGTTCTTCGACGACTACCTCGACCCCGGCTATAAAAGCCCCGCTTCGGAGAACATCGAGAAGCCGTCGTTTGAGACCTTCCTCTCGTCTCCCGTCACGCTCGCCGATCACCTGCACTCCCAGCTCAGCGTGCTGGTCATGCCGGAAAGCGTCCGCGACGCCGCCGACAACATCATCGGCAACCTCGACGAATACGGGCGCTTGTCGGCGTCCCTCGAGGAAATTGCCGAATCCGGCCGGCACAGCATCGCCGAGGTGGAAGAAGGTCTGCGCATGGTGCAGACCCTTGATCCCGCCGGCATTGCGGCGCGCGATCTCCGCGAATGCCTGCTGCTCCAGCTGGAAAGCCGGGGCGCGAAAAATGGCGTAGCGTGGCACATCGTCGATCGCTTCCTGAAGCAGCTCCAGTCGCGCCAGTATCGCGAAATGGCCCGCGCGCTTGGCCGCCCCCTGGAGCACATCCAGATCGCCGTCGATGTCATCCGGCATCTCGATCCCTGGCCCGGCCTGCGCTATTCCGGACCCGGCGCCCGCCAGGTGGAGCCGGACGTCTACATCTCCAAAGACGGAGACGACTATCTCATCCAGCTGAACGACGACGAGATTCCGCAGCTGCGCCTCAACGCCCAGTACAAGCGCATGCTCGACCGTGATCAGGAGCCGAGTAAGGAAGTCCGCAACTACGTCAAGGAGCGCTACGCCTCCGCCCTCCAGCTGATGAAGAACATCGAGCAGCGCAAGAACACCATCATGCGCGTGTGCCAGTCCATCGTGCGCCGCCAGACCGGTTTTCTGGAGCGCGGCATCGACCAGCTCAAGCCGATGATGATCAAGGAAGTGGCGGAGGAGATCGGTGTGCATCCCTCTACCGTGAGCCGCGCCGTGGCGGGCAAGTACGCGCACACACCCCAGGGCGTTTTCGAGCTGCGCTACTTCTTCTCCGAGGCGGTGCAGGGCATCGCCGGCAGCGGCACGCCGCTGCTCATCCTGAAACGCAGAGTGAAGAAGATGATCGAGGAGGAAGATCCGGCCAAACCCCTCACCGACGAGCAGATCACCGCGCGTCTGCGAAGCGAAGGCATCGACGTGACGCGGCGGACGGTGGCGAAATATCGTGAAGATATGAAGATCCCCTCGACGCACCAGCGCCGAGTCCGGCCTTAACTTTCCACAGAGGCGACGAAATGAGACTTGTCTATACCGGCAGGAACGTGGAATTTCCTCCCCAGCAGATGCGCAAACTCGACGCGAAGCTGGACCGAATCCGGAAGCTGATGGGCCGCAATGGCGACAAGGACGCGCATGTCATCGTGCGCCAGGAGCGGCATCTCCAGAATGTGGAGATCACCGTCAACGCCTGGGACCACCAGATGGTGGCTCTCGGCGCCGACGGCGACCTCTTCACCGCCATGAATTCCGCTCTGGAGAAGCTGGAAAAGCAGGTGTCGAAGCTGCGCACCAAATGGCGCGACACCAAGCGCACCGCGCCGGCCGTGAACGAGGCGAAAACCGTCGAGGCGGCCCCCGTCCAGACCGCTGTCAACCGCGCTCAGAAAGCGAAGATGAAGAAGACGAAGAGCGCGGCGCCGGTCTCTGTGAACGCGGTCTCGCCGCGCGTTTTCCGCGTCGACCAGAACGGCGACGGCGTTCCCGACCATCGGCATAAGCCCATGACCGTGGACGAGGCCATGCTGGAGATCGGTCCCAAAGAAGACTACCTCATGTTCCTGGACGCGGAAAGCAACCGGCTCAGCGTTCTGCTGCGGCGCAAGGACGGCAATTTCGACCTGATCGAAGGCTGAGTGCGGCGAACGGCGGCGAAGCAGGTCTCATCCGACGGCGCGCGGCGGACACCAGAAGCGCCGGCCGAGATTGTCGTCGTCACCGGCTACAGCGGGTCCGGTAAAGGAACCGCCCTGCGCGCTCTCGAGGACCTCGGCTATTACGCCGTCGACAATCTGCCCATCGGCCTCATTCCCACCTTCGCCGAGCTGACCCACGATTCGCATCGCGTGCGCCGCGCCGCGCTGGTGGTGGATGTCCGCGAAGGCGGCGAGCTGTCGCGCTTCCCGGAAATGTACGAGAAGCTCAAGCGCCGGGTGCCGGCCCGCCTCATTTTTCTCGAGGCCGACGACAAGACCCTGATGCAACGCTACAGCGAGACCCGCCGGCCGCATCCGCTGGGGCTCGATCAGCCCGTGGCCGAGAGCATCGAGCGCGAGAAGCAGCAACTCGAGCCCATTCGCAACCTCGCCGATCTGGTCATCAACACCTCCAGGCTCAATGTCCACGAGCTGCGCGAAGTCATCGGCGAAAAGTTCTCCACCGGCCGCGACGAATCGAACCTGCGCATCGAAGTCACCAGCTTCGGATACCGCCACGGCCTCCCGCCGGACAGCGATCTGGTATTCGATGTGCGCTTTTTGCCCAATCCGAACTATATTCCGGAGTTCAAGCACAAAACCGGCCGCCACCATGGCGTCGCGCGCTATATTCGATCGTTTCCCCAAACAAAGGAATTCATCGACCGCATCTCCGAGCTGCTCATTTACCTCATCCCCCACTACATCCGCGAAGGCAAGAGCTACCTCACCATCAGCTTCGGCTGCACCGGCGGCCATCACCGCTCGGTGATGATCGCCGACTCCATCCGCAAGCGCCTCGCCGAAGCAGGCTACAAGGTGAAGGAAACCCACCGGGATATCGGGAAGAAGTAGGGCGTTAGTTGCGCAGCGGCTTCCAGGCGGTGATGCCGCCGCCGGATGGACATACTGCGCTTGGCCCCGCGCCGTTTGGCTCGTCGGCAAATGAGGCCACAACCTCGTCGAGGCCGTCGCCATCGAGATCGGCGAGTTCCACATGCGCCCCGCGGCAGCCGCCTTCGTAAGCCGGGATTGCGGTGTTGCGCTCGAAACTTCCGTGCCCATCGCCGAGGAAAAGCACGGTTTGACCCTGCGTGAAGATGGCGGCTATATCTCGGGCTCGCCGGGAGCGCAGATGTCCGCTGGCCGTGGCAACAGCTACGTTGCGAGATGCCTCTTTCAATAGCTCCGCGCGTTTCCAGCGCATGCCCGCCCGCGAGAAGTAAACATCGACCACCGAGTACCAGATCTCATTCTCGAGGCTTAGATATGCGATGACGAGGTCGTCCCGGCCGTCGCCGTCGAAATCGCCTGCCGTCACGGCCTGCACGTAATGGATCGAACCTGGAATCGGGACCGCGGGCGCCGCCTCGGCGTGATCGGGACGCCAAAGAGTTACCAGATCGCTTCGACCCAGCACGCTCGATCCCGTGGCCACGTCGGCATGCCCGTCGCCATCGAAATCACCGATCGCGAGGGAATCGCTGAAAATTCCGAAGCTCAGGGCAGGCGCCGGCCGCCATCCCTGATGGCCGCCGTTCAGAAACACCATCGCTCCGGGGGCGCTTGAAAATGCCGCGCCCGCAGGCGGCCCTTCCGACTGCGCAACCAGATCGGGCCGCCCGTCGCCATTCCAGTCAGTTGCGCGGATGGCTCTGGACGAGAAGCCGTTGAGCGCGGACGGGCCAAACACGGCGGCAGGCGTGGCGTTCGTAAATTCACCACGCTCATTTCCGGTCAGGATATAGATGCCGCCATGGTGTATGGCCAGCGCCAGGTCGGGATGGCCGTCGCCGTTGAAATCGGCGACTTCGATATCGCCGTAATCATACGGGAGGTCGGGAAAGCGAGCCTCCTTCCACCGCCGGAATGAGCCTCTCCCGTCGCCAGGGAAAATTACCGGATACGACGACTGTTTCCGTGGCGCGCCGTGCACGATGTCCGGGTGGCCATCACCGTTGAGATCGGCCACCCGAAAACCCTCTCGCCACTGCCCGCGTGAAGGCAGTCCCGTGCCGAAAGGAGTAAATCTCAGGTGTGAAGCGGGCTCGCCGGTCGCCCAGACCGCCATTGCGATCAGGGCGCCGGCGGCCAGGGCAACCAGTTGACGCATCAGGGCTGCGGATAGGAGTGGGCCGCCTGATTCGCGCTGTCGAGCTGTTGCGCCGGATGCTGGACGTTCTGCGTCGTCGTGGAGTCCTGCTCCCACACCTCAACCCAGGCCTGATCCGCGGCCGGGTCCTTGAGCGCCGCGGACTGGCCCGCGACGGGAGTGTTCAGGTCCATAAACAGATGGCCTGTAATTGACGGCGCCGGCAGGGCGGAACTGCCCAGCATGACAACCTGGGTGGCCGCGCCGAAGGGAGCTGAGCCGGGGAACTGAGTCGAAACGTACGTCGGATGTTCCTGCTCGTCAAACGACGTGATGCCTTCCTGGCCGAGCGGATACCACGAGGGCAGCGACCCGCACGTGAAGTAACCCTGGGCAACCTTCGGATCGCGCCAGACGATGAAACGCGTTCTTCCCGGCACTGGACCTGCGGGTGCGCTTCGCTGGTCCCTCTCGGAAAGTACCGGCGCAATAGTCGAGAACAGCCCGCTCAGGTACCGCGCCGTGAAAGTCGTTGCCAGCGGCTCCCGATCGTCAGCGCCACTGAATGCATCGAAACGGCCATAAAACGTGTAGCTTCCCGGCGGGAACGCGCCAGGGCCATTGGGGCCCACGTGAATATGAACGGCATTACTGCCTCGAACCGTATTGAGCGCCGGATTGTAGTAATAGACCTCGCCCGAAAGCTGCGTCTGATCGGTAATGTCTCCCGTGCCGCCGGGGCCAATGTATCCGGGGTCGGACGGCGTGCGACTGGTGCAGTTGTTTACAACGTCTACCGTGACAAAGCCCCGCGCGATCATGTCGGCGTGCTTCAGGCCCGCGCACTTACCGCCGACGCTGGCGCTCCCATTGCCGGTTAACGAGTTTTGCATATGCGCGATTTGCACCGCCGCGAGTGTTGGTGGCGGAAGAACCGGCGATGAGTAATACAGCACCGGGGCGAATGGCGACGCCCCCCCATTGCAACTGGCGAAATTGATGTCCTGGGACAACAGCCCCTTCGGGCTGATAGCGTCCGACGGATCCTGACCGGCGCTCGCCGTTTGCGGGAGAACTCCGTTCAGGACATTTCGCATGTCCACACGCTCCATATCGTAGCCGGTCAGGTAAACGCAGCAGGGTGCTGGCAGGCGTGGCTGGCACAGTAGTGGTGGAGTTTGTCGGGAACGTCGGCTGCGCGGCTCCCGCCACGCAGGCGACCAAGGCCCCGGCGATGCGGGCAAGCGCGGGCCAACTCTTTCGTGAAACGAACGGCATGCTACCTCCCTGAGGTCAGTTCCGAGATTCTGTTCGAAGCCGCCTTGCTGGTCAGAAGAATGGCTTTTGTAAATGTAAACACGGGGGCGTCAAGACACCAAAGCGCCTGGCCACCCTCGGCTCGGCCATGCACAAGCTGTTTTTGGGGGGCAGGCCCTCGGCCTGCGGCGGGCTCTTAGCCCGCCTGGCCTCGTTATGAACTGCTCCCGGACCGCACCTGATCGGCCTCTGCCGACAGCCTTTCATGCCCCTTTGTGGCCCACGCCGATGAGGCATTCACAAGCCGCCCATTCCCGCCAGCCCACTGAATACAAAGAATCTCCGAAAATTCTCCACCTTCGCGCTTCCACCTCAGGGAGTAAGATCCGGCCAGGAGGGAAGTCTCCCATGTCTTCCGAACGTCGTATCCGCGCCTCGCGCGAAAATGGCGCAAAATCCCGCGGGCCCAAAACCCCCGAGGGCAAACTGCGCTCATCGAGAAACGCCATCAAACACGGCCTGCTCAGCGAAATCATCGTCCTCCCAACCGAGCCGGCCGAGCGCTTCCTGCAACTCTCTACCGAACTCGAAGACGAGTTCCGCCCCTCGACGCCTTTCCAGCGCCTTCAGGTCGAATCCATAGCCGCCTGCGCCTGGCGCATCCGCCGCGTCTGGGCGCTCGAGAAAACTGCATACAAATACGAAGCCGGTCTCATGGGCCCCTGCCAACTCCCGCCCGACGAGAAGACCTACCGCTCCTTCCGCGCCATGGCCGACTTCACCAGGGCGCTCGAGCTCCTCAGCCGCTACGAATCCCGCTACGAGCGCCAGATGGCGAGGGCGTATAAAACGCTCATGGATTACAACCCGGAAAACGCGCCAAACGAACCTAATCCCACAAACGAACACGACCCCAACGACCCACAACCAATTGACAGCACACCCGAAACCGCACCCAACGACGGCATAGCGGCCCAGCCCACCGAATTGACCCCTGATCCCTGGCCCCTGACCCCTGCCGCCGCAGCGGCGCCAATTGACAGCACACCCGAAACCGCACCCAACGACGGCATAGCGGCGCAGCACACAGCGGACCCCGGACCCCGGTCCCCGGACCCCGGGTTTTCGGCCGAGCAGACAGCGGACCACGGACCACGGGCCACGGACCACCATCCCCACGCGACGGCCCTTTCGCCCAGCACACCCGAAGTCCCTCCCAACGACGGCGTACCGGCCCAGCACACAGCGGACCCCGGACCCCGGTTCCCGGACCCCGCCTACCGCACTGCCTTGTTCTGTCCTTCCACCTCGTCCAGCGCCGCTCGCGCCTGCGTTGAACCCGGGTCGGCGCGAACCGCCGCCTGGAGTTCCCGGATCGCGTCCTCACGCCGGCCCTCGCGCATGGCGAGAATTCCGAGATTGTAATGCGCGCCAAAATTGCCCGGCGCAATGGCCGCCAGCTCCTCAAACTGCCGCCGCGCGCGACCGTAATCCCGCCGTACCAGCCAGATCGTTCCAAGCAGCTGCTGCGCTGGCGCGTAAGCCGGATACATTTTCTGCACCGCCTTCAATTCCTCGATCGCATCGTCGAGACGCCGGAGGCGGTAGTAACAAACCGCGAGATAGAAGCGCGCCAGGCGGTTGCCGCCATCTTCCCCAAGTATCGTTCTCAGCTCGCGAATCGCGTCCGGAAATCGCCCCGCATTCGAGAATCGGATCGCACGGCCGTACGCTTCGTATTCCCGCAGCCGGTCTTTCGGGTCCGCGCCCGATCCCGCGCCCGACGGCGCGCCCGCCAGATAACCGAGCGAGCGCAGGCCGGAGGTCGCCGCCTCGTCAGAGGCCGCCCGATGGGGTTGCCGTCCCCGCTGCTCCAGCGCGCCCAGCCGCCCTCTGAGAGCCAGCGCGCGCGATCGGTCCCGATCGTAGAGATTCCGCGTTTCGCCTGGATCCGCTGTCAGGTCGTACAACTCCGGTTTCGGAGCATCGATGTACTTGTACCGGCCGAAGCGGATTGCTCGCAGCGCGCTACAGCCGAGGTGGTCGCGGGCGTACATGCTTTCGGCGTAGATGGCTTCCTCCCCCGGCGGGCGCCGAAGCAGGCTGTGCCCCTGAAACCGCGGGGGGGGCGCCACGCCGAGCGCGTGCAGCAACGTCGGCGCGACGTCAATCAGACTCCCGGGATCGTCGATCCGGCGTGGCTGCCGCCCCATCGCCGCGGGCCAGCGTATCACCAACGGTACCCACAAGGTGCTCTCGTAAATGAAGTAGCCGTGCGTCTGCTCTCCATGCTCGCCCAGGCTCTCGCCGTGATCGGCGGTGACAGCAATCACAGCATTCCCGAGGCGGCCCTGCGCAGCGAGGAACTCCGTGAAACCGCGGAACTGTTCGTCTATATACGCGATTTCGTTGTCGTAAGCGCCGTGCGAGTACGGCTGGTGAGCATCGTACAAATGGATGAACGCAAACAACGGCCGACCCGGCTGATGCGCGATCCATTGCCGCGCGGCGGCGAAGACCGCCTCCGCGGACCGCTTCACTTCCGGCGGCTCTTCTCCGAAGTCTGGGCCGAGGTGAAACGGGCTGTCGTATATATCGAAGCCGGACGTCAGTCCGAAGCGCGCGTCCAGAACATAGCCGCCGGCGAACGCCGCCGTTGCATAACCGCGGTCTCTGAGCACCGCCGCGAGCGTAACCGCGCCGGCCGGCGCCTGCTCTCCGTTTTCCTCGACGCCATGAGTAAACGGGTATGTGGAAGTCAGCAGCGAGGTGTGGGCGGGGAGCGTCAGCGGAACCGGAGTTTCGATGCGGCTGAACAGCGTACCCTCCCGCGCCAGCGCGTCAAGACCAGGAGTGCGCGCCCTGCGGTCGCCATAACAGCCGAGATGATTGGCGCGCAGGGTATCGATGGAAATCAGGATCAGAGATGGCTGCTGCTCTGAAAAAGCAAAACACGGAAACGCTCCCCACATGCAGGCGAGGAGCGTTCCCGTGTTGAACTGCCGGCGCCACATGGCGGCGCGCCGCCTAGAACTGGAAGCGCAGAGCGAAGTTGATTTGCCGTGCTGTCGACGATCCGCTCAGGTAATTCCCGTTGGTGCTGGTGATCACCGCGGCGGTATCCGGCGAGCTGATGTCGCCGTCCGGATAACCGAAGTTCGGGTGATTCAGCACGTTCGATGCGGTCGCCTGGAATCTCAGGATTTTGTTCTCGGCGATGGTGAACTCCTTCATGAGAGACAGGTCCAGGTTTCTCATTCCCGGGGTCTGGAGAATATTCACTCCGGCATTGCCGAAACGGCCGATGTTCGCCGGATTGTCGCAGACAGGGTTGCTCGCCGGACAGCCGGGAATGGCAAATGCATTCACGTTGAACCAGTTGTCAATGGTCTGGTGCGCGGGATAGAGCGGAACGCCGGGAACCACGTCCGGCCGGCCGCCAATGGTGTTCGTGTTCGAAGGATCGAAGCCGTCAAAAGTCGGCGTGAACCACTGCCCGGTTTGCAGCGTCACCACTCCCGAAAGCCGCCAGCCGCCGGCAACTGCTTCGACGAATCCCGGCATGTTCCTCAGGAAGGTTCGCCCCCGGCCGATCGGCAGAGCATACACCGCGTCAGCGAAAAAGCGGTGAGTGGGCGTGAACGCGTTGTGCCCCCACTCGGCGCGGCGGTCGAACTGGTTCTGAATGGGATTGTCGGCGTACACCCAGTCGTCGTCGGACTGGTCGGTGAGATCGCTGGCCCACGTCCACCCGGCGCTGAACAGCAGCCCTTTGCTCAGACGCTTGTTCGCCGCCACCTGCAGCGAGTTGTATTTCTGGCTCGCGCCGTTTTCGAACCATGTAATGGTGTTGAAGTTCGGGTTCGGCAGCCTGCTGATATCGAAAGGCGTCGTGCTCGGCGGCGGCTGATTGATGTTGCGGCCGTAGAGCAGGTTGACCGCGTGCGAACCCACGTAGGCCACCGACAGTCCGACGCTGCCGATCTGCCGCTCCACAGTGATGTTCCACTGCTGCAGGTAGGGGATCTTCAGCTTCGGGTTGAACCCGGAAACGTCCTCAAACGCGGCGACCTGCCCCGCCTGCGGCACGAACGGGCTGGACATGGTCAGCAGCGGAACTCCGCCGCTGATGGTGTTGAAAAAGGTTTCGCTTCCGCCGAACGGACCGCCTTCCATGGAGCGCGTAATCGTGCCGTAGATCGTGTTGCCGTACAGTCCGTACCCCGCGCGGACCACGGTCTTTCCGTCGGAAGTGAGCTTGTAAGCGATTCCGACACGCGGATAGATATTCGCTTTGGGGAATTGCAGCAGGGTGTCACTGGGATAGTGAGCCTGACTCGCGGTCAGGATCGGCACAGTGGAAGGGAACAGAGGGTTCACCGACTTGAGGCCCGAATCCGGAACCACCAGGGCGCCCGCGGCGGGATCGTAGCTGAAGATACGTCCGAACTTATCGTGATACGGCGTGGATAACTCCCAGCGCACGCCGTAAGTGAGGGTCAGGCGCTGCGAAACCTTGAACTGATCCTGCGCGTAGAAGTAGGCCATCGTTCCACGTAGGTACGAACTGGGCGCCGGATCGGAAACGCCCGTCTTCTGCGGCAGGCCGAGCAGAAAGTCGGCGTATGCCGAGCCGGTGTACCGTCCGGTGAAATTGAACGAGCCGTAAAGGTTGTTGGGAAGGTAGTTCTGGTTGATTGCGTCGTGAACGAAATCGGCGCCGAACTTGAACGCATGCCGGCCCGTGGTCCAGCTCAGGTTATCGGTCCACTGGTAATTGGTAAGCGCCTTGTCGTGGATGGAGTAGCTGCTCGTGCCGGTAATGCCGGTAATGCTGAGCGTCGGCTGGCCGGGAATTCCCGTTGTAGCGATGCCGGCAATACCCGCGTCGCTGACGATCTGGTCACCCTGCAGCGTGCTCGAAACATCGCTGGTATCGCGTGAATAACCGGCGCGGAATTCATTCAGCAGGGCCGCGCTGAACGTGTGCGTATACGACAGCATCGCGTTACCGCTGTTGCGCTGCTGATTGTAAGTGCCCACCGGCGGCAGATTGCCGCGCTGGCCGAGCACGTTCATCCGGTGATAGCTATAGCGGCCGAAGATCGTATCGCGTTCGCTGAAGTAATGATCGATTCGGCCGTCAACCACCTTGAAATCGGTGTGGCTGGGCAGGAGTCCGCACCAGTTGCCCGCCGTCGCATTCGCGCCGCCACAGTTGGGCTGAGGATAGAATTCCTGCTGCAGCTTCTGCGACACCGGGCTGATCAGACTGGAGGGAATGATATTGCCGGCGAACGGCTGCCCGGTAAATGGATTGGTCAGGACCTTGTCCGGAAGCAGGTTGCTGAAGTTGCCGGTCTGCCACGATGCCAGTGGAGTATTATCGGTGATGACCCGGCGGCCATGGTCGAACGAGCCTTCGTAATCGGCGAAGAAGAATGTCTTGTTCTTCCTGATTGGACCGCCGACGCTGGCGGCGAAATCGTTATACACCCGGAAAGGCACCGTGGAGGCGAAGAAATCGCGGGCGTTCAGGGCATTGCCGTTGTAGTCGTAGTAGAGACTTCCGTGCAGGTTGTTGGTTCCGGACTTGCTCACGGTTGTGACCGTCGTAGCGCCTTTGAATTCCGCCGGCGCGTCGACCAGGACATAGTTGATCTCGGCCACGCCTTCCAGGTCCGGTCCAATCCCCGAGCCGCCGGAGCCTGACAGGTCCTGCATTTCGACGATGCCGTCATTGGTCCAGTAGGTATCCACCTGGCGCGCGCCGGGTCCGGCGTAATTGCCGGAGTCGTTCACGCCGACGCCCGGGTTGTACATGACGAAGCCCTGGTTCGTGTTTCCCTGACGCACTTCGAGAGCGCTGTCCAGCAATTCCGTCTCGGTCTTCACGTAGCTGGTCGTGGCCGTTTCCGTCGTAATGACCGGCGCTTCGGCCTGCACGTCGACGTGAGAGCTCGCCACGCCCACGTTGAGCCGGAAATCGGCGGTAACGACGTGATTGGCATCGAGCACGACATCGTTCTTCTCGCCGGGCGTGAATCCCGCGGCCTCAGCGCGTACGCTGTACCTGCCGGGAATGAGGTCGGGAACGGTATAAACGCCCGCCGACGAAGTGGACTGCCGGCGGACAAGATTGGTGTCCTGGTTCGTGACGATAACCTGGGCCTGCGGCACAGCCGCGCCGCTGGGATCGGTAATAACCCCGGTGATGGACCCGAAGGTGGTCTGCGCCAGAGCGGACGCAGCAGTCAATGCGCCCCAGATGCAGATGGATGCAAAGCGGCGGCTAAACCGCAGATGTAAAACAGCCATGGAACTCCCCCTGATGAGATCCATCGTACAGTATGCCCGTTCGCCGCCGGAGGTGTTCGCCGCCGGGCACCCACAGCCGCAGCGGATCATTGGTATTCTGAAAACCGCCACACCGCGTTTCAAAGGAGATTCCATGACTCGTTTCCTCGTTGCAGCCGCGTGCGCTGCGTTTGCCGTGTCGGCATTCGCCGCCGAAATGCCCGCCAACCACTCCGACGTCTTCGCGAAGCACTGGAAGACCGCCGGGGACTACACTGTGGCCATTGCCGACCAGATGCCGCCCGAGACATACAGCTTCAAGCCCGTGCCGGAAGAGATGAGCTTCGCCGAGCAGCTGGTGCACATCGCCCAGGCCAATGCGTATTTCTTCTCCACACTCACGGGCGACAAGTTCACGGAGACAAAACCCACCGCGCTCGATAAGGCGGCGGTCATGAAATACCTGCGCGATTCATTCGACTGGACCAATGCGGAGTTCGCGAAGATCACCCCGGCGCAGATGCAGAACTCATACAAGATGGAAGGCACGCAGATGTCCGGCCATGAGGTGCTCATGCTCGCGTGGAATCACACCACTCATCATCGCGGCCAGCTGATCGTCTATTTGCGGCTCAATCACATCAAGCCGACCGATTATAAGTTCTAATGTGCGGGCACTGGCGTGCTTTGTTGCATTCGCTTCGTACGTTGTAGCGGCTGATCTTCCCGCGAATCGCTGGACGGAGGTGGCGCGAGACGCCGCGGGCGCGCGGCCCGGCAGCGCCATTCACTACGTCAGGGAAGCGCACGCATTCTACCTGTGGGGGTTCATGAACGATGACCCCGACCTGCTGCAGGAACAGCCGCTGATGCGCATCCCCGAATACGACATGGTGACGTTCGATCCGGCCATCGCGCAGTGGAAGAGTGACTTGCCCGCTGCGTGGGCGGAGCAGTGGAGCAGGCGGCTGCCGCTCGCGTACGTCCCCCGAACTTACTCGGGCATCACCAGCGGAAGTGAGCGCACGGTCGTTCGCGGCGCCACCGACGACCACGAGGCTTGTCCACGCCCCGACCTCAACGTCGTCTTCGATCAGGTGGTCTACGTTCCTACCCGGCACGAGCTCCTGTACTTCACCGGGGGCGCGACTGCCGCCTACAGCACCGCCGAGCGGCGATGGACCGATCTCAAACCGAAGCATTCGCCTCCGCCCGTTCTCGGCGGTTCGCTGGCGTATGACCCCTTGCATGACGAGGTGCTGCTGTTTGGCGGCGGCCACGTGGCCGAGCACGGGCGCGATCGGCAGCCGGTCGGATACAGCAGGACCTGGGTGTACAACCCGCGGACCAACGACTGGCGCGAGTTGCCGGCCGCGACCGAGCCCCCGCCGCGGATGAACACGCGCGTGGTCACCGACACGCGCGACAACCTGCTGATCGTCTTCGGCGGCGACTCACAATCGCATTACCTGGCCGATACGTGGATCTTCGACCTCGGCTCGCGCACATGGCGCAAATCGAAAACGGTTGCAGGCCCGGAGGCGCGAGCCGGCCACTTCACGGTATACGACCCTGATACCGGGTGGGTGATCGTCGGCGGCGGGTACAATCGCCGCGATCTTACGGACATGTGGGCCTACGATGCGCGCGCGGACCGATGGAGCAAGCTCGCCGGCGATGTGCCGGCCGGGTTCTATCTGACCGCCGACATCGCACCCGATCGTCGCCTTCTGGTGCTCGCGACGAGCACTCGCGCCGCCGGCGATCGCATGACCTGCAACGTGCTGTTCCCGGTCCGGACCACCTACCTGTACCGCATCGACCCGCACAACATCCTGGTCGAAGCAGCGCTCAGCCGACAGCAGGCCATTCCGAAGCGCGAGCCGCAGAAGCAGGGAACCGGAGAGCGCATCGACTTCAACAGCCTGCCTCGGAATCGCTGGGTTCTCCTTCGCAATCCCGGACGCGCCGCGCCAACGCGCACCTGGGGAACAGCAACGTTCGACGTGGATCAGGAACGCATTCTCTACTGGGGAGGCGGGCACTGCGGGTATGGCGGGAATGACGTCGATATGTACGACGTTTCCGGGAACACCTGGCGGTCGAGCGAAGAGAGTCCTGAATATCCGGAGCGACTTTGGAACCACGGTGTCCGTGAGGCGGGCATTACCTTCGGGGGACGCCCGTGGATGGAGCACGGGCGCCGTATCTATGCGTATGATCCGGTGAGTCACCGGATGATAGTGGTTCGGCGGCTGCGACTTACATCGGGCTACGACGCGGTGGTCGCGCGAAACGCTCCTTCTTCCGGCAACGTGGCGCCGGACGCGTTGGTGAACCCGCCGTCATCGTACGTCAGATTCGTAACCTGGACGTTCGATCCCGCCACTTCGGAATGGAACCTCGCCGGCGGCGCGCCGCTGGGTGTCGACACGCTGGTGTCTACGCCGCTCGGCGTGATCGGCATCAATGTGGATTGGCCGTCGCAGCTGAACGACGCCGGATACGACCTTCCCTGGAGACCCGAAGCGCCCGAGAGGCCCACGGCCGTGTACCTGTATAACGCCGCGGCGAGGTCATGGAAACGGCTCGACCGCCACAGCCCGGAATCACCGCAGCATCTGTATGAGCAGACCAGTCTCGCCTGGGATTCACGGCGAAATCTGCTGATTCTCCACGGCGGAGGCGCCAGGCGAGATGAGTTGTGGACGTTCGACATGCGCAGCGGCGCCTGGCGCAATATGCATCCGAAAGCAAACGGCGCGCCGCCGCAGTGTTCGCGCGAGGCGGTCTACCTCCCTCGGGAGGACGCGTTTCTCACGTACGGCGATGGCGCATGGATTTGGAAGCCGTCGGCCAACGCATGGCATTCCGTTCGGATTCCGTTCGACTCCCCGGCGCCGGCCGCGGGTGAGAACCGGGCGTTAGTATACGACCCGAAGCTGGACGTCGTCTTTCTCCTGCTGGGCGCCGGAGGCGACGACGGCCTCGCGCAGGTCTACGCATTGCGATTCGCCGAGGCAAGTACCTACTCTCGTATTTGGAGGTAGATAACATGGGCTTCAATGTTACTGCACCGTTCAGCGGTGCGCTGTTGTTCGCTTCGCTCGCCGCCGCCCAGAGTGGTTTCTCCCCTGGCGGGGCGAACACGTATGCGCAACGGCAGGACTGGAACGGGCTGGTGCGCTATGCGCGATCCTGGACAGCGAGCGAGCCCGGTTCGGCGATGGCCTGGTACTATCTCGGTTCCGCATACGGCATCGGTTTGCACGAGCCGGCAAGCGCCGAAGCGCCATTCGAAAAAGCCGTACAACTGAACCCGCGGTGGGCCATGGCGTGGAACGCTCTGGGATTTACTTATCTCGACCTCAGGCGTAACAGCGACGCCGCGCGCGCGTTCCAGCACGCGGTGAACGAAGCGCCTCAGCAGTCGAACTACTGGAACAATCTCGCGTCCGCTTACTCCTGGGCAGGGCGGCCGGATCTTGCAACCCAGACGCTCGAGCGCCAGCGCACCGCCGCGGCGCGCTCGGCGACCTATGTCGACTGGTACAACATGGGCAATGGATTTGCAAATCTCGGCCATAGACAGGAGGCGATTGACGCGTACACCCAGGCGCTGCGGATGAACCAGCGCTTCGGCCCGGCCTGGAACAATCTCGGCGTGGCGCAACAACAGTTGGGAGATTACTCGAGCGCGCTCAACTCCTACCGCCGGGCGGCCGCCTTCGGCGATTCACTTGGCAATACGAATGCCGCCGCTCTTCAGAGTGGGATGGCGGCTGCACAGCAGCGCTCCGGCGGCCGACAGATGAGCCCGCAAATGGTTCGCGAATTCATCCGCTCCGGGCAGGCGCACGCCTGGGAGACGAACCACCCCGGCCAGCAGGGCAATCCATACGGACGTCCTTAAGATCGCCGGGGGACAGCGCTCCCCTGTTCGAGCTACGGACAAAAATTCACCTTTTCACGGAACCACGTGCAAACCCGCGCGTACTATAATCAGACCGTCTATGGGAGCAGACCGAACAAAGACCGACCTCCTGCCCGGCACGCTGGACATGCTGGTTCTGAAAATCCTGATGCGCGGACACTTGCATGGGTATGCCATCGCGCAGCTCATCCAGCAACTGTCGGACGATCTGCTGCGGGTGGAAGAAGGTTCTCTTTACCCGGCGCTGCAGCGGCTGGAGCTGAACGGCTGGATCGAGGGAGAGTGGGGACTCTCCGCCAACAACCGCCGAGCACGGTTCTATAAGCTCACGGCCGACGGCCGCAAACATCTGACACAAGAGTCCGCTCGTTACCGCCAGGTCACCGGAGCGGTTGCGCGAATCATGGGGTTCGCCTGACAGGGCCGGAGAGCGCATGCGGACGGGTCTGAACTGGAAGCGTTTTCGACTGCGTTTCCGATACTGGCTGCGCCACAGCGAAAGGAATCGTCTGCTGTGGCAGGAGATGGAATTCCACATCGACTCCATGGTCGAAGAACTGGTCGACCGTGGCATGTCCGAGGCGGAAGCTCGCGCCGCGGCGCACAGAAAGTTTGGCAACATGACACGAACCTCGGAAGAAGCTCGCTCCACCTGGATCGCGCGCTGGATGAACGACCTGGCGCAGGACCTTCGCTACTGTTTTCGCGGCATGCGGCGAGATCCCGGTTTTACGGCGTTTACGATCCTCATCACCGGCCTCGGCATCGGCGCCAGTTCCACCGTCTTCAGCGTGATCAATGCCATGCTGCTGCGCCCACTTCCGTGCCGCGATCCAGGACGCCTGGTGTGGATTTCAAATGGCAATGACGCCACCAATACGCAGACCGAGCACTATGCGGACCTTCGGAAGTTGAACCGGTCGTTCTCCGATCTGGCGGCATTCGCCGACTGGGGCGTAGGCAACAGGCAGCTGACCGGAACGGGTGAGCCCGACCGGCTGACGAGCGTTCCCGTGACCGCGAATTTCTTCGCATTGCTCGGAGTTCAGCCCGAACTCGGAAGATGGTTCACCGAAGAGGAGTCTCGGGGCAGGTATTCTGCTCCGACAGTCACGATCCTGAGCTACAACTTCTGGCGGCGGCGATTTGCCTGCGATCGCGGTGTGCTGGGCCGGAAGCTCATACTGGACAATCACCCGGCCATGGTGGTCGGTGTGCTGCCTGAATCCTTTGATTTCGGGAGTATCTTTACTCCCGGCACACAAATCGACATCTTTGTCCCCTGGCCGATCGCGGATCCGGCAAAGCCACAGGGGAACACGATGAGGATCGTTGCACGGCTAAAGCCGGGCGTGACGATCGCGGCTGCGCAGGCCGAGATGACCGCGCTCGGAAAGGAACTCGAGAGGGAACACCCGGAGCGGAACGGCATCATTCCGCGAGTTACTCCACTGGCGCGGCACGTGAGCGGGCCGGTGCGCCCAGCGCTCTTCGTGCTGGCCTGTGCAGTCGGGGTAGTCATGTTGATTGTCTGCGCGAATCTTTCCAATCTGCAATTCGCCAGGCTGACCGCGCGGCGAAAGGAAATGGCCATGCGAACGGCGCTGGGAGCGGGACGTTTCCGGCTGCTGCGGCAGATGATCACGGAAAGCGTCGCGCTCTCCTGTTTCGGCGCCATCGTTGGGCTTGTCCTCGCCGTGACGGGCGCGCGCGAAATCGCACACGTCAACACATTCAATCTTCCTCTGCTCGCAACGGTTCAGATCGACGGACGCGCATTGTCCTTCACCCTGCTTGCAGCGGTCGCCACAGGCGTACTCTTTGGGCTGCTGCCCGCGTTGCAGGCTTCCTCGTCGTCGCTTCGCGAAGCCCTGCAGGATGCCGGCCGCGGCTCGAGCGGCGCCAGGCGGCAGGCCTGGATCCGCGACGGACTGGTGGTCTGGGAAATGGCGTTCGCCTGCACGCTGCTGGTCGGCGCAGGATTGTTCATGCGCAGCCTGCTCCGTGTTCTGGACGTGAACCCCGGGTTTCGGCCACAACGGGCGGCCGCGCTGAGGATTGACCCAGCCTTTCGGCTTACGAGCCTGGCGCAGCAGAACTCATTCATCGACGATGTCCTGCACCGGGCGCGATCGGTTCCCGGCATCGTGGCCGCCGGGATCACCGACGCGTTGCCCCTGCGCGACGACCGCGAGTGGTCAGTCTCCGTGAGAGGACATGTTTACGAGAAGAACCGCCACCCGGAACCATTCATTCGTGTCGTGACCGACGGATATTTTGAGGCGGCAGGAATTCCGTTGCGGGTTGGACGACTGTTTACGGAGAGGGATCGCGCCGCAAGTGAGCCAGTGGTCGTGGTGAACGAAACCATGGCGCGGACAGCGTTTCCCGGCGAGAACCCGCTGGGTCAGGTGATCACAACTTACTCGGGCCAGCAGGTCCTGGGAGTTGTGGTTGGCGTCGTCGGCGACGTCCGGCACGAAGCTCTGGAGCAGGCGAGCGGGTCGGAAATGTATCTGGCCATGCGGCAGACCGGAGATTACGCGTCGATGCAGCTTGTGGTGCAAACTGCGCTGCCGCCGGACAGTCTGGCGGCGGGGATTCGAACCGCGCTCCGGCCCATCGATCCCAATCTTCCCGTGCGCGACTTCCAGACATTTCAGGATCTCGTCGATAAAGCGGTTTCGCCGCGCCGGTTCATGGCGGTCATCCTGGCGGGATTCGCCGCGTTCGCCCTGGTTCTCGCTTCGCTGGGGATCTACGCCGTGATTTCCTGGTCGGTGAGTCAACGCGTCCAGGAGATTGGAATTCGGATGGCCCTGGGAGCATCGCCGGCCGACCTGCAAAGCCGGATCGTGCTCCGGACTCTCGCCCTGGCCGCGCTCGGTCTGGTGGTGGGAATGGCCGGCGCACGGGTATTGTCGAGCGCGCTGGGCAGCCTTCTGTTTGGGGTAACTTCGGGCGATCCGGTCACGTTCGTTGGCATGGCCGTGCTGTTGATCGCAGTCGCGGCCGCAGCCGGGTACATTCCCGCGTTTCGAGCTTCCCGTATCGATCCGATGGCTGCCCTGCGGTCGAATTAGGGGCAGACCCACCGCAGGCGCTCAGTAGAGCCGCGAGGCGGGCTGAGAGCCCGCCGTGCAAGCCAAAGGCTCGCACCACAATCGGCGTTTTCCACGGAGAGATGGATGTTAGTGCAGGGCAATCGCGCCGGGACTGAGATTGGAGGCGCGCTTATAGATGCGGTTTAGCCGTCTCGTGTTTCTCCGCAATTGCGAGCCGCGGGCGGGCCACCGGTACGGCGAAGCAGAAGGTGGTGCCTTTTCCGACCTCGGAGTGCTCGATCCAGATCCGGCCGCCGTATTGTTCGATAAGCCGCTGGCAGATCGCGAGGCCGACGCCGCTGCCTGGGTACTTCTCGCGGCTGTGCAGGCGCTTGAACAGCCCGAACACCTGTTCGCGGAAGCGCTCTTCGATGCCAATTCCGTTGTCGCTTACGGAGAATACACACCAGCCGTCGCGCTCCTGCGCTGAGATTTCGATCCGCGGCGGACCGGCCCCGCGGTACTTCAGGGCATTGCTGATGAGATTCTGGAACAGCTGCGCGAGCGGCCGTTCATGGATGGGGACCGGCGGCAGGTCACCGGCCACGATCGCCGCATTGGCGCTGTCGATCGCCGGCTGCATGGATTCGACGACCCCGGCCAGCACCTTACCGGAGTCGATCGCGCTGGGCGGCCCTTCCTCGGCTTTGGTTGCTCGGGTATATGCCAGGAGGTCCTGGATGAGAGCGATCATGCGCCGCGCTCCGGTCAGGATGTTGTCCAGGAACATGCGCTGATCACCGCTGAGCTGCGGGCCCAGGCTGCGGGCGATGAGCTCGGCGGAGATGGCGATGGTGCGCAGGGGCTCCTGCAGGTCGTGGCTGGCCGAATAGGCGAACACCTCCAGATCACGGTTGGCGCGGCGCAACTCCTCGTTAGAGCGTTTCAGCTCGGTTTGAATCCACTGCGCTTGTTCGAACAGCCGCGCATTATCGAGGGCGATCGCAGCCTGGGCGGCGATGCCGGAAACGATGGCTTCATGCGCTTCCGTGAATCTGGCGGGCTCGGCGTGGCCAAACAGGAGAGCGCCGAGCATCTCCCCGGAACGGGAGACCACGGGGCAGCCCAGAAGGCTCCGCAACGCCGGGGCGCGCGCGGGGTGATCGTAACGGAAACAGGATCTTTCACCGGAGCGGCAGGAAAGAATGGCGGCAGCGTGCTCATCCCATGCCTGCCGGAGTGCTTCCCCGGCATCGCCGAAAACCGTCGCCACCGAAGCGCCGTCGCCTGCGCTGAGGTCGTTTCGAAAGAAGCCGCCGCCCTGCGCTCCGGTTAACTGGGTGGCGATTTCATTCAGCGATTGCACCAGCGCCTGAAAGTCGAGTTGACTGAGCAGCGTCGGCCCCACGCGGTTGAGCAGTTCCGCCGTGGAACGAGCGTCGCGCTCCTTTTCCACGAGGGCGCGCAACGCCTGTTCGCTCTGCTCCAGGCGCTGCCTCGCGATCACCTGTTCGGTGATATCCACCGCGTGCACGAACACGCCCTGAATCCGGCCGGCCACGTCCTTCCACGGCTGATACACGAAATTGAAGAAGCGGTCTTCCAGCGGGCCGTCGGGCCTGCGGCGCAGCCGCGCGAGCGCCTCCGAGCGGAAAACGGGCTCTCCGGTCCGGTACACGCTGTCGAGCAGTTCGAGGAAGCCCTGATTGGTGATTTCCGGCAGAGCTTCCCGAAGCAGCTTGCCGGTCAGCTCCGCTTCCGAACGGCCGGTGGCCCTGGCATATTCGCCATTGACAATCTGGAAGACGTGCTCGGGGCCGCTGAGGACGGCGACCATGGCGGGCGCCTGTTCGATAACATCGCGCAGTTTGCGGCGCTCCGCTTCGGCCTCGGCCAGCAGCCGATGTTCCGCCTCCGCGCTCGCTTCGCGCAGGCGTGCGATTTCCAGGCGTGAAGAAATGCGAACCAGAAGTTCGCGCGCGCTGAACGGCTTCACGACGTAGTCATCGGCGCCGGCGAGCAGGCCCTCGAGGCGCGATTCCTCGCCCGCCCGCGCCGAGAGCAGCACCACCGGAAGCGAGCTCAGCTCCGCGTCCTGACGGATGGCCTTCAGCAGACGAAATCCGTCGAGGCCGGGCATCATGACATCGGCGAGGAGCAGATCGGGACGGTGCTCGCGCATGGCGGCCAGGGCCGTGGCGCCGTCGGCCACCGCCTGAACCTCGTACTGCTCGCCCAGCAGCCTGCGCAGATATTCACGCATGTCGGAGTTGTCGTCGGCGACAAGGATGCGGGCGCGCTTCTCGGCGGCCGGCTGCTGCGCCGAAGGCACAAGGTCGGCGATGGTGGCGGGAGCCGGCGCGTCCGGCAGCCAACGCAGCGCTTCGTCCAGGAAGGTCTGAGCGCCGATCGCGGTGGACGCCTGGCTTGCACCGGTTCCGATGTGCTCCTGTGGCAGGTGCCCGGCGCCGAACGGAATCAGCACGGAAAAGGTGCTGCCTTTCCCAAATTCGCTCTGCACCTGCACGGTGGCGCCGTGCAGCCTCGCGAGCTCCTGAACCAGCGCAAGGCCGATTCCGGAGCCTTCCTGGGAGCGCGCCCGCCCGCCGTCGATCCGATGAAAGCGCTCGAAGACGCGCGCCAGCTCCCTTTCGGGAATGCCTGTGCCGGTGTCCGACACGTCCAGGCGGGCATGCCCCCCGGCGGCGGCGAGGGACACGCGAATTTCCCCTTCGAAGGTGAATTTGAAGGCGTTGGACAACAAATTCAGGACGATTTTCTCCCACATTTCCCGGTCCACGTAGACGGGCTGCGGCAGCGGTGGGCAATCGACGGTGAACTGCAGTCCGGCCCTTTCCATCGCGGAGCGGAACACGCTGCAAAGATCACTGGTCAGCGTCGACAGATCGACAGGTTCGTAGCGGGCCTGAATGCGACCCGCCTCGATGCGGGAGAAATCGAGCAGCGAGTTCACCAGCTTGAGCAGGCGCAGGCAGTTGCGGTGCGCGATCGTGAGCTCGCCGCGGGAGCGTTCGAGGGACGCATCGGGTCCGCTGAGGACATCGGTGAGCGGCCCCAGCATGAGCGTGAGCGGAGTCCGAAACTCGTGGCTCACGTTGCTGAAGAAGGCAGTCTTCACGCGATCCAGTTCGGCCAGCGCCTCGGCGCGTTTGCGCTCCTCTTCGTAGGCTCGGGCTTCGGCGACCGCGGTGGCGATCTGTCCGGCGATCAGTTCGAAGAAGGTGCGGTAGTCGGGGTCGAGCCTCTTGCGCGGGTTGACGCCGGCCAGCATGAACCCGGTGGGGAGCGCATGGCCGGGCGCCATGATGGGGACGATGATTCCCGAGGCCGGCTCCACGGGCCATGGTCCGGCGGGCAGTGGTCCGGTGTGCCGCGCGAGATCGGGAATCTCGGCAACACGGCCAAGACTGGCAATGGCCGCCACGGGCGAGAGCTCGCCCTCGAACGACATTTTCACCGGCGCCGCGGCAGACCCGGCCTTTACACCCGCTACGCCGGCCAGGGTTGCGGACTTCCGGTTCGGATCATAAAGATAGACTGCGGCGAAGGGCACATCCCAGGGATTCTCGGCAAGCGTAGCCGCGGCCAGCCGGCATGCTTCGGTGGCGTCCTTGGTGATGGTGCGGCTGGCGAGGTCGCGAAGCGTGCGCAGGCGGCGCTCGCCGATCACGTGCGCCGTCGTGTCGTACACAACACAGAAAACTCCGCCCACGGTGCCCGATTCTTCCGCGATCGGGCTGTACGTATATGTGTAGTACCCCTCTTCGAGGTAGCCGTCGCGGTCAATCACCAGCAGGCCGTCTTCGACGGCGGTGGATTCGCCGCGGTGTACGGCCTCCAGCATGGGCAGAATGATGTCCCAGATTTCAGGCCAGCATTCGGCGCCGCGCTGGCCCATCGCCGCGGGATGTTTTTTCGCGCCGAGGATGGGACGGTAAGCGTCGTTGTAGAACTGGACGTGTTCCGGTCCCCAGAAGAGGAACACGGCCGTGCGCTGTTTCAGCAGGACGCTAAGGGCCGTTTTCAGGCTTTGCGGCCAGTTTTCGACGGGGCCTACGGGAGTGCGCGACCAATCGATGGTGCGCATCAGTTCCCCCATCTGGCCGCCGCCGTCGAAAAGTGAGGTCGATGGGCTGGAAATAGCAGTCGAGCCGGGGGCAGGACTGTCGGTCAACTTACCGTCCATCGGGGATCTCAGGTGTGACGCTTCGGAGGGCGGTTTTATTTCATGAAAGCTTGTGCACTCTACGGGCT